>JAFEGI010000017.1:0-2689 GCA_018240135.1 Verrucomicrobiota bacterium
GCCTCTGGGTCCTAAAACTTTACCGAGTTTACCGACATCACGCATCATATCGGGCGTTGAGATGACGGCATCAAAATCTGTCCAGCCTTCTTTCACTTTTTCAAGAAGTTCTTCAGTTCCAGCAAAGTCAGCTCCAGCCTCAAGGGCTTCTTTTACTTTGTCGCCTTTGGCGAAAACGACAACCACTGACTTTTTGCCTGTCCCGTTCGGTAACGAGACAACGCCACGCACTTGCTGGTCTGATTTCTGGAGATCAATGCCAGTTACCAGCGCCACGTCCACCGATTGGTCAAACTTGACCGGCGGACATTTTTGCAAAATAGCGATAGCTTCCTCGAGTTTATACACTTTCTGTACATCGACGAGTTTAGCTATCTCCCGAGAGCGTTTACTTTTCATATTTATCCTTCAATAATATCCACACCCATAGATCGGGCAGTCCCTTCGACAAGGCGCATCGCCGCTTCATCGGAACGGACACGCATGTCCGGTTTCTTCAGAGTTGCGATCTTCTTGACTTGGGATTTTTTCAATTTTCCGACTTTGTCGCGGTTCGGCACTTTAGACCCCGACTCGATGCCGACCTCTTTCAAGATCAGACGAGATACCGGAGGGCTTTTCGTGATGAACGTAAACGTTTTGTCGGAAAAAACAGAAATAACAACAGGGAGTATGTCCCCTGCTTGGTTCTGAGTTTTCGCGTTGAATTCCTTGCAGAAAGCCATAATATTGACCTGAGCGGCACCGAGGGCAGGACCGATCGGCGGCGCAGGGTTAGCTTTCCCGGCAGGAATTTGCAACTTAATTGTTTTTACGAGTTTTTTTGCCATATTCTCTCTTATGTTTCAGCTTCTTGAGGCACTAGTTCTACTTGCCAGAATTCGAGGTCGTCCACACGGGTTTCACGGCCGAAAATGGAGACCAGGACGCTCAGGCGGCCTTTGTCATGGAATACTTCTTGGACGGTCCCGATAAAGTTAACAAACACGCCATCGTTGATTTTAACTTTATCGCCGATTTGGATGTTGTGCTTTTGGACCACGCCCGCTTTTTTGCTTTCTATATCAGCAAGGATGGTATCGATTTCATGCTGCTGAAGCGGGAGCGGCTTTTCACCGCCAAGAAAATCGATCACGCCGTTGGTATTTTTAACATACATCCAGGCGTCGTCAGTGAGCTCCATCTTCACTAAGATGTAGCCAGGCCACATTCTTTTCTCGCTGACACGCTGCTGCCCCTTCTTCACTTCAGCGACATTCTCCGTGGGGACCAACACTTCAGCAACGAGCTCGGCCATCCCTTGGGACTCCCGATTTTCTTCAAGAGCCTTTTTAACTCTCTTTTCCTGACTTGAAATACACTGTACTACGTACCACTTATGCATGTTTTACCCAAAAATGAGGTGGATCAGCGCTCCAAAACCATTCAAAACGCCTTTAATAAAGAGGTCGACGCCGTAAATTCCTAAGCCGAGAGCAAAAGTCGACCCTACAACAATCTTCGTAAAAAGAATAAGCTCTTCTTTTGTCGTCCATGTCACTTTCTTGAGCTCTTCTTTGAGCTCGTACAGAAAGTTCCATTTGGATACGGAAGGCTTAGTCTCTGCTGAAGACGATAATGGCTCCACCTGTACTCCCATCTCAACCCTTCTTTTTTATCGAGGGATTTCCCTCTATTTATCGAGTGCGGAGGGATTCGAACCCCCGGCCCGCGACTTTGGAGATCGCTGCTCTACCAGCTGAGCTACACACCCTCCGAGAGAGCTGCTCAGCAGCTCTCTCTGATACATTCTTAGTCGAGAATCTTGCTGACAGTTCCCGCACCAATCGTACGTCCGCCTTCACGGATCGCAAAACG
This sequence comes from Verrucomicrobiota bacterium, assembly GCA_018240135.1. Classification (GTDB taxonomy): domain Bacteria; phylum Chlamydiota; class Chlamydiia; order Chlamydiales; family Rhabdochlamydiaceae; genus SZAS-13. Next base: position 1,858 of record JAFEGI010000017.1, read on the forward strand.
CATTCCTTCTTCCATCGCGATAGGAACGATAAGTTCTGCAGTGATTTCAACGTTATCACCTGGCATCACCATCTCTGTTCCCTCTGGAAGAGTTACTTCACCAGTGACGTCCGTTGTACGGAAGTAGAACTGGGGACGATATTTACTGAAGAACGGCTTATGACGTCCGCCTTCTTCTTTTTTGAGAACGTAAACAGCGCCTTTGAATTTCTTGTGAGGCTTGCAAGTTCCTGGAGCAGCGAGAACCATACCACGCTCGATATCGTTCTTCTCAATACCGCGGAGGAGGACTCCCACGTTTTCACCCGCTTCTGCTACATCGAGTGTTTTATTGAACATCTCAAGAGCTGTTACGACGGTTTCACGTGTCTCGCGGATACCAACGAGCTGAAGCTTATCGTTCACTTTCACTTTACCTCTCTCAACACGTCCTGTCGCCACAGTACCGCGACCGGAAATGGAGAAGACGTCTTCAACTGGCATGAGGAAAGGCTTATCGACCTCGCGGACCGGTGTTGGGATCTTGTTATCAACGATATTCATCAGTTCGATGATCGACTTGACATACTCTGGGTCCCCTTCGAGAGCCTTTAGAGCAGATCCACGCACGATCGGCACATCTTTGTATCCTTTCGCTTCGAGAAGCTCATGGAGCTCCATTTCAACGAGATCAACGAGCTCTTCGTCTCCCTTGCCAATCATATCCATCTTGTTGAGGAAGACGACGATCGCAGGAACGCCTACTTGGCGCGCCAGGAGGATGTGTTCTTTTGTTTGTGGCATCGCACCGTCTGTTGCCGCAACAACGAGGATCGCCCCGTCCATCTGCGCC
>JAFEGI010000017.1:2701-95386 GCA_018240135.1 Verrucomicrobiota bacterium
GGGCAGTCGACGTGCGCATAGTGGCGCGCATCAGTTTCGTATTCGACGTGGGTCGAGTTAATGGTAATTCCACGCGCTTTTTCTTCGGGGGTATTGTCAATCGACGCGTAATCGCGGAATTTCGCGCCACCCTTCTCGGCGAGTACCTTTGTAATCGCGGCGGTTAGAGAGGTCTTACCATGGTCGACGTGGCCGATTGTTCCGATGTTGACGTGCGGCTTGGTCCTTTTGAATGCTTCTTTTGCCATTACTTCCTCCGTTAGTCTCCGTAAGTGTTAAAATTCATTTCACGTTGCCCAGAATAGGAATTGAACCTACGACCTTTTGCTTACCATGCAAGTGCTCTACCACTGAGCTATCTGGGCAGTTTCCTAGCCGAAAGCATCCAAGTTTATTCTGCACTGCAAATAAATTCAACAGGTTTCGCGTTTTTGCTCAAATTTACCTACCTTTGGCGGTAGATGATCCGAGCCTTACTTAGGTCATAGGGGGACATTTCAACCGTGACGGTATCCCCAACGAGTACGCGGATATTGCGCATCCGCATTTTTCCACATAAATGGGCCAAAACCTGCATCCCATTCGCCAGGGCCACTCTAAAGGTCATATTTGGCAAGAGCTCTTCTACGGTACCATCAATTTTGATTGTGTCTTCTTTGGGCATATTCCTTGATAGGCAAATGATAAAATGTAGGATAATGAAACTGCATTTCCCTCAAAATGTCAATCAGTTTATAATCCCTCCCATGAGTATCCCGCCCTTTACCTCCTGCATGGCTAAACAAGAGGCTCTCTCCGCCCTTTTCAAGGGTTGCAAAACCCCCGATGAGCGGTATCTGCGCATCATCGAAATGGGACGCTCTTTGCCCCCCTATCCCGCTGAGTATCAAACCCCCTCTCATCTTGTAAAAGGCTGCCAGAGCACCCTTTATCTCCATGCGAAACTCCTGGATGGCAAAGTTTTTTTTCAGGCTTATTCTGAAGCGCTTATCTCAGCTGGTCTTGCCGCAATCCTCCTAGCTATCTATAATGGTGAGCCTCCTGAAGCGATCTTGCAATGTCCACCCCAGATCCTAGAAGATTTACAAATTTCTTCTAGTCTCTCCCCCAGCAGATCCAATGGGCTAGCCAGCCTACTTCTCAAAATGAAACAAGAAGCTTTAAAGTTTTTAGTTTCTAATCAATCCACTTGAACCGATCTCCCTTTAGAGCTATACTACCCCAGTCTTTCAACAAAAGAGGTGTTTTATGGCAACTTCCGCTCTCCCGTCCCAAACGACTTATCTCGAGCGCTGCAGACAAGAGCTCGATTTAAATCAAATCGATAAGCTGGAGAGGCATTCCAAAATGTGGAAAGTTGCAGCGACCGCCTCTCTTGTCGCCTTCTCCGCCATCGCGCTCTCTGCCTTTGTCCTGACTGGGATCTATGCGGCGCCCATTTATCTCTCTTTTGCTGCTCTTTCGATCGTCCTTAGCCTTCCCGGAGCAGTCAACCTCTATCGCAAGTTTGAACAGGTCTCCAATTCCCGTGCAGAGCTGGCGCATCAAGCGCGTGGAATCAACCAGAGTTATGCCACACTTATTACAGATCCCTCCCTTGGACGCACCCTAGATGTTACACGAGACATGGGCATTCCTTGGGTAGTAACGGAAAATCTCATTAGAAATCCTGAATCGATTCGTGAGCTGGCGCCCCTGATGGCTAGAGTGAAATATTATAAAGATGAAATAGATGATGCCTTAGCAGATCTGCAGACCTGCAAAGAAAAACTTGCAAAGGGAGAGGATACCCACGTCCGCGCGCTAGCATTTATGGCAGATGTCCGCGCAACCAACCTGAAAGTAAAGGCCGCTTTTGAATCCGCCGTTATTCAACAACCTGCATTTACTGGTAGCGAAGCGGATCTATTTATCTTAGAGGATAGTTACACCACTGCTCTACAGCGCGCAATAGGAAGAGCGATCGGAGAAGAAAATCTTTCTCCTTACCTGACCTTTAAAAATGGGTCTATTGCCCCCATTTCGTACGATGACGCCAAACAGATGACCATCCCCCAAATCGCAGAGCGCATCTTCCAATCGATGCAACCACAGAATTTAGTGGTATAGGCACTGGATTAGCGCGGAGGCCGCGACCACCCGCAACACCTGGAATGGCTCTTTTAAGATGGAGAGTAAAAAAGGGATCGAGCGGGGGTCGCCAATGTGTGCAAGTGCTTCCAAAACATGGACCTTCATTTCTCGATCTAGATGAGGATACGCTTCTTGAAGGACGCTAACTGCCGCAGGATCACTCCCCACAATAGCCAAAATCAGAGCGGCCTGCACCCGGATCTTCTCATCGGGATCGTCGATCAAAGAGCGCACCGCCTTTAATCCCTCCTCATCCCCTTCTCGGAGCAACGTCACTGCAGCGGCCCCTGTCACCCCCCATGTACGCGTCTGTAAAAATTCTTTCACAGCCTCTTGCGCCTTTGGGTATCTGACAATACTGAGTACAGAGAGCAAATCGAGGCGTACAAGCTGGTCCACGACAACGGGATAATGGGGAATCGCATCGATGTGCTTTACTCGACTTGGGGATAGGGAGCGAAAGAGGGGATTATACTGAGCATCCCACATCCATAGGGTGTTTTTTTCCTTGGAAAACACCCTATAGAGCGTCTCGCAAGCATGCTTTACCTGTATTCGCTGTCCAATCAAACCAAGCGCGAGATTCACCTGGACATAGGGATCCTGGGAGCGGTGGAGCTCTGCAGTGGCAAGGGGGACGCCATACTTTCCACTCACGCCAATTGCAGCCGCAGAAAGACGCCGCCATTTGGGTTCATCACTCTGAAGCATCTTTTCGAGGAATTGACTCCCCTTTTTATCATCCAAAAGTAGCAGCACATAGGCAGCGGTGATCGCCACCTCCGTTGCACCCTCTTTCAAGTGCTCTTCGACAAGTTCTGAGACGGGATTTTTACCGATCTTCCTTACGCGCAAAAGCGCCAGTGCATTGAGAGCGGAAATCTTCACGTCAGAGGAGGTGTCCCTAAGTAGGGGGAGTAACAGATCGAGATCGTTTGTCAAATTCAGGTGCGCAATCGCCTCGGCAGCAAGCTGCCTTAAGCCTGCGCGGTCACTTTGCGCTAAAGTCAAGAGCTCCGCTCTCTCAATCGTGTCATACATGCTCACCAAAGAAAAGATCGCCGCCGCTTTTTCTTCAACGAGAGTACGCGGATTCCCAATGAGCTCTTTCAAGGCATCTTTTAAATCAAGTAGACGCAGAGTACCGACCGCCTGAATCACCTCGAGTCGCACATACCACACCTTCTCCTCTTTGAGAAGACGGGCGATCTCATCTTTTAATGGGGCATCGCCATACTGCGCAGCAAGTTTCACCGCAATGGACCGCAGAAGGGCGTTTGAGCCTTTGAGCTCTTGCAGAAGCAGAGGCAGCGCTTTGGCATCGCGCGTAAACGCAGCACCTAGCATTGCATTGAGCCGGATATTGAGTTGAGTAGAGCGCTCTGCTTTATTGAGGACCCCCCAGGCGAGCACCTCGAGCATCCGCCGATCTTGGCTCTCTTCTGCGAACATGCCAATGGTCTCTTCCCACTGCTCCCACGCCTCCACCTCATCCCCTTTTTCGCTTAAGGCCTCGATGTAGGCGAGCTGCAAGCTTTTAGAGTCGGGGAAAAGTTTTAGAGCCTGCCTTGCTTCTGCAACAGCAGAAGATCTATCGCGAATGAGTAGATGCGCATAAACCCGCTTTTTACACATTTCCTCGTCTTGACCGAACAGACAAGAGGAAAGAGTGAGAGCAAGCAGGAGAGCGCTTCTTTTCATATCACCCGAGCATCGGGTTGAGAGGGCGACCGCCAAGTAGGTGAAAGTGGAGATGAAAAATCATCTGCCCACCCAATGCTCCATTATTCGTCACCAGGCGATACCCCTCTTCGATGTCAAACTCCTCGGCGAGGATCTGTGCGACACGCACTACCTCTCCAAGAAGGAAAAAGTCTTGCGGCTCCATCGCTTGCAGGTTGCGAATCTCTTTTTTCGGAACGATGAGAAGATGCACGGGAGCCAGAGGATGAATATCCTTGAATGCGATGATCCACTCATTTTCAAATACCTTATCGCAAGGAAGCTCTCCCTGGATAATCTTGCCAAATACCGTGGTCATGTCTCACCTAACACCGTTTTTAATGCTCTTAGCGCATCTTCCTTGCTTTCCCAGACGGAGATAAAACGCCCCTTGTGACAAAAAATCGCACCGGGAATACCCGAGACTTTTTTCAGATCCTCATCGAGAAGGCCTGCCCACTTTTCAGGCAGCATTTTTCTCACCTGCATCCTTTGCTCTAAGGAGGGGGGGATTCCACGGACTTTCCAGTGCCCGCCAGAGGGCATCACCACAAAAAGCGCGGGATGGGTCTCTCCCCCCATTTCGAAAAAACAGTCCATCCAGGGAAGTGCCTCGTCGAAGTAGAGGAATCGCTCCTGCTTGGACATGCTCTCTGCCACCTTCTCCCGATAGGACTGGATCACCCGATAGCGTTCGAGAAGTCTTTGCAGATGCCCTAAGGTAAAGTCGAGCGCCTGAAAAAAAGCCGCTGTCTGCATCGCATCTGGCGCATCATATTCTGTCGGAACAAAATTGGAAATGACTTGAGAAAAGGTGCATACACCATACTCAGGAGAGACCCTCCCATTATCGTGCGCATCCACTCCTGCCACAAGGGAGCGATCGAAATACGCATAGATAGCAGGGTCGATGATCCCCTCTTCACGCAGATAGAACAAAACCATGCCTGCGCTACTAAAATCCCCTTGATACTCCGATTGATGGTGATCAAACCGCTTTTTAGAGGGGTCATAGAGCCCTCCGACATCGCAAACGTACTCATACTCAGCGAGCTTACTTAGATCTCTTGTGCGAAAAACGCGCTCCCGATCCACCAAATTATAGAGAAGCAAGAGTGCACATGCCGTTACCTCATCGGCATGAAAAGAACCATCATGCGTGCCCACACTCCGCCGTATCATGACCCCATTTTACCCTTAGGCAAAATAATGCGCTTCAACTTTTTTGCTCACTCCTCTATACCAATGTTATGGAAAGCTACCTGTTTCACAGCCATTTCGACCTCGTCACACCCGACGGAAAGATCACCTCCTTAAAACGCGCGTCCAAAACCACTCTCCAAGTAGAAGTGCTCATTGAAGACATCTCCCCCGCTTTTGTTGGCTTTGCCATCGAAGAAAACCAGATCTCTTTCAACCTGAAAAGCACCCTTGCCCAGCTCGGACTCGAAGCGATAGCGACAAGCTGCACCCTGCAAAAGCAAAAATGTACAGCTCTCGCCCAGATCGAACTGAGAGCTTATGGTCCCCTTGCAACTGCCCTTCTCGATCACCTCCATTTAGGGGCCTACATCGGCAAGCTCTTTGCTGCCGACCCCCGCAGAAGAGTGCGCAATCCCGATTACCTTCTCCGCATGTTTGGCCGCACAGATCGGCAAGGGCGCCCCCTTCTTTCCCTTGGTGGCCCTCGCGGAAGGGATGAGCTGCTTTTAGAAAAAATCGACGGAAGAACCGTCGCCTTTCTTCACCTCCAGGGAGGCACGCTTTCCTATGACCAAGAAGCTGCCCTTGGCCTTCTCCCCACCATTGGAAAAGCGCTTCTAAACCCGACATTCCGCCTGCGCACCCTCATCCAACTCGACCAAATTTGGACACCCGGAGCGCCGCGCAAGGTCTCTTCTGAAGATATTCTCCTCGTCCGCACTGCACCTCTGCATATCCGCACAGCATTTGGCAAAGTCGTCGATCCCCTTCTCCCTAAGGGCGTACACCACACCGCTGCCAACATCCTAGAACCCGACACCAAAGCCTCTGGCGATGTCTACGAACTCTACGGCAACTCCCCTGAAGAGCTTACGCGCATCCCCATCGAGTTTTACACCCTCGAGCCCCATAGAGAACACGTCTTCTTCGCCGACAGAGACCAGCTCCAAACCGCCCTCGAAGAACCCTCCAGCCTCTTCAAAGCCTTTGAGACGGCGCCTAGTCCCCTTTCCCACCGCGCTTCTGTCTTCGTCGTCAAAGGGGAACAGCTCCTCCATCTCAAACCCACCGACTGGATCTCTCGCGAAACGCATATGAGCGAATTTCCCGGTCTCTTTTACCCCGCGCAGCAGGCTCTTCTCGTCCAACGCTACATTGAGCAGCAGCCATGCTACCCGTTCCTAAAAAATATCGAAGATGGACTGATTTCCAGCCAGGGCATCCTCCTCAGCCGCTACTTCCCCTCCCCTCTCATGAAGCGCCTTCTGCTCAGCGATGCCGTCCAACGATGCCTTAAAGGGATCTACTTCAAATATCCCTCCCTCACCTATGGCAATTTCTTCTCCCACGAGGACCGCTCACTCCTCCTCGACCTCTCCAAATTCGGCATCCCCGTCTTTTGGGTCGATGAGACCGCGCAAACCGTCCTCCAATACGTCCCCAAGCCCGGCAAAGATGCGGGGATGTTCGTGCCAATTCCCCTTGTCGATACCTTTCTACAAGCAACTGCATTTGGGATTTATGGATCCACGCTGATCCACGGAGAAGGGACCTTCGAAGAGGAGCTAGCGAGCCTCATGCGCGGCATCATTCAGATGCGCGCGCATTCCAACCACCACTACCTCAATGCCGATACCCCTATTGCCCTTGTCACCGGAGGTGGCCCCGGTCTAATGGAGGTGGGCAATCGGATCGCGAAACGCTCTGGCGTCCTCTCATGCGCAAACATCGTCGACTTCCGCAACAGCGCAAATCTCAATATTAAAGAACAGACGCAAAACCCTTACATCGAAGCGAAGATGACCTACCGCCTCGATAGACTCGTTGAGAGACAAGCAGAATTTAATCTCGATTTCCCGATTATCTTAACGGGGGGATTTGGCACCGACTTCGAACACTGCTTGGAAGAGGTCCGCCGTAAGGTAGGCTCTGTCGCGCCCACTCCTGTACTCCTCTTTGGTCCCAAACATTACTGGACGGAGAAAATTACACCTCGCTACCATTGCAATCTCTCTGCGGGCACCATCGCGCGCTCTGAGTGGGTCAGCAACTGTTTCTACTGCGTTCAAACAGCAGAGCAAGGGCTCAAAGTCTACCGGCAATTCTTCTCCGGCACCCTCCCAATAGGGCCTTCTGCCCCCCCTGCACCCGACGGATTTATAACTGTTTAGAGTCTGTTCATGGAATAAGGCTTCGTCGATTTTTGGTTTCTATTGAGCCGATTTTCAATTCCATTTTTTGGGGTCAATATCGCAACTAGTATATTAACCCCAAAAAACGGATTGAAAAGTGGCCAAAAGAATACCAAAAATCGACAGAAGCTTAGTTCATGGGCAGACTCTTAAAATCCCCAGGAGAAGCCGAATTCCCCGTACTGAGTGCGCTCATTGAAGAACTGCCCCTCGTAGGAGAAGCCGTGGTGGTAGTCGATGTAAACGCGCATCTTGCGACCGACGCCCTGCAATTTACTGATCTCATACCCTAGCTTGAAGGTCATGTCGAGATCCCAGTGACGCTGCTGCCAGTTTTCCAAATGGATTGCAAAAAACGGCGTTCCATACAGCCTGTGGTAGTAGAGTTTCTGCCCTAATATCCTGAGCTCTGCGCCATACTGGACATAAAGAGGCTTGATGCGAAACGAAGGATCGCTGTGGAAAACGACACCCGGTCCAAAATACCCTCTTAAATGACTTGAAAACTGATAGGAAGTGAAAAAGTCGATCGCTTCCATACTCGGATTCTTGCGGTGCTTGACATACCTGCGATGATTGCACAAGAACTCATCCCCAAGGTGCGAGGAGATATGGTATACTCTTAATCGAAACGAATACCGATCGAACGCATACGTCAGGGGGATTCCCACTAAAAAGTCGGTATTGACAAGCTCACACGTCTCATGATTGGGCCGGTTCGGAATGTTCGAGTAGTTGAAAACCGCCCAAATTCCCGCCTCAATGCCGATCTGTAAATCCCCATGCCAACGCATCACATTCAACCAGCGGAATACGGGAAAGTCATCTCCCAAAGAAACCGCTGCGACCACATCTCCAATGACCCGATCCCCCACCCGAAGGGCCGCTGAGTTAATCGGCTGCCTGGGATCTGCAATCAAAGGCGCAAAGAGGACAGTCGACTGAGGGAACCAAATCCCATTTACCCGGGGCGCCTCGACATACTTTAGTTTTTCATCGAGCTCTTGCTTGGATAGCTGCTTGACCTCAACCGATACCACCCCCGGCAAATCCTTGACAAACTCGACAATCGACTTTGCAAGCAGGTCGTTGTTGGGCAAATTGGAAAGGGTGACCTTGTGATCCTTGACAGTGACAATGACTTGGTATTCATAGTAGTGGACATCGATCAGCGCCTGAATGTATCCCTCGAGATAGGGATCGGTCGCATCGGCAAAACTCTCGACAGGCAGATTATCGGCTCGCATTAAGATCGGCGTCTCAATCCGCGCGAGCTCTCCCCCATTAGAGGGCTCAGCCGCACTTAGCGAAAAGGCGCACAGGGAAAAGGCTATCCACGACATCACACGCATTGACGACTCTCGGTAGACGCTCAAATTCCTCCTTATAGCGAATCCCCAGTATATGCGCAAAAAATTTTTTGTTCGCCCAAATTTCCCCTATGGGCTAACATGTACAGTCACGGGGCAATAGCTCAGTCGGTTAGAGCAGCGGACTCATAACCCGCTGGTCGCAGGTTCAAGTCCTGCTTGCCCCACATTTCTAAGTAGCTCTGGTACAAGAAACATTAACCAGAGGACGTCATGTCAAAGCCTTCAAAAACGCACATTTTCCGCACTTTTTCCGCAAATGACTGGAACCAACCAGAATCATCCTCATGCCTTTTCATAATCTTCGATTTCCAACGCAAAACAGCGTCAACTTTTTCCTCAAATGCGGAAAAATTGCGTAAATCAGACTCCCGCCAAATCAAAGAGAACTGATTTACAACGACAAGAATACTCGGGAACAACGGATTGCATATCCTGTATCCCAATAATTCCCAAATGTTTTAAAATTCAAATTTTAGTTCTGGAAGATTATGAAAAGCTCCGACAATATCAGATGTATTCGCAAATATGAGAAAAAAGATGGATCTATTACCTACCATGCTGAAGTACGCCGCAAAAACGCCAAGCCTCTTCGAGAATCCTTCCGCACCCTGACAGACGCCAAGAACTGGGTTAGGAAACAGGAAAGCGCGATCCTTGATGGAAAGTACATTCCCGATAACAAAGCGCGCAAATATACACTTTCCGACCTGATTGATCAGTATATCCGCCTTCACCTCAGCAAATTTCCGCGTCGACTCAAGGATCAGGCGTCTCATCTAAAATGGTGGCAGGCTCAATATGGGCATAAACCCTTGATCGAGATCTCCCCTTCCCTGCTCGCGGAAGCAAAAGAGCTCCTCCTCAACGGACTTACACCCAGCAAAACCAACCGCACTAATTCCACAGTCAATCGCTATTTCTCCAGCCTCAGCCGAGCCTTTACCATCGCCTTTCAAGAGTGGCAGTGGATCAGCGAAAATCCTTTTCGTCGAGTATCAAAACTCAAAGAAAACGCCGGTCGTAATCGTTTTTTGAGCAAGGAAGAGCTAAACATGCTCCTCGAACGCTGCAAAGAAAGTAAGAACTCTCATCTTTATGGCATGGTTCTCATCGCCGCTTCGATGGGACTCCGTTTCGGAGAAATCGCAGGCCTCCGTTGGAAACACATCGATTTCGATAATGGTTTTGCAACTCTCGAACAGACAAAAAACGGCGATGTCCGCTTTGTTCCGCTTCCTGACCAAGTCGCAGCCTATCTCAAGGATTTGCAGCACCCCAAACTTGCGGATGAGTTCCTGTTCCCATCTAAAAATTCGAAAAATCGACATCCTCCTTCCATGATCAGAAAGGCATTCCAAAAAGCACTTCAATTAGCCGGAATTGAAAAATTCAAGTATCATGACTTGAGACATACTTGCGCCAGCCACCTCGCGATGAATGGAGCGACCCAGGGAGAACTCATGGAAATTCTGGGACACCGCTCGCCTGCGATGACAAAAAAATACGCCCATTTCAGCAAGGAGCATATCGCCCGCGTCTTGCAAAAAACCAGCAATAATTTGATAGGTCCTCCAGGAGAAACTGCATGACAATCTTCCTTCCTTCAGACCCGGCCCTCTTTCGTCAAGCTTTTGACGCCTCCTGCGATCGAATTTTAGGCTGCGATCAAGATGCGACATTCTACATCTTGTTCACGCAACTGGCACTGCATTTACGCGAGCATCCCCTCTTCAAGGATTATCTACTTGGACTTGAAGCCGAATCCGCAAAGCGGAAGGAGGAATTCAGCACCGCCGCATTGGAGGCTCTCGAGGAGAATTGGAATGCTCTTTGGAAATACCACCGGCATAGCTTCAAACATCGGAAAGAACTTGTCGGCATCAAGCGAATGGTCACGGCGCCGCGCGAAATTTCGTATTCCCCTCTTTACCACCGCGTTCTTTTCCGTCTATTCGAATTCCGCTATTTCTCTCCGGTTTGCCGCTTTATGGAAATGGCCCCCAGGCTATTTCTGTCAGCGCAATCCGCACTGCGCTTCGCCTACCTCCAGTTCGAGCATTTCTATCCATCCGAGAAAAATTATTTCGCCGAAAGAAAAGCGGCACCATTGAAATTGTCTAAAAGAGACAAGCTGCGGAACCTTCACAAAAAAATGTTCGATCCTGGGGCAAATAAGGCACCATTCAAGCGATCGGCAGAACCGCTCCATCCAGTTTACTTTTATTTAAAGACCGTACAGATCAAAAAGAGCTTTTTCACCCCAGGGCAGAATGACCAAGGGAAAAGAAGAAATATGCAGTCCGTCGCAGAAACGGACCCGACATTTTGCTGGGAAAGAATCCGATTTCTACAAGAATGCCACATTTTTAATGAAGCCATTCCTGCATTCACCCCCCTGGCCGGATGGTGGGCTTCGATTCGAGAAGATGCCTGGGAATCCGCTCAAAAAAAGTGCGAGTTAGAGACCCTCCTGGGAGCGAAAGTAGCTCTTATGCGAAAGCTATCCCCCCAACCTTGTTCCGCAATCGACTCATTCCTTTTATGCGAACATCAAATCCATAGGCGAGACTATGAGAAGTATCTCCAATCGCTCAAAAACCATATTTGTGACCAACTCTTCAAAATCGAGAATTCTCTGCAAATCACCTCGAAAAATCCAGGAGCGGAGCTTCCAGGCACACAAAAGGAGTGGTTTGTAATCGATCTAGCGACACAATTTTGGAAAGCCAATCCATTGGGAAAACGCGACGATGCCTATGGTTATTACCTTCTTAAGTGCCATTCCAAAAGACTGCTTTCAAGGCATAGATGGGAACAAATCGTTCGAGAGCGTAAGCTCGATCCCCGTCCGCCTTCTGTAAAAAAACGCGGTCCGGGCAAAAAGACCTGTCAAAATTGACCTGTAATTGAATTACATCCCTTTTTTCTTTTTCTCTTGAATACACGATCTAAAAAAACCTGTCATTTCGTTACGCTCATTTTAAAATTAAGTCTTTATGATTCAATGAGAAATAAACAGCAACAACACAACCCATAAGGATTTGTCATGAACCAGATTCCCGACATCCCAGTTACCTTCAAAGGCTTTCATAAAAGCTATGAATATCCCAGTTCCGGTGCTCTTAGAAAAATGGCATTTGAAAGCGAAATAAATGGCCTAAAGAATGCTTTTTTAAAAATAGGACGCCGGAGGCTCGTTTTACCTGAGACTCTCTTTCGTCTTCTTCGAGAAAAAGGCAGTAAATAAAAACAAAAACTGAAAGGTCGCCTTCATTGAACTTGAGGGGCGACCTTTCAAAGGAAAAAGTCTTTAATGAATAATTTTATTGTACCAGAAGATCCTATTTTTCCGGATAGAAATACTCCTGAGGAAAAATCAAAAAAACGCGCCGATGAACTAAAAGCAGAGGTCAAAGCGCAAATACAGTCAAACCAAGCAATCCCTTGTAAAAAGGGACGCATTCTTCCTGAAGAGGACCAGGAAGCTCTTAAGGCCTCAATCGTGGACGAACTGAACCGCACACTTGCGATTGTGCATACCTCAAGCACATACATCTTGATCGAGAAAGACGAAGTGGAATTCGTACTGGATTCCAAAACATCTCTTTTGATTCTCTATGAAAATCAGGTTGTCCCAGAGCTTTCAAGCGAAAATGCTAAGAAACCCACTACAAAAGCGCATGTATGGCTTAAGAGTCCTCATCGGCGCACATTCAAAAACATCGTCTTCAATCCCAGAATTGCTGGCCATTATGACGGAAATTTCAATATTTGGAGAGGTTTTGCTGTCAATCCGATCCAGGGTGACTGTTCCCTCTTTTGGAATCACGTCAAAGCGATTATCTGCTGCGGAAACGAAACTATTTATATCTACGTTAGGAAATGGTTGGCGCATTTGATCCAGAAGCCCTGGATTATCGCAACAGCGCTCGTTCTTAGAGGAAAACAAGGAACCGGCAAGGGCACTTTCGTTGAAACGATTGGCAAACTGCTCGGTCCTCATTATGCTCCGTTGGCCAACCTTGATCAAATCCTTGGAAGATTCAATTCGCACTTAAAAAATGCGATATTGATTTTTGCCGATGAAGCGATCTGGGGAGGCAATAAAAGGGAAGTGGGAGCCCTGAAATCCCTGATCACAGAACCGAGACTTTTCATTGAAGCAAAAGGTAAGGATGGGTATTGGATCGACAACTTTAAGCATTTGATCGTCAGCAGCAATGAAGATTGGTCGGTGCACCTCGACCCCGATGATCGAAGGTTCTTCGTTCTGGATGTATCCGCTGATAGGAAAGAAGACTTCCATTATTTTGGAGAAATTAGATCCCAGCTCGAAAATGGAGGATACGAAGCTCTCATGCATGACCTGCTCCACGAAGATTTGAATGGATTTGACCCAAAAGTCATGCCAGAAAACTTCTCTGGTTTTGATATGAAGCTTGAAAGCGCACCAAGCATCGACCGATTCATTTACGCATCGCTGAAAGAGGAATGCTGGGATCATGCGAATGCAGGCCCCTCCACAGAGCTGAAAGATCTAACGGTGGATAAATTCTACGACCACTACAAAACATGGTGCGAACGGGAAAAACAATCTATTCAGCGAAAGGAGCAAGTCGGCAAGAGACTGAGAGCTATTATCCCTGGAATGAAAACGAGACGCACACCTCGAGAGGAGAATCCAATGAGGCCAGCCATCTATATGTTCCCACCCCTCAGCGAATGCCGGATCTCATTTGAGAAATTCTATAAACAAAACCCTGCAATCTGGGAATGGTCATAGTGGTCAAGGTGGTCATGGCAGAATCAAAATTCGCGCAGGAAAATCAATACTTGCTTGGGAGCGCCACTAAAGAGTTCTTCCGCGATTTGCATTTTTACCTCGACTTCCACGCCCACTCCGACTCTTTCTCGAGGAAAATCACATGAATTTATTAGATCTTACGCAAGAAATGGGATTCGATCCGCATAAAACATCGGCTAGCCGTGGCGGAGAATATCATTGTCCATGTCCTAGCTGTGGTGGGAATGACCGCTTTATGTTCTGGCCCCAAGAAGATCGCTATTGGTGCCGCCAATGCAAAGCTGGAGGCGACGCGATCCAATTTTGCAGAGATTTTCAAAAGTTGCCCTTTCGCGATGCATGCACCAAAGTGCAGAAAGGCCCAGCATCCGATGAATCCCGATCCAGAATGCGTCAGGTTGATCTTCCTATTCGAACCCCTTCACGATCATGGGAGGATAAGGCCCTGGAATTTACCGAGAGTTCCATGCAGCGCCTTTTACTGGACGAGAGAGCGATGAAGCTGATCTTACAACGAGGATTATCGCTTGACACAATTAGAAAAAATCATCTTGGCTGGAATCCGGTTAAGGTATTTTATCGACGCTCAGATTGGGGAATAGAAGAAAAGGAAGAGCGCAAATGGATGTGTCTGCCCGCTGGCATCGTTATTCCCATTTTTGAAGGCAGTGCTATCAGAAAACTCAAAATTCGAAAATCTGAGTGGAAAGAAGAAGATTTCCACGGCAAATATTACGAAGTCCCCGGCTGTTCGAATATAATACCGACTTTTGGAGTTCCATTAAAGGATGTCGTTGTCATCGTGGAAGCCGAGTTTGACGCCATGCTTGTTATTCAGGAAGCAGGGGATCTCTGTGTCTGTATCGCATTAGGAGGCGCTCAAAAAAGACCTCATTCATCTCTCCATCAATGGCTGATGAGTAGAAAGCTAATTTTATTTGCCTTGGATTTTGACGAAGCAGGTAAAAAAGAATATTCCTATTGGCAGCGGTGTTATCCAAATCTTGAGCCCTGGCCTGTTCCTGAGGGGAAAAGCCCTGGTGACTACTTTCGGGCCGGTGGTAAAATAAGGAATTGGGTTGCATCCGGCCTACAAAACGGAAATTTTATTTAATCCAATTTTTGCAAAATTTAAATAAAACACTTACACTTAGGTAACCGAACAACAAATCCATGGAAAGTATCCACAGCAGCAAGCTCTTACTTTTCTGATAAAATTGGAGTGATATATGACGACACCGCAAAAAGTAGATGAAAGACAGCAACAGGTAGTTTCTAGAGCAGCCCCTTCAGACACTGCGCCAGAGCCTTTTCTTCAGTGGAAATTCAAACGCAACGAAGATACAGGGGAATACGAATTTGATTCGATCGGGCTTTCAGATGGAAGCAAGGTTAATCTGGACAATTTCCAGAGAGCACTAAAAATATCTGTCGGAACCACCGATGGAGCTGTTGGAGAAAAAATCCTAAACAAGATATCCCGCGGTATGACAGGTGAAAGAGCCGATCTAAGGTTGAATGAGGTGTCGGCCTTGATTTCAGCTTTACGCCCGCAAGATGAGACAGAAGCGATGCTGTTAGGTCAATTTCTCGCGCTTCAAGACTCGGGAATGAAATGTCTCCGGCGAGCAAACTTGCCAGAACAAGGCTTTTATCATGAGGAGAGGCTGTTTCTTCTTGCTAACAAGCTTTTGAACACAGCCAATCAAACCATACAAGCCGTCCTAAAATATCGCTCTAGAGGCCAGCAAACAGTACAAGTCGTTCATGTTCACAATGAAGGACAGGCAATAGTTGCTCAAAACCTCTCCCATTCAACCGGGGAGGGGGTAAAGAGAAAATCTGAGAATTGAACCCCTTGGATCATTGTGGCGCAGTGTACAGCAAAAAGTAAAAGATCGAAGGAGCAGTGTCAAAAATGGGCAGTTCGTGGGCGGACGACTTGTCATATGCATGGAGGAACTTCCAGAGGCCCAAAAACAAAATCAGGAAAAGAAAGCTCCCGTCTTGCTGCCTTACGACATGGTGGACATACCCGGGAAGCTCAGAGCATGCATAGAGAAGCAATGGTCTTAATTCGCCAAAGTAAAGATCTTCTACAATCATTTAACGATTAGGTAGCACAAGCCGATCAGCAGGCTCTGGAAAATCATTAGATTCAAGACGAGGATTAGGTGATCATTCTTTTAATTTCAATCAATGGATGGATAGCATGTCAAGTTATCTAGCCCGAGTTTCCTGCTTTCAGCACTAGAAAGCTACCCGGATCTACGGAGCTCGTGGTCTTTTCCGCTTAATGCCATTGCAAATCCTCCATTGCCAAGGACGTTAGCGCAAGTGATCACGGGATCGAAGAGGATATAGAGGGCGGTGATCAAAGAGAGCATCGCCGCATCAAAACCAAGATAGGTCTGGAGAATAGGGAGCATAACAACGACCCCTCCGCCAGGAACGGCAGCATCTGAAAATTTTGCCAATACGAAATAACAGGCAAAGATGAGGTAGCTCATCAACGAAGGCGGTGCAAAACCAAAGCCGCTTAAGATAGCAAGGGCGAACATCGGGACGGCAAAGCAGTCTCCAATCAGGTGCACATTGACAGTCGCTGGGATAATCGATCGAACAAGGTTGGGATTACGTGTGTTTTTCTCTGCCCCAAGTAAAGTAAGAGGCATGGCTACAGCACTCGACATGCTCCCAAAGCCGACCATGGCAGCGGGCATCATGTTTTTAAGGCTTTGAAAAAACGATTTGCCCTGCCATCTACTTGTTACAAAATAGATCAGGGCGATATAAGAAAACACTGCACAAGTAACAAGGGCAAAGATAATTCCATAGTTTTTAAAGATCATCCCTATGATTTGGTTATAATGCATCTGCACAAGAAAACCAAAAATAAAGATGGGAATAATGACAAGAAAAGCGCGCAGGAGAAGGGCAACAAGCTTCTCAGCTTTCTCAGCCAGACTTGCGGCAACGCTTGGCCGGAAAATCCCTAAAGCGACCCCTAATCCGATACCACAGGCCATGGAATAACCATTGCTCATCCACTGCGGCAAAGAAAGCGTAAAGGCAGCTTTGAGCTCCGGACCACCGGTGGGCACGGCCATCGACAGGTCGATGTGGTGGACCAGGGAACCGGCACAAAAACTCAATATCGTGGAAAAAAAATTAGAGAGGCAGATGGCAACTAAGATGAACAAGATGGTCTTTGACGCCTGTCGGGACATCTGGACAGCAGTTTTGAACAACAAGCCAAAGATGATGACGGGAAGCAAGAAAATGATCACGGATTGAATGGATAAGCTCAGACCGTATAAAAAAGATTGACACGGCAAGGGGATCCACTGACAAAAGCCAGCAATGAGAAGGATTTCCGCTAATAGAATCAATGGCATTCGACGAAACATAAGGCCCCTTTTTCTCTCTAAGCCTATTCAAAAATGAATATTTAGTCAATTTAATTCCTGGTTCTTCTTTATTTTTAACGATACAAAGCACTTATTGCAAACACTTTACGTATATTCTTTGAAAGCATAAATAGTCATATATATTGCATAAATATTCCACATTCGTTACAATTCGGTCATAATATGAGGAGATATATGAAAAAAGATGGGCTATTGATGCTCGAAGACGGAACGCTCTTTTGGGGTAAATCTGTCGGAGCAGAGGGGTTTTTCGTGGGAGAAGTGATTTTTAATACCTCCATGACCGGTTATCAAGAGATTTTGAGCGACCCCTCTTATGCAGGACAAATCATCAACTTTACCTATCCGCATATAGGCAATGTCGGCGTTAACGGACATGACATGGAATCGCTTCGTCTTTGGCCAGGAGGAGTGGTGATGAAAGAGTTGTCTAAAATGCATAGCAGTTGGAGAGCGACTGGAGATTTGCAAAGCTCTCTAAAAAACCAAAAGATTATTGCGATTTCAGGCATCGACACCCGAAAGTTGACCCACATTTTGAGAGAAAAAGGGAGCCTGAATGCCTGCATTATGAGCGGCAGCGTCGATCCGGAATTCGCTTTGATACAGGCGCGCGCTTTTGCTGGCCTGAGTGGCAAAGATTTAGCTAAGGAAGTCTCGTGCACAACCCCTTACGAGTGGAAAGCGGACAAGACCCTCTCTCCATTGCATGTGGTTGTAATGGATTTTGGAGTGAAGAGCTCCATCTTACAAAATCTCGTTGATTCCGGATGCGATTTGACTATCGTCCCGGCACAAACTTCAGCCAAAGAAATTCTTAAGATAAAACCACATGGAATATTTCTATCAAATGGGCCTGGCGACCCTGCAGCCTGTACATATGCCATTGAGGCGATCCAGATCCTGCTTGAGGCGGAGATTCCGCTTTTTGGCATTTGCCTGGGTCACCAGCTGCTAGCTCTTGCCAGCGGTGCTAAGACTCTCAAAATGGAAAACGGCCACCATGGCGCCAACCACCCCATCCAAGAGATCACATCCGGTCAAGTATTCATCAGCAGCCAAAATCACGGTTTTGTCGTAGAAGAAAAAAACTTACCCTCTTGTTTGGACATCACCCATCGCTCTCTTTTTGATGGAACAATTGCAGGACTCATCAGAAAAGATAAGCCCGCCTTCAGCTTCCAAGGACACCCCGAGGCCAGCCCTGGACCCCATGAACTACAGCTTCTGTTCAAACAATTTACCACATTAATGGAACATTCGCATGCCAAAACGAACTGACATTCACAACATTCTTCTCATCGGCTCTGGTCCTATTGTCATTGGGCAAGCTTGCGAATTTGACTACGCGGGCACTCAGGCGTGCAAAGCTCTCCGAGAGGAAGGCTATAAAGTCACTTTGATCAATTCCAATCCGGCGACCATCATGACAGACTTAGGTCTGGCCGATGTCACCTACATTGAACCCATTACTAAAGAGTTTGTCACACGCATCATTGAAAAAGAAAGACCCGATGCCATTTTGCCCACTATGGGCGGACAGACAGCTCTCAATATCGCACTCGAATTAGAAAAAACGGGTGTTTTAGCGACCTATGGAGTGGAGTTACTGGGAGCCAGTTCGCAGACGATTGAGCTTGCAGAAGATCGCACCCTTTTTTGCCAAACAATGCAAAAGCTGGGATTGAATCTACCTCACTCAGGGATAGCAAAAAATTTAAATGAGGCCATGGAGGTCCTTAACCTCATTGGGCTCCCTATTGTTGTACGCCCCTCTTTTATTTTAGGAGGGAGCGGTAGCGGCATTGCGCATACAAAAGAAGCGTTTATCTCTTTATGTAAACAAGCATTTGCAGCGGCTCCCCATCAAGAGCTCCTTCTGGATGAAGCATTAATAGGTTGGAAAGAGTTCGAGATGGAGGTTGTACGCGATAAAAATGACAACTGCATCATCGTCTGCTGCATTGAAAATATTGACCCTTTAGGAATTCACACAGGTGATTCGATCACTGTTGCCCCGGCACAAACCCTTACCGATAAAGAGTATCAAAAGATGCGCGACGCCTCCTTTACTATTTTACGAGCGATTGGGGTAGAGACAGGAGGGTCAAATGTTCAGTTTGCGATCCATCCTAAGGATGGGCGAATGGTCGTGATCGAGATGAATCCACGTGTATCGCGCTCATCAGCCCTTGCTTCAAAAGCAACTGGATTTCCAATCGCCAAAGTCGCTGCGAAATTAGCCGTGGGCTACACATTGCCAGAGCTGTCCAGTGAATTAACCGGCAATCAAGTTCCGGCCTCCTTTGAGCCGACGATCGATTATGTCGTCGTCAAGATCCCGCGCTTTAATTTCGAGAAATTCAATGGTTGCGAAGTAAAGCTCGGCACCCAAATGCGTTCAGTAGGGGAAGCAATGTCTATTGGCAGAACATTTCAGGAAGCCCTCCTCAAAGGGATGCGCAGCATGGAAATTTCCTCATTTCCGGAGCTCTTTGAGCTATCTGTTGTGAAGCCAAAATTCAAAATACCGGGTCCCTTTGGACTTTGGGCAATTTTCGATGCATTTCGATTAGGGATGCCTCTGAAAGAAATTCACAATGAGACCAGTATCGATCCATGGTTTTTAAGCCAGATCGAAGAGCTTGTACTCAAAGAAAAAGAATTCTCTAAAAAAGACTTAGAGGAACTGTCCATGGAAGAGCTTTACCATTTCAAACAACTTGGATTTTCCGATGCTCAACTTGGTAAACTTATCGGGTGCGGTGAAGAAGCGATCAAGGCCAAGAGAGAAGAACTAAAGATCTTTCCTGTCTATAAGCGTATTGATAGCTGCGGGGCTGAATTTTCTACATCTATTGCTTACCTTTACTCGACCTATGAAGAAGAGTGTGAAGCGCGCCCCTCCAATCAATCCAAAGTATTAATCTTAGGGAGCGGACCCTCGCGTATTGGACAAGGGATAGAGTTCGACTACAGCTGCGTACATGCCATTCAAGCCCTCAAAGAACTTGGCTACGAGACTCTCATTGTCAATTGCAATCCTGAAACCGTTTCCACCGATTACGACTGCGCTGATAAGCTCTATTTTGCACCCTTAACAGCTGAGGACGTCCTCGCAATTGTCGCGGTGGAAAAACCGATCGGCGTCATCGTTCAATATGGAGGTCAGACTCCCCTTAATTTAGCCCCTGCTCTTACAAAAGCCAGTATTCCGATTCTTGGAATGACCTCCACCCTTATCGAACAGACAGAAGACCGCTCTCAGTTTCAGCAGTTTTTAAACACGTTGGGACTTAAACAACCCAATAACATCACCATCCATTCTCTAGAAGAAGGGTTTACCGCCGCAATCTCTATTGGTTATCCCTTAATCGTAAGACCCTCTTTCGTACTCGGCGGAAGAGCCATGTCTATTGTATTTCACGAAGAGGAATTAGAAAAGAGCTTGCAAGACGCCTTTCAGGCAGGTTCTGATAAACCTGTCTTGCTCGAACATTTTTTAATCGACGCAATTGAAGTTGATATCGATGCCATCTGCGATGGAAAAGAGGTCTTTATTCCCGGAATCATGGAACACGTAGAGCCTGCAGGGGTGCACTCGGGAGACTCTGCCTGCTCGCTCCCTCCCTTCCGTTTATCTGCCGACCTCCAAGAACAGTTAGCACTACAGACAGAAAAAATCGCTTTGGGATTGAAGGCAGTTGGATTGATCAATATCCAATTTGCCATCCAAAACAAGAAGATTTACATTTTGGAGGTCAACCCAAGAGCATCGCGCACATGCCCCTTTGTCTCCAAGGCCACTGGAATTGATCTGGTGAAAGTCGCAACGCATTGCTTAATGGGGTTTTCTTTGAAGAGCCAAGGGTACCATAAAACACCCGAGCTTCCCTTCTTTGCGGTCAAAGAAGCCGTCCTTCCCTTCTCAAAATTTGACAACGTCGATTCCCTCCTTGGACCCGAAATGAAGTCGACAGGAGAAGTGATGGGGCTTGGGAAGAGCTTTGCTGAAGCCTATGCTAAGGCGCAAGTAGCCTCCGGATATCCCTTGCCAAAAGCAGGAAGCTGCGCTGTTTTAAGCCTGCACCAAATAAGCCCTGAGTGGATTGTAACCCTTGGAATCGACCTATTGGCTATTTCACTCCAAATCTATGCCCTACCGGCCACAGCAGCCCTCCTTACCGCCCAAGGCCTTCCCTGCCAAACCATAGACTCAAGTGAGGCCTCAAAAAAAGCAGAAAAGAGAGAAATCGGACTCGTCATTACGTTAGGAAAGGAAGAAGCCCACTTTACTGAAGGTTATGTCCTCAGACATCTCGCAATCAGCTATCGTATCTGTCATGCCACGACAGCTAGCGGAGCCTGCAGTATCATTCAAGCTTTGCAACTTAAAGGAAACTATAGCCTGCATTCATTAAATCAACTCATCGCCCAAGAGGTTATATGTTAAAATTAACTCATAAACATCTCTTAACAGGAGAAGAGCTTTCTGCCGGTGAGATTAAATCTCTGTTATCACTAGCAAGCGAACTCAAAGAGAAACGAAAAGAGGGCCATGCGACAGACATTTTAAAAGGCAAACATCTGGCGCTCCTCTTTGAGAAACCCTCCTTGCGCACACGCTTTAGCTTTACCGTGGCTATGCATGAGCTAGGCGGAAATATTGTCGAAAGTTTAGGAGAAACGCGCAAAAAAGAAGAGCCGGAAGATGTTGCAAGAGTCGTTGAAGGGTACTGCCATGCAGTCATGATTCGTACGCATGGCGATGAGATCTTGACACGCATGGGTCAAGTATCGAAGATTCCTATAATCAACGGACTCTCCGACCTCCATCATCCCTGCCAAATTCTCGCAGACCTTTTAACTCTGCAAGAGGTGTTTGGAACATTAGAAGGTCTTAAGCTTACTTACATCGGCGATGGCAACAACATTTTGCACAGTCTTTTGCTCCTTGCACCTCTTGCGGGCGTGCACCTGCATTATTGCTGTCCTAAAGCGTGTCAGCCCAATGCAAACATAGTAAAACAGGCTTTGAAGCGCGCGGACCAAGCTAAAGGATCTATCACAACCCATTCTACCCCTATTGTCGCGGCAGGGGGAGCTCATGCAATCTACACAGATGTCTGGGCCAGTATGGGCTTCGAAAATAAGACAAATGGGAGCCTATTTGTAGACTTTCAGGTCAATGAGGAGCTCATGGAACAGGCTCTTCCCGAAGCGATATTCATGCATTGTTTACCCATGATCCGAGGTAAGGAAGTAAGCCAGACACTGCCCGATAAACCTGCCTCAGTAATTTTTCTGCAGAGCGAAAATCGTTTGCACATACAAAAAGCTCTGCTCGTTGCATTAATGACAAAAGAAGGAAATTCAAAATGAAGAAAAAAGTAATATTAGCTTATAGCGGGGGGCTTGATACCTCTGTGATTCTGAAATGGCTTATCAACAAAGGATATGAGGTTATCTGCTTCATCGCCGATGTCGGACAAGAGGAAGACCTGAAAGTCGCCGAGGAAAAGGCATCGGCCATCGGGGCTAGAAAGGTGCTCATTGTAAATTTGCAAGAAGAGTTTGTGGAGGACTATATTTTCCCCTCTTTAAAAGCACATGCTGTTTACGAGGGCAAGTACCTATTGGGTACGGCTCTTGCCAGACCGCTCATTGCTGCCAAGTTGGTAGAGGCTGCCATGAAAGAAAATACCACCTGTTTTGCACATGGAGCGACGGGAAAAGGAAACGATCAGGTCCGTTTTGAACTTACAATTTTAAAACATATTCCTCATGCGGAGATCATCAGTCCTTGGAGGGACCCTGAATTTTTGTCACAATTCTCCGGACGAACGGACCTTCTTAACTATGCTAAAAATCACAATATTCCTGTGGCTTCCACATTGGAAAAGCCCTATAGCATTGACGAAAATCTCATGCACACGAGCTATGAAGGAGGGAGGTTAGAAGATCCTGCATATACCCCTCAAGAAGAAATGTTCAAAAGAACTGCTTCCCTTAAAAATACCCCCGATAAAGAACTGAAGATTGCTATAGAGTTTCAATGTGGTAAGCCTATCACCGTCGAAGAAATTGAGAGCGGTAAAAAAGTCATTGGCTCGCTAGAGCTTTTCAAGTATCTCAACGAAGTCGGCGGAACACATGGAATTGGAAGAATGGATCTTGTAGAAAGCCGCTTTGTTGGGATGAAAATACGTGGCGTTTATGAAACACCCGCTGGAACAATTTTACTCAAAGCTCACCTGGACTTGGAGGGAATTACGTTAGATCGCGAAGTGATGGTGTTAAAAGAGAGCCTTGCACCAAAAATCGCCCAAATCATTTATAATGGCTTTTGGTTTAGCCCCGAAATGGATTTTTTAATGGCAGCAATTAACCAAAGCCAAAAAAATGTTACGGGCAAAGTATTTCTCACCCTGTATAAAGGGAACGTCATGATTACTGGGCGCAGCTCTCCCCACTCTCTCTATCAATTACAACTTGCGAGCATGGATGAGATTGGGGGATATGATCAGACCGATGCAAAAGGGTTTATTAAGTTAAATGCACTGCGCCTGATGACCAAAAAAGAGACAACCCATGGATAAGCACTGGAGTGGAAGATTCACTAAAGCGACATCAACAGAAGTAGAGGCTTTTACCGCCTCGATCTTTTTTGACTGCGCGCTAGCAGAAGAAGATATCCTGGGCAGCCTTGCACATGTACAGATGCTGGGTAATGTCGGCATATTGACTGCAGCCGAAGCGCAAGAGATCCGTAAGGGGCTTTTTCAAGTTTTTGAGCGCTTTTTTCAACGAAAGGTCTCAATGTCTGCCGCAGACGAAGATATCCATATGAAAGTTGAAACCGAGCTCAAACTCCTTATTGGTCCTCTAGCCGGTAAACTGCACACAGCGCGTAGCCGTAATGATCAGATTGCATTGGATCTTCATCTCTATTTACGAAGCAAAGTTGTAGCTCTAGTTGAACTGCTAAAAGAGGTGAATCAAGTACTACTTGCAAAGGCAAAAGAAAATGGTCGCGTCATCATGCCAGGATATACTCATCTGCAACGTGCTCAACCGATACTTTTCGCCCATCATCTCTTAGCTTATGTGGCTATGTTCCAACGCGACATCGAACGTTTGCAAGACAGCTGGCCTAGACTTAATCAACTCGCTCTTGGAGCGTGTGCCTTGGCGGGTACAGGATTCCCTATCGATCGCCAAATGGTCGCTGATCTATTGAAGTTTGACGGTCTATACGAAAATAGCATTGATGCTGTGAGCGATCGTGACTTCTGCGTTGAGTTTTTAGCAAACGCAGCGCTGATTATGACCCATCTTTCTCGCTTAAGCGAAGAAATCGTCCTCTGGTGCAGTCAAGAATTTGCCTTTATCGAGCTTGATGACGCTTACTGCAGCGGCAGCAGCATTATGCCTCAGAAAAAAAATCCCGATATTCCTGAGCTTGTAAGAGGTAAAACAGGCCGTGTATATGGGTCTTTGCTTGCTACTTTGACTATGCTCAAAGGGCTGCCACTTGCCTATAACAAAGATATGCAAGAAGATAAAGAAGCGCTATTTGACACCATGAAAACAGTGGAGGGGTCACTCTCCATCTATAAAGGGCTAATAAACACGCTAAGCGTACACCAGGAAAAAATGCTACAGGCTACCCAAGAAGGGCTCTTAAACGCCACTGAACTTGCAGATTATCTTGCCTCGAAGGGATTGCCTTTTAGAGAGGCTCATACCGTCGTAGGCAAAATTGTACGTTATTGCTTGGATGAGCATCAAAAACTTGAAGCTCTCACTTTAGATCAGTTCAAAAGCTTTTCGCCGCTCTTTTCAGGCGATGTGTTTGCCGTGCTTGATTTAGAGAAGATCGTCAACACGAGAAATAGCCGAGGAGGCACTTCTTCTGCGCAAGCAGAAAACCAATACAAAATAGCTACCATTAACCTGGAAAAAACAACTGCTTGGATCTCTGAAAAGCAAAAACTACTGCAAGAAGTAAAAACCAATCTAATTTTGCAATAAACCCCTAATTTCTTCAGTTAATCTCTGGATGTCTTTAATCGATTTAGGAGCGATAAAAATCGTATCATCCCCTGCAATGGTCCCCAGAATTTCCGTCGTAATTTGATTATAATCAAGTACTCGAGCAACCATTGACGCCGATCCTGGACTTGTAAAAATCACAACGAGGGTCTCATTAGAAACGATATCAAGAATTAAACTTCTAATAGGCATGTTCATGGATGGAGGTGCAGGCTCCCGAGCCAGGGAGTAAACCGTTTGTCCGCGTTCATTGACCACCTTGATCGCTCCGACCTTCCGAAGTAACCTCGACACTTTCGATTGATTGATTTCGTACCCTAACTTCTCTAATGCAGCACAAATATCTTCTTGTGTGCTCGCCTCTCTCCCCATAAGTAGAGCCCGCAGTGCATCACCGAGAGTGTTTACGTCTTTATTTGCCTTTTTCTTAGTCATGGAACTGTCCCAGAGTTTTATGCGTATAAAAGCCATTATACCAAAATCATAGGATAAAGTCTTTCTTGATTCCTCTGTCAGCTTTAAGCAAACGGTACAATGACGGTGCATCGACCGTCGATTTAGCCCGGCTATACCGGGTAAAAACCAGTGACACTATTCCCTAATATCTCTTATAGTAGGATTCATAGAGGTTGGATGGCGCTGGTTGAGATTGAATTCTCGCTCCCTTATAACCCACTGATCGGGTTCAAAGTCCAGCTTGCCCCATCTTTTAAGTAACTCTGGTACAAGCAACATTAACCAGAGAACACCATGTTAAAGCCTTCAAAAACGAACATTTTCCGCACTTTTTCCGCAAATGACTGGAAACCAAAGAAATATTTGAGAGCCTTTCTGAACAAAGCCTCAATATTCTTGAGAGGAAAAAGAGGTTCTGGTTAACTCTATTTCGTTCAGAGTTACACTAGGAACAGGACTCATAACCCGCTGGTCCTTGGTTCAAGTCCAAGTTGCCCCACTTTTTAAAGGACCCCCGCTCTGCTAGATCCGGCGTGGCAACTTGGCATTCAGCCAAATATTTAGAACGAGCGCATAAGAATGCTTATGAAGCCGACTGTGCAAATAGCATCTATCGACTTTTAGGCTTATCATTAATGGAGCACTGTTCAGTTTGATCCCAGTAATCTGCAAGATTGGCGTCAGCGCCCTGATTCAATAAAAATGCCAAAATAAACCCGAAAATCGACGAAGCCTAATTCCGACAACAGTCTCTTAGGGTAATTGAAGAGCTTTTTTTGTTTCTGCCAAATCATAAATCGTTCTCAATTCGATTATATAACCATTTGCCACCTTCCCATAAACCGCTTCCCAGACACTGCAATTGCTTCTAGTATGATACTGTAAAATAATGGAAAAGCATTCATCCTGATATCCTTTAAGCTTAATCACTGGATCAAACCTGACGATTTTTGATAGAGAGGTCTCCTGATAAGCAGCCGGATTGTGAAATTTGTCAATGAACTCTTTCCTGCTACTGCTCTGCCAAAATGGAGAGACGAATTGAAAATTCTCTCCCAACATCTCTGCATTCAATTTTCCTGAGACGAGCCACTGCTCTGTCAAATCGATGAGCTGATTTATTGAGAACATTTTTTACACCCTATAAGATGAGTTTCAGTATAGAGCTCAATTGATTTCTCATGAAGCGCTGTTTATAAAAATTTCATCTAGAAAGTTGCGAATAGCGAGTGTTGCTCGCTTTGCTGCAACGGGATGATAAAGGATGCCCGATACCGGATCATTCGCACCAGGTGTTGCAAAGGCATGCATTGCGTCTCCATAAAGATGGGCCTGCCAATCTACCATCCCTCTATTCATCGCCTCTTCAAAATCCCTGAGCTCTTTCTGAGGGGTTACTGGATCGCGATAGCCATGAAGAATCAGGATTTTAGCTTGGATAGGCTTGACTAGCTCCGGGGGTGGGGGAGCAAAATGACCATATACGCTAATTGCACCTTGGAGGGGTGCCCCGGAACGAGCCAAGTCGAGGGCGCATATGCCTCCAAACCCAAAGCCCAAAACAGCAATTTGCTGAGGATCCACATAAGGCAGCTGGCTAGAAACTTCAAGAGCTTTTAAAATGCGGCTTTGTAGTAACCTACGATCATCCAGGAATGGCTTCTTCAGCTCTGTATTTTCTTCTTTAGATTTTCCTAACACACCTTTTCCATACATGTCCAAAGCAAAGCCGACGTATCCCCAACTTGCTATCAATCTTGCCTGTTCGCAGATAAACTCATCTCGCCCTTTCCATGCGTGACAAAGAATCACCAAAGGAGCCCTCTTTTGCAAAGGATATGCTGTAAAGCCTTCACTTGCATCATTACCTCGCACCCATCCTATCAACAAAGTCGATCATTTGCCAATTGAATAATTGAAGTCGATCATGCTACTTTATACGTCAATCACAGAAAGAAGGATATATGCGCTCCACTCTATTTTTACTCTTCCTACTCCCCGTTGTGTATGTCTTTTCCAGTGAGGAGAACTTCCTACTTATCAATGGGAATACAGATGAAGTTCTGCTTGAGATAGGTCCCCATGTGGACAAACGGATTAGCCCCTGTTCTACCTTCAAAGTGCCCTTAAGTTTAATGGGGTTTGACGCGGGTATTTTACTCGATGAAAAAACTCCCGCATGGGATTTTCAAGAGGGATATATATATTGGGCTCCCGCATACAAGACCACCCCACAAACTCCAAAATCTTGGATGACCTATTGTCCCATCTGGTATTCCAAGGTTTTAAGCTTAGAGTTGGGACTGGAAAAGATCGAGCGCTACTTAGAGTCTATGGAATATGGCAACAAGGACCTATCTTTAGGTTTGTCTGGCCCGGAGGATGAACAAGTCGCATGGATTAACTCGACTCTACAGATTTCCCCAAGAGAGCAAGTCGATTTCATTCGAAAAATGATCCAAGGCCGACTTCCCATTTCAAATCATGCAATTGAGATGACTAAAGCGATTATATACAAAGAACAACTACCTAATGGCTGGATATTGCTTGGAAAAACGGGATGGAGCGGATCCGATATTACACAAGACGGTATATCCTTAGAGCATCGATGGTTTGTGGGATGGGTTGAAAGAGGTCCTCACTTTTTCCCATTCGCCTATCTCATCCGAGATAGGAAAATAGACCTAGGTCAAGCAATCCCAAGGGTTAAACAGCTATTGATGGAGTCTGATCTAATGACAGCAACTGAAGAAACCAATCTATCGCATGCAACTCGTAATACACTTGAAGGCGCTATAGAAGAGATAGGCGCTAAAATCCGGCAGAGGGGGGATCTGCCCTATGTAACTGCTGAGCGACAGTTGGAATTGCTTGAAGAGCTTTCTGAGTTTGAACTCGGTAGGTTTATTCTGCAAAGAGGGGGGTTGAATGGATACTGGACAGACTATGTTATTAGCCATCCCTATAAAAGTCATCAGCCGTTTAACCCGCTGGAGCGATTTCTCCTTGAGCAGGCCCCTACTATTCTTGCCACCCAAGAACGGTTTGAAATTTTCAAAAGAGAGATTCAAAATAGACTATGTGATGGAGCTAGCCTCGCATCGATTCCATGTGGACTGACCGCCGACCTGTTGGATCTAGATTTTTCTCAAGTCGTGGATTTTAGAATTTTTGGAATTGACATTGACCTCGAGTCTCTTGCAGAGAGCAAGAAAATAGCTGAAGAACTCAGCCTGATGGCACACTGCCAATTCGTTCAGCGAGATGCTTGGGCGTTAGGCTATGAGAATCAATTTGATGTGATCGCTAGCAATGGTCTATCTATGTATGAACCAGACAACCAAAAGGTTGTGGATCTATACCGTCAGTTCTTTCTCGCTCTTAAGCCAAATGGATGCCTGGTAACTAGTTTCTTGACTCCCCCACCGATTCCAGGCAAAGAAACGCAGTGGGATTTACAATCTGTGAATTCAGAGCACGCCCTTCTACAAAAGATCGTTTTTGCCGATATCCTAGACTGTAAATGGCAGATATACCGATCTGAAGCGCTGGTGAGATCTCAGCTGCTGGAGGCTGGATTTACGGAAATTGAAGTCTACTACGATAAGGCGCACATTTTCCCGACTCTAGTGGCTAAAAAATTCGGGTAGTCTGGGAGGCTCATGAATCGCGTATTTCAGGAGATTGTTGAGCTCATTTCGAGTCATCACATCCCCTATCGGCATATTCAACATGAACCTACATACTCTTCAGAAGAATCGGCTAAGGCTAGGGGTGAATCCCTGGATACGGGGGCTAAAGCAATATTGATGAAAGGCGATGAGACCTTCTCTCTTTTTGTGATCAGTGCCTCGAAAAAAATCGATTCTAAAAAAATTAAGAACTTCTTGCATGTAAGTTCCTTACGCTTTGCAACTGCAGAAGAATTGCTCGAGTTGACCTCTCTTGTTCCCGGATCTGTGCCCCCCTTTGGCAATCCGGTACTCCCCTTTCCACTTTACGTAGACCACTCGATTGAAACATTGGCGCGCGTAGCGTTTAATGCCGGATCGTTGACAGAGTCCATTGTGATGGACGCGAAGGACTACTTACAGCTATGTAATGGCACTGTTTTTTCATTCTCTAAGAATGGATCCTAGACAATCGCGCTCTTTTCCATTTGACACTGGCTCAACTGGGAGCTGTTTTCAGTGATCCTAGGTGCTATAGATTAATTTTCCTCAGCCTAAGAGCGTTTGTGATCACAGATACTGAACTAAATGTCATAGCAGCACTTGCAATGATAGGACTTAGGAGCACCCCGAAAATAGGATACAAGATCCCAGCAGCTACAGGCACACCTAATGCATTATAAATGAAAGCGAACCAGAGGTTTTGTTTAATATTGCGCAAGGTGCCTTGACTCAAACGTCTGGCCTTGGCAATGCCTCTTAGGTCCCCTTTCACAAGAGTAATTCCGGCACTCTCCATGGCAATATCTGTCCCTGTTCCCATGGCTATTCCCACATCGGCAATAGCTAATGCGGGAGCGTCATTGATCCCATCTCCTGCCATGGCCACGATACGCCCTTCTGATTGCAGCCGCTGTACAATCCTATTTTTCTCTTCAGGCAAGACTTCCGCTTCAATCTGATCGATCCCCAAAGCTTGTCCAATGGCCCTAGCGGTCACTGCATTATCCCCCGTGACCATGACGATCTGAATCCCATCCTCGTGAAGCATTGAAATCGCATCTTGAGTGGAGGCTTTGATGACATCAGCCACAGCAAGAATACCTATTACTTTGTAGCTCAACGCCAAATAGAAAACGGTTTGGGCACTTTTTTCCATGTCTTCGACTTGTTGTAAGGCAAATGAAAAATCTACTCCCAAGCCCTCCATGAGCTTCTGATTTCCGATAGCCACTTCATTATTGCTTATTGTTCCTATAACGCCCTTACCTCGAATGCTTTGAAAGTTTTGAATGGGGTGAAGGGGAATGTTCTTTTCTTTTGCAGCGCTTACGATCGATTGAGCCAATGGATGTTCACTTGCAATTTCCAAGCTAGCTGCAACCTGAAGAAGCTCCTCTTCACTTTTTTCACAGAGGCTAAGGATGGTTGTTAGTTTAGGCTTTCCCTCGGTAAGAGTTCCCGTTTTATCCACAACTACGGTGTTTACCTTTGCCAGGATTTCTAGGGATTCCGCGTCTTTGATAAGAAGACCAGAAAGAGCTCCTCTACCGATACCAACCATAATGGACATAGGTGTGGCGAGGCCCAAAGCACATGGGCAGGCGATGATGAACACAGAAACAGCATTAATTAGTCCTAAACTCAGAGAGTGTGTAGGAGCAAGAAAACCCCAAATCAGAAAGGTAAGGAGCGCCACACAAATGACTACGGGGACAAAATAGGAAGAGACAACATCTGCAAGCTTTTGAATGGGAGCGCGCGTCCTCTGAGCTTCACTGACCATATGGACAATCCGTGCGAGGAGGGTTTCGCTGCCTACCCTTTCTGCCCTCATAAGAAAGCTTCCACTCCCATTCAAAGTAGAACCTGTGACTTTGTCCCCCCTATTTTTCCCAAGAGGCAAAGGCTCTCCTGAGATCATCGATTCATCGACGAAACTGCTCCCCTCTATGATCACTCCATCTGTAGGCACTTTTTCTCCGGGCCTTACGCGCAAAATATCGCCTTTTTTTATCTCTTTAAGTGGGATATCTTTTTCAGATTGATCACCGAGAATCAGTCTCGCAGTAGTAGGGGCTAGTCCTAGCAGCTTCTTAATCGCATGACCTGTTTTAATCCGAGCCTTCAACTCAAGAACCTGCCCTAGGATGACGAGGACAGTGATCACACTGGCAGCTTCGAAATAGAGATCGACTTGGCTGCTCTCCCTTTGAAAAGAGGGGGGAAAGACAGAGGGCCAAAAGAGAGCGACTACGCTATAAATATATGCGGATCCTACTCCAAGACTAATTAGCGTAAACATGTTCAAGTGCCTTCGAATGAGCGACTGTCCCCCCTTGAGAAAAAAGGGCCAACCACACCAAAGCACAACCGGCGTAGCCAATACAAATTGGATCCAAGAGTTGAATTGACTGGAAAATAACTGAAAATTTGCAATCAGCAAGATTGGAAGAGTTAGAAATAATCCTGCCCAAAATCGACGGTTCATTTCCTTTAGTTCATTATCATCCTCGAACCCTGTTTGACGCAGTTCTAGCTGCATTCCACAGATAGGGCAGGAGCCTGGGTTTGGTTGGA
The DNA here is from genome assembly GCA_018240135.1 of Verrucomicrobiota bacterium. Taxonomy (GTDB): domain Bacteria; phylum Chlamydiota; class Chlamydiia; order Chlamydiales; family Rhabdochlamydiaceae; genus SZAS-13. The sequence continues at coordinate 34,322 of JAFEGI010000017.1, forward strand.
GAATTTGCGGGTGCATGGGACAGATATACTCTTTCGGCATCATAATCCAATTCTTGCAGTAATTTCGATATATCAGATTATGGAAATAGATGGCAGATCTTGCGATCTCTACTTTTTCTTATCAATAAGTTCAATCCTAAGGAAAGCCATGTAGGATAGAGGGGTTCCTCCATATGCAGACCTAATTGAGCTTGGAACAAAGGAAGCGCTCCCTACAACTCCAATTCCCCAGAGTGTATAAGGGATGAGAGGAAATTCCAAAATATATCCAAGATCCAATTTTCCAACATGAAAGACTTTACCGACATCTGGACTGGGTTCAATGAATAGATCATCTTTAGCGACGTATTCGGCACGCCCAAAAATGACATGTTTATTATACAACTCCATAGCAGATTCCAATAGATAGCCATTAAGCGCATGACCTGGCCTATTTAGATCTAGTCCCCAGGCAGCTGTAGTTTGCCAATTGCTCACTGCCCAAGCCTTGTTATAACTAAGCGACGCCGTAGACCGGTGCGTATTCACGTTCGGTTCCAGAGCCTCAGGACTTTTCAAGTAGCCATAGCTCACCTGTGCCGCGATATTCTCTGTAGGATTGATCGAAATGCGCGCGCAGTACGAATCGAATGTAGGCGAGTCAAAATTCCAACGCTGCGGATCGGGTTCTCTTCCTGTAAACAGGGAGGCATCTATTTTCAACCATTTATGGACATATCCAAGAGTTCCTACGCCAAAGGTAATATGCGTTGAATCCATCCAGTGATGAGTGATAGGCGCTTCAGGATTAAAAAAGGCAGAAAAGCGGTGGATATACGCAGGAGGTCCGAGAGCTGGCTCTCCCGGATATCCCAAATAGGCAAAAAGAGAATTTTCTTGTGAAAACCGCAGGGTATAGACAGCAGCGAGCTCCATCAGAAAATCATGAGGATGTTGGCGATTGATTAAAGGTGTGATGCCATTGCAAGTTTCCCCTGTCTGCAGAAGAAGTGGGTATCCATGACATCCAATTGTCGCCGGTTCTAAACTGATCATGTTTCTTAAGGCAAAGGTGCCCATTCCAAAATCCTTCTGAGCGGTCCACATGAACATATTTTCACTAAAAAACTTATCCGCTCCGCTGGGGCCTCCCTGATGGTCATAAATCGCCATGAGAAAGCCATGCACCATGACAAGCCAATCATCCGGATTGCGATGGATGCCAGGCATAAGTGTGGAAGCCGGCATCCAGCTTGTGCCTGTTGCATCGCGCTGCATGGAGTATGTGCCATACATGCCGTGCATAGAGCGTTCTTCATGAGGGGGATGACCCTGCCCTGGAGTTTCACAAAGAAGGGGAATCGCAAATGGAATGGAGATAATTAACGCCCAGAAATGCTTCATAAAGAGCTACTTCATTTGTTTTATGGCTTCATCATCTGAGAGCCAGACGTTTTGCTCGATCAGCGTGATATGCTGGATCTCGGCGATTTTTTCATCGATCGGATCTAGAGCTTTTGGAAGATACAAGAAGCCGAGAAAGGGGATATCTCGTTTGCTGAGCTCTTTTTGCACACTTTCAATATTACTTGCCCCATCATCAATTAGAACAACAAGGTCTGGGGTCCAATCGATCCAATCTAAATATAGGGAAAGGACTTTTCCCTTGTTGTCCTTATCCTTCTTGTACAGATTGCCGCAATAGAGCACACCTTTTTCAAATGAGGCAGGGACATACCCCGCAGGACAGGGGAAAGTCGCCTCTTTCTGCCATGGAAAATCTAAGCCCAGGATGTTGAGGTGCTCAGAGCGCCAATTGGGAATGGAGGGCACCATTTCCGGTTTGTCTACTGCAAAACTAGTGAATCCAATGGTAGGAATTCCACTGCTATTGAGCGTGTTTAGGAGGACGGGCCCATATGGGTCCATGAGCTGGAACTGGGTACTCATCCAAGCCAGGGTATCTTCCTCATCGGTCCAGGCCCTCACCCCCTCAGGCTTCCACTCGCTGCGCCAATTTTGAAGCAGGGCATCGCATGGATAGATCAGCACGTCATCGAGATCAAACAATACAAGCGTCTTATTATTAAATGCTTGCGCGGGGATTTCCTTGAGAGAATCAATCTCTTTCACATCACAGAGACAGGCTTCAGTGAAAAAAATACTGCATAGAATCAGATAGGCAAATTTTTTCATTTATCTCACTCCTCCAGGGAAAAGCATTCCATGGGCTAGGTTTTTTGGCTAGCCTTTTACGCAATCGCAAGTAAAGATTTTTTTGACAAGATTCAATTGCATTTAACATCAAGAACCCCCTAGAATCCTTCCCCAAAATCTGGAGGTATCTTATGGTAAACTTTGTTAGCGCTTCATCCCCTGTTGGTAGCGTGTCTGCAAGTCTGATGCTGGGAATCACAATCCTGCGCAACCAGCCTGGATTCTCGAATAAGCTCGCAGCGCAAGGAGGCTATGCCGTGATCGCCCTTGCGTCCCTAGTAGAGACTGTCTTCGCTGCAACAGCTACCGTGTTCGGTCTTTTGATCCATGGTGCTTCTCCGAAGCCGTATCAGTATGCCAAGCAATGGGTGGCAAGTAGTGCTTTTACTCTGGGCTGGTCTGTCGTGGATTTCTTCCTTAACCCCTTCGTGCAGCGACTTGTTGCAGATGAAACCAGCGCCCGTGAAGTCCTCCGCAGCTGTAACCTCATGATGATCCCAAGCGGAGCTATTGTGTAACAATCCTTGAATGTAACCTGTGGTGTAAAGCTATGAAGTACCTAGTGGCTCTCTCTCTTTCGTTTGGCATGCTCAGTGCAGACAATTACGGATTTCCCGACCCCTACCCTGAAGTCTACGATCATTGTGAGATTCTCCCCCTCAATCGGCATGGGTGGTATTTACACAACCAACTTAGGCCCTTTTTTCAAAACAAAGAGATAAAGACCGTTGTGGAAGTGGGCGTTTGGACGGGTAATAATGCGATCTACCTCGCTGAAATGCTCCCCGACGAGGGAGTTGTCTTTGCAGTAGACCATTGGCTCGGATCTAGAGAACATCAAGATCCACACAATGGGGAACACTCCCTTCTTCCCACATTATTTCGACAATTTCTTTCGAATGTGATCCATACGGGACAGACCCAGAAAATCATTCCCGTCCGTTTGGCAAGTGTGGAAGCAGCCCGTAAGTTGCAAGAACTCCATATTCGCGCTGATCTCATCTATCTCGATGCAGATCACGACTACCCTTCTGTGATTCAAGATATCGAGACCTGGTATCCCCTCTTAAGTGAAGGCGGCGTGCTATGCGGTGATGACTGGTGTTTAGGGGGACCTAATGGAGACATTGCCAAGGCGGTGAGGGAGTTCGGAGAAAGGCAGGGCTTAAAAGTCTGTGCGGAGGGGGAATTTTGGTGGTATGAATAGGGTCGCAATGGATTGCGACCCCGACCTTACGGCTATTTGAACAGATAGTTGTAGAACTCGCTGAGCGAACCAAATGGGGTTTTTCTAATCACCTCTTTGCCTTCTGCTATATCTGCTAAACTGAACCGAACCACCTCTTCTGAATAGGCAGGGCTTAACCAGTAGGGGTGGCGCTCAATGGGCACTGAAGGGGCGATTTGATGCACGAGCTCATTCACACTAAACGCATTTCTCTCATGGTTAATCGAGAAAAAAAGAGGTGTGGTCGCCTCGATTCTCTGATAGTAAGCAGTCGCTGACTCCGCATCCATCTCTGTTAGTGAATCTGCATTCAGGATGAGATCATACTGCTCATCTCCATCGAGAAAGTATGAGGAAGGAAGAATTTTCACCATTCTCTCTAGGTGGGGTGCTGTTTCCCCGAATAGAAGAACCTGATCATCTCCCAAAGTGCGCGCAAGAAAGTATCCAGAATAGACAGCGGTAAATGGGGTATCGATGATGGTATAATCCGTGATCCCAAACTGACGCGCAAAATAGGCCGTTCTTCCTTGACGTGCGCCAATTTCTAGAACTTTCGGCGAAGGAACTCCAATGAGAAGTTGCTTGATGCGCCAGGCTTGATAAAGGGACTGGATCGCCCGGTCGGAAGCGATGCCACGCACGGTAACAAGCCCCTGCTCTCCTGGATAGGGATTTGGAAAATGGATCTCCATTCCCAGCACCTGCTCAATGCGCTCTAGGAGCTCATCCGCCTTCCACATCACAGGAGCAAAGGAGGGATCCACGTGAATGGCGCCTACCGCCTGGGCAAAGCGAACGAGCCTCTCTAAGCAAACTCGTTCACATTCCTCTTTATCGGTAACACTTTCCCCATAGAACAGATCGGAACAGGTGGGATTTCGCAACATTTCTGCTACTTCAGCGAGCTCTCCTGTCACCAAAATGTCGTGAGCTGAGCTGCGGCACCCATCTAATGTCTGTCCAAAGCCCTGATCGATGGAGAGCGCGAGCTGATAGGCGCTAAGTAGACGCTCGGTCAAGATGAGATCGTCTGAGACGACTTCCTCAACTTCTACAGGGAAAGGCGGAACGATTTCTTCCTCGGGTAGGGCAGCAACAATCTCTTCGATTACTGGCGGAATGCTCTCTTCTTCGACCACTTCTGGTTCAATCAACACTTCTTGTGGAGGCAGAGCAACGGGAGGGCGCTCCTGAGCGGGCTTACGGTGATGTTTCTTCGATTTCTTTTTCTCTTTGACAAGCTGAATATCTGCTTTAGGCATCTCAGCATAAATATTCATCGATAAGGAGACCGATAGCATGAGGATGGAATAACAAAGCGTTCGCATAAGAAACTCCTATTGTTTTAAGGACCTAAGAGACTGATAGCGGTAAAATAGCAACAGAGGGCCTATCGTAACGAGATTCCCAATGCAGATCATTAGGAAATAGCGCGCTCCGCTGCCTACATTGATATTTCCCGGAGGAAAGAAGCTGACAAGAATTGTCGTTACACAGCCCACAACCCCTAAAGTCGAACAGCTCCAAATTCCCCAGTTCCCCCCAGGAATCTTAAAGGATTTCGGCCGATTGACATATCTGTAATGGAGGCGGATTCCCGCGCAAAACATTAGGATATACATGATCATGTAGAGCTCTGTGCTCAGCGCCGTCAAAAACCAGTAGAAGGCATTGACGCTTGGCACGAAGAGGAAAAGCAGACAAAACAGCGTCACGAGAACTGCCTGGGATAAGAGGATTCGGGAAGCCACGCCGTGCTTGTTCTTTTCCGCGAAAAAACGTGGCAGAAAGCCATATTCCGCTGCATGGGAGAGCCCTTTGGCAGGAGAAATGAGCCAGTTGATCATCGTCCCAATCGAACCAATGACAATGAGCAGGGTGAGAACGGGTGTCAATGGTTGAAGCCCAAATGCCTCAAAGAAGCGGCTAAACATCTGCATGATCCCCGCAATCAAATTGATCTCCTGCTCGGGAAGGACAAAAGCGATCGCGAGAGATCCGAGCACCATCGAAAGGAAAATGAAGAGTGTCGCGAGGAACACCGCTCTAGGGAAATTCCTCTGGGGATTGCGAATATCGTTGACGTGAACCCCCGACAGCTCCATCCCGAGAAAAGAGGCCATGATTGCGATCAGTGAGACCCAGCTCGTGGCGGAGCTCAGCGGCGGCAGCAGGGTATCGGGTCGGATCGCGATCTGGAGCGGCCGCCCGCTAAAGTACCATATCCCCCCAAGTAGGATTAAGAATAGCAGAGGGAAAATCGTCCCCATCGTTCCACAGACATTGTTGACCCACGCAGAGACATGGATCCCTTTCATGTTGATGAAAGTCAGCCCCCAAAAAATCGCTAAAATCACAGAAATCAGGTAAAACTTATTTTGCGCAAGCTCTGGATTAATGAGATAAGCCAGGGTTCCCGCAATGAAAGAGAGCATCGTGGGATACCACACCATGGTATTGATCCACTGAAGCCAAATTGCGGCCATCGCCGACTTTTTCCCAAAAGCCATCTGCACCCACTGATATACCCCTCCCTTCTCGGGAAAGGCAGCGGAGAGCTCCGCAGAAACTAGCGCTGTCGGGATCAGAAAAATCAGAGCGGAGACTGTGAAGAAAAAAATCAGCGAGCTGCCAAAGAGCGCCGCAGCAGGAAGGTTCCGCATATTATCGATTGCGGCAATGATCAAAATGACAAGCGAGAGCAGCGATATCTTTTTCTTGAGCATAGGGCTGAGACTATCTCATAGATCCCAGTTTTAATCGAGAATTTTTACAGGGACAGGGCGAACAAACCAGTACGATTTTCCATAGTCGTAGAAGAGCTGCTCCCCTCTTTCGATTCTCCGCAGTGCAAGAAAAATTAAACGATAATACCCATCCAGAAATGCAAATAAGGGCTTTAAGTTGGGCGTATCGCTGTGGTTGATCAACCGGGTCGCATTCCCCCTCTTGGCATCGATCACGAGATTCTTCCCGAGCTCATCGAGGAGCGGATACTGATAGCAGTAAGGATTTAAGGGCTCAAAATAGCGCCTGAGGTCATTTCTTCGCAGGACTCCCGTATACTCACCGACATAGGCCCCCTCAGCGATTTCTTCGTCGGCAAAGAGGCCATCGCCCGCAATCTCCTCGACGCGGCGAGTTAAAACTTTAGGGAGATAGCCCTCTTCGATCTCTTTCCTATACTCTTTCCCAAGTCGCAAGGCTTCCTCTGAAACCTGCCCCCTTTCAAGAGCCTCAAGTCCCCACTGACGAAAGAGCTGAGCATCCTCTTCTGACTCAAAAGCGATCGGATTCGAGTTCCCCATGCCTCCCTATTATAGGAAAAATGGAAGGGGAAGGCCATGAAAATTCGATCTACGAAGCCTAATTCCGACGACAGTCTCTTAGGATTTCGATCTGGCACAAATTTCTCACACCTCCTACGATACGAAAAAAGTGAGGGAAAGGCCATGCGAGTTCTGGTGATCGGAGGCAAAGGAACCTTGGGTTCTGCTATTGTGAAAGAACTCTCAAGCCGCCATCAGGTGCTCGTCTGTGGAAGACACAGCGGTGATGGGATTTGCGATATCACATCGGAAGAATCGATTCGCGCACTATTTGAAAAAGTAGGACCATTTGATGCGGTCGTTGCAGCTACTGGGACGGTCCATTTTGAAGATTTTTCCCACATGACATCTGAAAAATACCTAATTGGCCTAATGGATAAACTGATGGGACAGGTGAACCTTGTCCGCATTGGAACAGAGTATATCCAGGAAAAGGGTTCGTTTACACTGACAAGCGGCATTCTATCTTGCGACCCCATTCGCACAGGGTCATCTGCCTCGATGGTCAATGCCGCAATTGAGGGTTTTGTCCGAGGGGTTGCAATTGAGCTTCCTAGGCAGCTGCGCATCAACGCCGTCTGCCCTACAGTCCTTCAGGAATCGATGGGGAAGTATGCGCCTTTTTTCCGAGGGTATGAGCCGATCCCTGCAGCGAGAGCAGCTCTTGCTTATTCCAAGAGCGTGGAAGGGTGCCAGACCGGGCAAATCTACCAAGTGCTCTAATTATCTTTTCTTCCGCTTGCCGCCAAAAAGAACACCGACCAGGCCAATTGCGGCAACGATAATGCCCCCTGTCTGGAGCTGGTGCGCAAGCTGGCTATATTCTGCGACTTGTTGCTTCCCCGCATCGATCTTTTTCTGCGCAGAATCGGTGATCCCCTTGCCGACATCCTGCCCTACAGGGCTTAAGGAAAATAACCGACTCCCCGTATCGACTTTCTTCTGCGCACTTGAAATCTTCTGCTCCCCTTGCGCCACTTGATCTGCGATATATTGCGAAAGACCAAATAAAGCGCCTCCGCAGAGCATGAAAAATATCCCAAAACCACGAATCCAGGTCATATCTAATCCTTGGCTATACACGCACTAATATACGATTTAACATCAACGCGCAAAGGATTTATTCACAAATAGCCGCTCACACACACAAGGATCTGTTGTCCCCACCACAATTTTGGAATAGCACACCTTGAAATTCCCCTGGCGAATCCTCTCCTGATGTTTTTGATCTAATTCACTTAAATTTCCGATCTCTTTTCCAGTCGGATCCAAGGCAGAGATATCGCTTGCCTCTTTCGTTCCTACAGTTACAAGTGCCCGGTCGCGAAGGAGCGCCGCTTCAAACATTTCGCAATTTTGCGCTTTCTTTTTCCCAACAATGAGCACACCCGAGGGACATCTGACATATTCACAATTGAGGATTTGATTGCGGACTAAAGAGGGAACGCCTTTTTGCACATCCCCCACAGGGATAAATGGGCGGTAGGGCCTTTCAAAAAAAAGAGACGCTACGCAAAATAGGGGTTTCTTCCAATCGGGATGTGTTTTGAAAAATAGATGAAGGTTCTTTGGATCGCGCATCTTGACTGGAAATGTGGACGCAAGCTGTGCGACCGTCTCAACATGATGAGCGCGCGTTAAGGGATCTTGGATCTGATCTCTTTTGAAGAAGGCGCTACCTACTTCACTAATCCGAAAGGAAAGATCCATGGATGTGCTTTTAGCACTCTCTTTTGAGCGCGTGTGAATCCAATAGAATCCATAGACCCCTAGAGCACCAGCTGCTCCAACTGCGGCAAGGCCAATATTTCTTTTCCAGACTCTCATGGGAAGAATTCTGCAAGATTGACAGGATTTGCAACAACGCCTATCTTCAATCGGATTTTAGGGAGGTAAGTGATGAAACAGTCTCGCATCTATTTCCTAGTATGTGCCCTATTTCTTTTCAGCTTGGTAAATGCGTTTGCATCCAGTCGCTGTGAACGGACATATATCTCACCCGACAAACTCATGATCACAGAAGAGGGGATCTTTGTGTTGATCGATGGGGAATGGGTCCCCTCTCCGTCACTTTTATCCGATTCTACAGGTATCTACATCCCTTGCATCCGAATGCGGCCAAAGGAGCACGACTGCAAGGACCCCTACGTACCCTGCCGCAATTGCAGAAGGTGCGTACATGAAGAATTTAACTACTGCCCCTACTGCGAAAGACCCGTCTGAGGTAAACCATGCGATTTCTATCTATTCTCCTGCTTTTTTCTACTGCCTACGCAAGACAGTTTGATGTCGGCGCCTACTACTCCATGGATCAGCTCGCAATTTGGGCCCATGCAGATAAGGGGTCGTTCTTCCACAACTACACGGAGGTCTACTCCCAATACCTGCAGCCGATCCGCAATGATCCGATCAAATTTCTCGAGATCGGCATCTATAAAGGGGAAAGCGCTAAGCTCTGGGAGGCTTATTTTCCAAGAGCCGATCTTCACTTAATCGATATTACATTCGCCGCGGTCGAGTACACGCCAACGCGTGCGAAATACCATCTTGTTAACCAGGAAGATCCGGCGGATCTTGTGCGCTTCATGAAAGAGGTAGGAGGAGAGTTTGATGTGATCCTCGACGACGGAAGCCATACGATGAACCAGCAGATAACCAGTTTAGTGACTCTCTTCCCCTACCTGAAAAGCGGCGGGATGTACATCATCGAAGATCTGCACACTTCCTATTGGAAGCACTGGCCCGGCGCAAGACACCCTACGACGATCGAGGTCCTCAAGTCTCTGATCGATGAAATCAACTACGTTGGCTACACGACAACCTATGCAAATCACCTCAACTTATCTGAAGAAGTGTTGAACACGATGAACATTTACAGAAAAGACCTCTACACGATCCACTTCTACGATAGCGTGGCGATCTTGATCAAAAGGTAGACATATTTTCTAAGAGTTGTTAACAGGAGGGAGATGAGATACCTCTTTCTCTCCCTTCTTTTTGCTCAGTCCCTTCTGGCTCAGCCGAGCTCTATAGTGGTCGATTCCAACCAAAACGTGTTAAAAGAGCTCCCCTTCGGCAACCATCAGGATTTTGAAGATGCCGCTCGCGGTTTCATCGCACCGCTACCCGATGAGGGGGTGATCAAAGATCTTCAGGGAAACATCGTCTGGGACCTCAAACGGTACGACATCATCCGCAAGGAAGAAAATCCCCCTCCGATGGTCAACCCCAGTCTCTGGCGCCAGGCCAAACTCCTCTGCAAAGCGGGTCTTTTCTCTGTGACAGAGAGGATCTACCAAGTGAGAGGAGCAGATCTCTCCAATATGACTCTCATTGAAGGAAGGCGGGGGGTCATTGTCGTCGACCCGCTCGTCTCCGTCGAAACCGCTCGCACAGCCCTAGACCTATACAGAAAAGAGCGCGGAGACAGACCCGTTACAGCGGTCATCTACACCCATAGCCATATCGATCACTTTGGGGGCATTCGCGGCGTTCTGAATGAGGATCAGATCGGAAAGGTCAAGATCTATGCACCAAGAGGATTTTCTGAGGCGACGCTGAGCGAAGGAGTCCTCGCGGGCAATGCCATGGCAAGAAGGGCCAGCTACATGTATGGCATCTTGCTCAATGTCGGGCCAGAAGGGCAAATGACATCAGGACTTGGGTTGACGAGCTCGACGGGGCAAATCTCCCTTCTCCTCCCTACGAATACGATTACGCAAACAGGGCAAAAAATCGTCATCGATGGAGTCCTTTTTGAGTTCCTCTACGCTCCCGATTCAGAAGCTCCAGCGGAGATGCTCTTTTACCTCCCCCAGTTTAAAGCGCTATGCGCCGCAGAAGACGCCACGCATACCATGCACAACCTCTACTCTTTGCGCGGGACAAAGATTCGCGACGCCCTCGCCTGGTCCCACTACCTCAATGAGACGATCGCCCTATTTGGCGCAGAATCGGAAGTGGTCTTTGCCCAGCACCACTGGCCCACATGGGGCAATGAGCGGGTCATCGATTTCTTAGAAAAGCAGCGAGACCTCTACAAATATATCCACGACCAAACTCTCCACCTTGCCAATCAAGGCTTTGGGATGCTCGACATCGCAGAAATGATAAAGCTCCCGAAAAGCCTCTCCGACGAGTGGTATAACCGCGGTTACTATGGCAGCGTGAGCCACAATGCCAAATCGGTCTATTGCAACTACCTCGGTTGGTTCGATGGCAATCCCTCGAACTTAAATCCCCTTCCCACAGCAGCGGCGGGCGCCAAAATGGTCGAATACATGGGAGGCGCCGATTCCGTCATCGAAAAGTCTCGGGAAGATTTTGAAAAGGGCAATTATCGCTGGGTCGCTCAAGTGCTTAACTACCTCGTCTTTTCCGATCCGAGCAACAAAGAGGCCAAGGACCTTCTGGCAAATACGCTAGAGCAGATGGGTTACCAAACAGAAAACGCCACCTGGCGCAATTTCTACCTTACCGGAGCGCAAGAGCTGCGTCATGGCGTCCCCAAAACGCCTTTTCCCTTGAAGATCAGCCCCGATTTCATCGCAGCGATGCCCACACCGGCTCTTTTCGACTATCTAGCCATTCTCCTAAGTGGCCCCCAGGCTGCAGAAAACCCCCTCGCCATTCTCTTCATTATCCCCGACAGAAAAGAGAAATACCTGCTTCAAATCAAAAACGGGGTTCTGAACTACCACACCCGCTTTAAACCCGATGCGGCCCAGGTCACCCTTCACGTGAATCGGAGCGATCTCAACGACATCGTCCTCGGCATCCACAAACTGAAAGACCTGATCGCGGAGAAAAAAGCGCAAATCGAAGGAAATCCAGAGATTTTAACTAGATTTCTCTCGATGCTGCACCCATTTGAGTTTTGGTTCCCCATCGTGGAGCCCCAGTGACTCTCCTTACCCTGTTGGCACTGTGCATCCATCCTCATGGTTTCTGGGAGGGGGAAGAAGCCCTCCATGACCACAAATACGATGCCCCTCTATCGCAGGCAATCGCCACCTTTTTTGCAGAAGAAGGGGCGCACTCTCTCGTCGATTTCGGATGCGGCATGGGCGATTACACCAAAGCCCTTGAGGCCCATGGATTTTCTTGTGAAGCCTATGATGGAAACCCGGCCACTCCCCTACTCACTGCAGGCTTAGGAAAGACCCTTGACCTCGCAGAACCTTTTGATTTGCATAAGCGTTTCGACTGGGTCCTTTGTTTGGAAGTCGGCGAGCACATCCCGAAAGCCCATGAAACCACTCTTCTTGAAAACCTCATTCGGCACAGCGAAAAAGGGATTCTCCTCTCCTGGGCCCTTCCCGGACAAGGCGGAGTGGGACATGTCAACGAAGAGGAAAATCGCTACATCGAAGAGAGACTGACCTCTTATGGCTATGATAGAGATCTAATCGCCGAGGAGAAATTGCGAGCTGCCGCTTCCTGGTGGTGGTTTAGAAATACCGTCATGGTTTTTCGTCGTAATTAATTCATTCTCTGCATAACATTGCTGCATGCAACTCTCTTCTTTTATTTGGCGATTTCTCATCCAGCAGCGCTGGAAGTTTCTTTTTTGCACCCTTCTCTCTTTTACCTGGTCAATTGATTCAACCGTTTGGCCCTACATCTTGCGCCTTGCAGTCGATGCGCTGACTCAGTTTGAAGCAAATCGCGCCGCGGTCTGGCCGGCATTAACTCTGCCGATTATCTATGGAGTGAGCCTCATGGCAGGCGTCGAAATCGCCTTCCGCTGCCAAGGGTTCCTGCTTGCACGCGCACTACCTAAGTTGGAAGCCGATATCCGGATGCAGATGTTTGATCATGTTCAGCGCCACTCCCCGCAGTATTTCAACACCCACTTTGCTGGTGAGCTTGCGAACAAGATCACCGACATGACAACCCACGTCACGACTCTTGTGACGAACACGATCTGGCTGCTCCTCCCCTCGATTGCCTCATCCGCGCTGACCCTCCTTTTCTTCTACCAGATCAGCCCCCTCTTCGCGGGCCTTTTTTCCTGCATTCTCGCCGTCTATCTCCTCATCTGCTACCTCTTTTCAAAAAAGTGCGCCCAATACGAAGATGATCATGGAGAAGTCCGGAGCGCATTAGTTGGAAAAATCGTCGATTCTCTGACAAATAATTTTGCCGTTAACCTCTTCTTCCGCTTTAAGGGGGAAAAGGCGCGCGCGATGCAAGCGCAAATTGGGGAGCAAAAATCGAATTACCTAGCGAAGCGCTCGGTGGAGATGATGCGCCTTGCCATCTCCGTTACATTCTTCTTTGGATCCCTTCTCATTGAAGCGATCATGCTCTATTTTTGGACCCAAGGTAAACTCTCCACGGGAGAAATCATCCAGATCTTCAACACCCTCTGGAACATGGTCATGACCCTTTGGATCACAGGGACCACACTCCCTGCCATCTACCAATCTTACGGCCTTGCGCGTCAAGCTCTCCGCGTGATGCACCATCCCCAGGATATCCTCGATCACCCCGGTGCAAAACCCCTCGTCGTATCGGAAGGGAAAATCCGCTTTGAAGGGGTCTCTTTCAAGTATGGTGAGAAACAGCTATTTGAGAACAAATCTGTCGATATCGGCGGCGGCGAGAAGGTCGGTCTTGTTGGATACTCTGGCGCAGGTAAATCGACATTTGTCAACCTGATCCTCCGGTTTTTCCAGGTGGAACAGGGAAGAATTCTCATCGATGGACAGGAGATCGCGCGCGTGACCCTCGAGTCCTTGAGAAACCAAGTTGCGCTGATTCCTCAAGATCCCCTTCTCTTTCACCGCACGCTTGAAGAAAACATCCGCTTTGGAAAAATCGATGCGACAGCGGAAGAGGTAAAAGACGCCGCCCGCAGAGCGCACTGCCACGAGTTCATCACTGGGCGCCCTCAAGGATATGACACCCTCGTCGGTGAGCGGGGAACCAAACTCTCTGGAGGCGAGCGTCAACGCATTGCCATTGCCCGCGCCATCTTGGCAAATGCCCCCATCCTGATTCTCGATGAAGCCACCTCTGCTCTCGATTCTGTAACCGAGCGGTGCATTCAAGAGAGTTTAGAAAACCTGATGCACAATCGAACGACCCTGGTGATCGCCCACCGCCTCTCCACCCTTGCAAAAATGGACAGGCTCCTCGTTTTTGACAAAGGCAAAATCGTCGAGATGGGCTCTCATGAGGAACTTCTCTCTAGAGGCGGTCACTACGCGCATATGTGGCGCATGCAGGCGGGCGGCTTCCTCCCCGAATCGTGAAGGATCAATTCGCGCAAGCAGCCATCTTCTGCAGCTCTCTTCTTCTTGCCTTATACAACATCGACAGCGCCCGGCTACAATGAGGTGCCACAGCGATAAGTGCTGTGAAATTCTTTGCCACTTCCTCAATGACCTTGCCATGCTGTAAGACTTCGAACTTCTCTTGATATTGGGGATGGGAATAGAGAAACTCATCAAGCTGTACCTTCTGCCGGTTCTTGTTGATTCTCCTCAGCTTAAAGCTCAAAACACAAAGATACCAGTCGAGAACATATTTTATCAAAATCAAGGCAAGGATGAGTTTTATAAAATGATTTTCAGAATTAAACAAATCTAATACCAAGGCAGCCGTTGCAGCAAAAGTTATCAACAAGCGTTGAAACAACTCCAATCCATAAAGTGTCAAGAGGCGGGTCCCAGGTTTCCTATAACCACAGTCCCAAAGTGGCCACAACGAAACCAGGCTGTATATGACGAAGACTATACTGCTCGTTAGATATGAAGAAACGGTGGATAGTTCCTCAGAAGAAGACTGCAAAAAAAGAATCGGGCTCAATAATATAATCACCCAAATCACATATGAGGAAATAAATATGAGTAGCCACCGACTTCTCGTTTTCTTATCTTTTGGGCTAATTGCAAATGGGTTAGTTGTCATAAATCCTCTGGGTTCACTGTCTTTTACTCAGCTCGTCCCAGCGGAGGAAGAGCTGTTCGATGCGGGTTTCTGCAAGTCCGATTTCGGTACAATACTGTTGAAGCTTTTCAGGGTCTTCTGCAACGCGGGGATCCAGTAATAACTGGTTGAGTTTTTGAATTTCCTCTTCGAGACCAGCGATCTTGCCCTCGATCTGCTCATACTCTTTTTTCTCGAGATAGGAGAGCTTCGCCTTAGCGGGAAGACTCTCTGTCTTCTCTTTTGGCTTTTGAGGCGCTGCGCTTTTTTTGAGCGACGCTTCCCACTGGGCGTAGTCGGCAAAGAGCGTATTTTGCTCAGGATCTCCAAGTGCAAGGAGCGTGTTGCAAATCCGATCGAGCATACACCTGTCATGCGTGATGAGCACCACGGCCCCTGGGAAATCGACCAGGCTCTCTTCGAGCGTCTCTAACGTTGCGATATCGAGGTCGTTCGTCGGTTCATCGAGGAGAAGTAGGTCAGCTGGCTGGAGCATGAGATGGGCGATCGCAATCCGCGCCCTTTCCCCTCCTGAGAGCTTGCCAATCGGCATATCGAGAATATCGGGACTAAAGAGAAACCGCTTGCACCACCCATTCACGTGAATCTTCTGTCCGCGAAAGGTCACAAAATCCCCATCGGGAGAGAGGGCTTCCTTGAGTGTCAGGTGATCGGGAAGCTGAATGCGGTGCTGGTCGAAATAGACGATTTGGAGCGCGTCCGCCTTCTTGATCGTCCCCTGATCGGGAGAAATTTCCCCGGCGAGCATCCTCAAAAGCGTGGTCTTCCCACACCCATTTGGACCCATCAGCCCAATGCGCGTTCCAGGAGAGAGAGTGAAGTCGAGATGCTCAAAGAGGAGGCGCTCTCCCACCTTTTTTGAGAGATTTTTTGCGACGAGAAGCTTTTTTGTCTCGCGCTCGGTTGCAGAAAAGTCAATCCCCGCGCGTTTGACTCGGTTCCGCTGCTGCACTTCAGAAAGACCTTCCAAAATTTCGTGCGCATCCTCGACGCGGGCTTTGGATTTCGTCGTCCGCGCCTTAGGGGAAGTGCGAAGCCAATCGAGCTCGCGGCGCGCTTTTGAGGCAATGGAGCGCTCCTGCTCGATCTGTCCCTCTAAAAACTGCTGCTTGATCTCCAAAAAGTGGGCGTAATTGCCCTGAATGGAAAAGAGGCCTCCCGGATAGACGGGATTGATCTCAATCACCCGGTTCACCATGTTCTGCAAAAAATAGCGGTCATGGCTAACCAGGATGTAAGAGGGCGCCTCCCTTCCAAGGAACTTTTCAAGCCAGAGGATCCCCTCGAGGTCGAGGTGATTCGTCGGCTCATCGAGCAGAAGGAGCTCGGGGGCGTTGATGAGCTGCTCTGCAATGCTTAACCGTTTTTTCCACCCCCCGGAAAGGGCATCTGCAGCCGGTTCCTTCCCCGTAAATCCGAGCTTGCTCAGCCACGTTTGCACGAGAACATCCTTTTCGTAATCGGGAATGTCCCTTGCCGACAGGGCTCGAAAAAGGACCTCAGAGGGGGCCACCGCGGGAAAGAGACAGGTTTGGGGCACATAGCCCACTTTTAACCCCTTGCGCGGAGCCATTGCCCCAGACACCGGGGTCTCATGTCCAGCTAAAATTTTAAGAAGGGTCGACTTCCCCGAGCCATTCGGCCCTATCAGGCCAATCTTCTCCCCAGAAAAAATGCTAAAGGAAAGATTTTCAAACAGCTGGCGGGTGCCATATGACTTGCTAAGTGACTGGCAGTTGAGGAGTAAACTCATGCGTACAGCTTAACACCTTTAACTCGACTTTGCACATTTTTTCGACGCAATTTTCACAATCTTTTGACCTGTAATGGTTTGCCAAATCCTGCAATGGCGTGTCCAAGCCAATTGCAGGGTCTGGCAACCCATTACAGGTCAAAATCTTGCAAAACTTGCGCCGAAAAATGTACAAAGTCGAGTTTAAGATTGCATTTCATCTCCTATTTTTGAGAAAATATTCCCATGGAATTTCCACATATTCTGACGACTCTCATCGAACAAGATCCCCTGCTCTGGTTCTCCGCTTTAGCGGGCACCGGGATGTTCCTCATCCAACTCGTCCTGACCCTGATTGGGATGGGAGAACTAGACACGGAATATGCCGATGCCGCCCACTTCAAGTGGCTCTCCAAGCAAACCTTAACGGGCTTTTTGATGTTTTTTGGTTGGACAG
Source organism: Verrucomicrobiota bacterium (assembly GCA_018240135.1). Lineage (GTDB taxonomy): Bacteria > Chlamydiota > Chlamydiia > Chlamydiales > Rhabdochlamydiaceae > SZAS-13. The sequence continues at coordinate 51,223 of JAFEGI010000017.1, forward strand.
CGCTCACCTGCCGCCATCAGTTTGCCTTAAAAAATGGGATTACCTTCCCCCTTGCGATCCTCTCCGGCCTTTTTGCCGCCTTTCTCGTTGCCCTCCTCTTTCGGATGACCAAAAAATTGCACAGCTCTGGCACCCAGTTCTCCATCGACCAGCTCATCGGACAAGAAGCCACCGTCTACCAACAGATCCTCCCCGGCTCTTCGGGGAAAGTCACCGTTTCCCTCGGTGGAATGACCTACGAGATCGATGCGGTTTCCCCGCACCCCGATCCGATCCCCTCCTTTTCGAGGGTAAAAATTCTTCAAAAACGCGATAGCCTAACCGCCATCGTCAGCCCCGAGTAACCCTATGGATGTCTCTTATCTTAGTTCCACAGTCGTCATCTTCCTCCTCTTCCTCTTCTCCACGGTCCTCTTCCTCGCAAAGATGTACCGCAGATGCCCTTCGAATAAAATCCTCGTCGTCTACGGACGCGTCGGCGGCAGCAAGACCGTCCAGTGTACCCACGGCGGAGGCACCTTCGTATGGCCTCTGATCCAAGGATGTGCCTTCTTGGACCTCACGCCCCGCACGATTCATATCCCCCTCAAAGGCGCCCTTTCCCAACAAAATATCCGCATCAACGTGCCGAGTACTTTCACCGTTGCGGTGGGAATCACCTCTGAAATCATGAATAACGCCGCTGTCCGCCTTCTCGACCTCGGTCACCGAGAGATCGAATCGATGGCAACCGAAATCATCATCGGCCAGCTCCGCCTCACTGTCGCCTCCTTGCGCATTGAAGAGATCAACCAAGACCGCGAGCGTTTTCTCGATGCGATCAAAAAGAACATCGAGCCTGAGCTCCATAAAATTGGCCTGACCCTCCTTAACGTGAACATCACCGATATCACCGATGAATCGGAATACATCGACAGCATCGGGAAAAAAGCCTCCGCCACCGCCGTCAACCAAGCAAAAGTCGACGTCGCCGAACAGGAAAAACAAGGGGACATCGGAAAGGCGCTTGCCGAAAAAGACCGCAGAGTCTCTGTCGCCTCTTTCCACGCCGCTGCAGTCCAAGGGGAAAACGACTCAAAAGCCCAAATCGCTCTCACCAACGCAATCTTGGCGGAAAGGGAAGCGGAAGCCGCGCAGCGCAGCGAAGTGGCCAAACAGCATGCAGAAGTAGAGATCCAGCGCGCACGCGCTCTTGCCCAAACCAAACTCCTCGAAGCTGAGCAGATCGTCCCTCAAGAAATCCGCAAGAAACAGATTCAAATTGAAGCGGAAGCAGAAGCCCAGCGCCAAGTCCTGATCGCCAAGGGCGAGGCAGAGGCGATCCTCTCGATCAAGCAAGCAGAAGCTGAGGGGATCCAAAAACTCCTCGATGCCAAAGCTAAAGGGTATAAACAGCTCTTCGATGCCTGCGGCGAAGATGCGAAAAGCGCTTCGACGATGCTTCTCATCGAAAAACTCGAGGAGATCGTCCGCCTGCAAACAGAAGCGATCCGCAACATCAAGATCGACAAGATCACCGTCTGGGATAGCGGTGAGAAAAAGGCTGATGGCTCTTCCGCAACCTCCAACTTTGTCAGCCAGCTCGTCAAATCGCTCCCCGCACTCCACGACGTCGCTGCGATGGCAGGCCTTGAGCTCCCCAAATTCCTCGGTAGCACCCAATCGGATGAAAAAATGACATGCCTCTAATCGTCCATGAGAAAAGACCCCCAGACTTCATCCCTCACGTCGAGGTAGCCGCTTGCTATCTCGAAGTGGGTGACAAAGTCCTTCTCTTGCAGCTCGCTCCTGGCAAGTCGGAAGAGGGGCTTTGGGGCGTGCCTGCAGGAAAAATGGAAATGGGGGAAACGCCGCTGCAGACCGCAATCCGCGAGCTCTATGAAGAGACAGGCATCACACTGGACATCCCCTTCCGCTCCTTAGGCACGCTCTACATGCAAAAGCCCCACATCCACTACGCCTACCACCTCTTCTACGTCCAGCTCCCCTCCCCGTTAGAAATCCGCCTCTCGCTCGAACACCAAAATTTCCTCTGGGCATCACGGGAGGATCTAAAAACTCTGCCCCTGATGGTCGGTGCAGAACCCGCCCTCACTCTTGTCCGGCAAAGAACGATGCGCCAGATGGCTCATGTCAATGCCCACCTCATCCTCGAAAAGGAGGGGCAAGTCCTCCTTATGCTGCGCCAAAATACGGGCTTTTACGATGGAGAATATGGCCTCGTCTCTGGCCATGTCGAATCGGGAGAGGGAGCCACTGAAGGGATGATCCGCGAGGCAAAAGAGGAAATCGGCATCGATCTTAGCCTAGATGACCTTAAAGTCGTCCACATCAGCCACAATCAGAGCGACCGGCAAAATGTCGACATCTTCTTCCACGCAACACGCTGGAAAGGGGAGATTCACAATCAAGAGCCCCATAAATGCAAAGAGCTCCGATTTTTCCCTCTAGATCAGTTACCTGAAAAAACCATTCAGAAAGTCCAGACCTCTCTTAAAGCCATTTCGCAAGGTCAGTTCTACTCAGAATTTGGTTTTTAGCAGGCTTTTTTCCAAGGTTTTAAGGAACCCTTCTCATTACACGCGCTCCGCTCTGCCCACGCCTGCTCGATCCGATTCAGGTGAACCCAAAACTCGGGTGTGGTTCCGAGCAGCTCAGCAAAAGCGGGCGCCCAGTTTGCAGAAAAAGGTTCCGCACCTGCAATCACATCCTTAACCCTCTTCTCAGACCAGCCCGATCCGAGCTTCTCCGCAAAAGCGCGCGGTGTGAGACCAAGCGGACGCAAAAACTCCTCATTTAGAATCTCCCCTAAAGCAGTCGGTTTGCGCTTTTTTGGCATCATAGAGTTAACCTTGTTTAATGCAGACATCTTCAAAATCCTCGCCCTTCAACCGAAAGGCGATACACCACTGCTCATTGATCGGCATGCTATAGCACCCATGCGCATCGCGGCACGCCTTCCCATCTCGGTTGCTCGGCAGCATGCAAAGCGAGTCAAAATCGCTAAAAGTGTTGAGTAGATCGAGCTTGCGCTGCGCTGTTTTGACAAGAACAAGGGGTAGCCCCTCGCGCACGGCATGGGAAGGATTTCCATGATAGACATCTTCTGTCATTCGATCTTTAAATGAGCGAATCATAATTACCTCTTATTTTCAATCTAGCAATTAATGAAATAACAGTATACAAAAATATGTAATTAAATAAAAACGCGCTTGCTGATTTCGATACAGTTTGGCATACTGGATGCCATGAAACGGATCGTCATTATTGGAGGAGGAGCCGCGGGGATCTTCGCTGCGATCCACTGCGCCCCCTTTGGAGAGGTCATCCTCCTCGAAAAGACGCGGCAGCTCCTGGCGAAAGTGCGCATCTCTGGCGGGGGCAGGTGCAATGTCACCCACGCCGCCTTCGATCCTAAAAAGCTCATTATGAACTACCCTCGAGGCAATAGGGAGCTCCTTGGCCCCTTCCATCACTTTGGCCCTCAAGAGATCATCGCCTGGTTTGAAAGCCGGGGCGTCTCCCTTAAAACGGAGGAGGATGGGCGGATCTTCCCCACTACAGACCATTCTGCAACCATCATTAACTGCCTTCTCAGTGCGGCAAAAGAAGCAGGCGTCCAGATCCGCCAGGAAGTCCACGTCCAAAAAATCGAAGACCACTTCCTCATCCACCTCGACAAAGGGGAGCCCATCTCCTGTGACGCCCTAATCCTCGCTACGGGAAGCAGTCCTAGCGGGCACACACTCGCTGCCTCTTTAGGGCATACCATTATCCCCCCTGTCCCCTCCCTCTTTACCTTCAACGTCCCGACATCCGATCTCCTCGACCTCTCTGGGATCGTGGCCCATGATGTCGAACTCTCCATCCTTGGCTTCCGGCAGAGGGGCGATCTCCTCCTGACCCATTGGGGATTTAGCGGACCTGCAGCTCTCAAACTCTCTGCATGGGCAGCAAGAGAGCTTTCCGCCTGCCACTACAAAGCGGACTTAACCATTAACTGGCTCCCCGATCTCTCTCTCGAGGAGATTCAGCGCCACATCAAGGAAAAACGGAACCTACTCCCTCAAAACCTCTGGAAGCGCCTTGGCTCAGCGAGTAAACTCCACGCCTCAACCTATGCCGTTGAGGGAAAGACCACGAATAAGCAGGAATTCGTGACCTGCGGCGGGGTGGATCTCAAAGAGGTGGATATGCGCACGATGGAGAGCAAAAAGGTCAAACACCTCTATTTTGCCGGAGAGATCCTCAATATCGATGGAGTAACTGGAGGATTTAACTTCCAAAATGCCTGGACGACAGGCTATCTTGCAGCTAATGCTATTACTTCCCGTTAAGGTAGTGCCCAAGGCGGCCAAAAATCAGATCATGGGCTGGGAAAATGGAGAGCTGAAGGTCCGCATCCACGCCGTCCCCGAAAAGGGGATGGTCAACGCCGAACTCATCGCCTTCCTCGCCAAAACATTGGGCCTCCCCAAATCTTCTATCCATCTCCACTCTGGAGAGACAAGCCGGCACAAGAAAGTCCGCATCGAGGGGATGACGCTCGAAGTATTAAATGATCTTATTTTGTATGGCAAAAAAAATCTTCTCCCCTAAAATGCCCTCATGGTTGCGCAAGTTGTCTCTTTTCTAGCAGCTCCGTTTGCCGACACCTATACGCTCTGTACAACACCAGATGCCTGCGCTTATTGGCGGGTACACGCATACATCACCACAGTAGGTCTTATTTCCACCCTTTCCCCCTCCCCTCTCCTCACCATGCCGATTGCCCATCTAGGGGGATGCACGGCTCATAAATTCCTCGAACTCTTTCATAAAAGCGCAAAGATTGACCCCAATTCCTAGTTGCGTTATACGACGGAAAACGGGGTATTCTATGGTCTTGAATCCGCAAAAGATCCTGCAAGGGCAAAAAGCACTTGTTACTGGCGCAAATTCTGGAATCGGCAAGGCAATCGCCATTGCTCTAGGACAAGCTGGTGCCGATGTCATCGTCAATTACGTCACCAAAAAAGAGGACGCCGATGCCGTTTGCCAGGAAATCGAGAAAGCGGGAAGTAAAGCCCTCGCAATTCAAGCGGACGTCTCTAAGGAAGATCAGGTCCTTGCCCTATTTCAAACCCTTGTCAAGCAGTGGGGCTCTCTCGACATTCTCGTGAACAATGCAGGGGTGCAGCGCGACTCCCCTCTCACGCATATGACCCTAGAGCAGTGGAATACCGTCATTGGAATCAACCTAACGGGGCAGTTTCTCTGCGCAAGAGAGGCCGTCAAGCTCTTCATGCAACAAGGAATTCGGGAAAAAATCTCCTGCGCAGCGGGGAAGATCATCTGCATGAGCTCTGTGCACCAGATGATCCCGTGGGCAGGGCATGTCAACTACGCTTCTTCAAAGGGAGGCATTCATCTTCTGATGCAGTCGATTGCGCAAGAAGTGGCGGGGCACCGGATCCGCGTCAACGCGATCGCTCCGGGAGCCATCCGCACACCGATTAACACCAGCGCCTGGTCCACTCCAGAAGCTTACGATCAGCTCATGACCCTCGTTCCCTATAAACGGATCGGTGAACCGGAAGATATTGCTCACTGCGCTGTATGGCTCGCCTCTGACTATGCCGATTATATCACTGGAACTACTCTCTTTGTCGATGGGGGGATGACTCTATTCCCCGGCTTTGCAACGGGTGGATAAATATCGCAGCTTGTGGTATAGAGGAGTTATGTTACCCCAGTTTGGCGAGAAGCATACACACACCTCTCTCATCACCCCCTCCAAGGTCTTGGAGCACCGGCGCAAGCACGGACGCCTCCCCACCTCCGAGCCCCCCAAGACGGTGATTTTTTGTTATCAGAGCCGCTTTCTCAAAGCCGTTCTCGAAACCTATGCGCATAAACAATGCGATGGATGTTTTTCCAAGCTCTACTACCTCACCGACTACCCCTCGATTGCAATTGGCGACTTTGGAACGGGAGCGCCCACTTTAGCCTCCAAGATGGAAGAGCTGATCGCCTGGGGCGTCCAGCAGTTTATCTCGATCGGCACTGCGGGCAGCTTGCAGAGCAAAGTGGGCATCGGCGATCTCGTCGTCTGCGAAAAAGCAGTGCGCGATGAGGGAACCTCCTACCACTACATGCCCGCGAGCAAATACATCCATGCGCCGCGGCGGATGACAAACCGCCTGATTGCGCGCCTGAAAAAAGCAGAGATTCCCCACTTCATCGGCAGTAGCTGGACCACCGATAGCTTCTATCGCCAGACCGCTGAAGAGGTGGTCCATTTCCAAAAGGAGGGTGTGCTCACCGTCGAAATGGAAGCTGCCGCCCTATTTGCCGTAGCCCATTTCTACCAAGTCGACCTCGCCGCCCTCTTCACCATCAGCGACACCCATGCAGACCTCGAATGGCACCCCCATCTCGAGGAGGAAAAGCCCTATAAAGCTCTTCATACCCTTCTCTCTGTAGCTTTAGAAGCTGCAAATCCCACATAATTACTGACATAGTATTATTTTGTTTACATTTTAATCGATATATTATACTATTAAGTTAGATGAAGTGTGTGCATTAACATTTAATAAGGGGTTTCCCGATGTCAACCAATCCATTTGATGCAGCAGAAGGTTATAGCAAGGCAGAAGCCGCAAGACAGGCTGCCTATCAATCCCTTCAGGATAAGCTTGCCATCATCAACACCTTACCAACTGCCGCAGCGTATATGTATTGCCTCGTTTTGATGCAAGCCATTGTAGGCTACCAAAGTTCTGGGCTCAACGTCCAATCCTCTGAAATGGAAGTGACCTCTGCCACGCTCGATGAGCTCACAAGCATCCAATCTGACTGGAGTAACATGGGCAATATCAGTGAAGATCAGGCGAAAGATCTCTATGATAATCTCTATAGCCTCAATCTCTTCTTAACGGTCGTACAAAATCCCGATAGCCCCTATTACGGCTCTATGGATGTAGATCTCGCTGCGAACCTGCAAAAAGATCTGAGCACGATCTTTACAGCGTTTGGCTTTAATGGAGCTAACCCTCCTCCTCCAGGTCCTGCAGCTTATAGCCGAGTACAAACGGATATGCAAACGTGGTATAAAGATCCCACCGATCCTGCAAATGCAAATTGCATCAGTGCAATTGACAACGCCCTTGACTCGCTCACCACACAGGTAAACCAAACCTCGACCCAACAGCTTAACCTCATGAAAGAGGGCATCTCTTTAGTGAAGCAGATTTTCAGCACATTAGAAGCGATGATGAAGCAAATTATCACCGTCGGCTCCTTTGCAATCAGAAAGTCCTCATCATAAACGAGTTAAGATAACTTAAGAATAATTTTATGCGCGCAAAATGCAGAATATAAGCATGTTATATACAGATTGCGCGCACATCATGTTTACATATTAATTTAGGCATGATATAATTAAGATATAATTAAGAACAAAAGGTGGTAAAGATGACAACATCAAGCTTTAGTATTTATAAATTGATTGATGCGATGGTCCAGCTTTCAGATAGCGTGAACGCGAACGTCATCGAGTCCGCTAATGCCCTCAATAACCAAACGACCCTGCTTAACACAGGAACTCAGAGTTATAACGATCAGATCGACGCTCTTAACAAGCAGCTAGCTGAGTGGACAGATGCGGGTAAAGTGACTTACGTTGAAGATGGTAAAACAAAGACAAAAGATCTCGATGACCCCAAGGCAGAAGCGATGATCCGAGACGTGCAGAACCAGATCTCCCAGCTCCAGTCTGAGAGTAATGCCTTCACCTCTCAGTCCCAAAGTGGAATCCAGTCTAAAAACGCGCTTCTCTCTCAGGATAAGTCGTTTACAGAGTCAGTAAACGGGATTATCACTAAGCTTCTCGACTTGAACGATTACATCGCTTCTCTCTCCGGACAATCTCTCGCTAGCTAACAATTAAATTTTAAGCGGCTGATCTTCAGCCGCTTAAACTATTTAAAGGTTTATTTTATCCACATAAGACATTCAAAACCAACCGAATACGACCAATTTCAATAGAAAGACTATTTACTTTGAATGTAGATTGTGTTAATATTAAGTTATAAGATTATTAAAAGAGGTTAAAGATGAGCGAAGCAATTAAAAGCACATCAGAAGTTAGTTCGGTTAATATGACGAGCTGTGCTCAGCAGGAAACGGCGAGCGTTCTTGTTGCCCTTTCAGAAACAACCGCTCAAGCTACTCCTTCTAGCGGCGTGTCTTATACCGCCCTTTGTGAAGCGATGGCGATGATTGCTACAGACCTTTCTGAAACGATGACACAGCTCAACATGAACTCCGTGGTTAATGCAGACGCGCAAGCAAAACTTGCTCAGTCGATGGTTCAAGTGACTAGCCAGTTAAACGAAGCCGCTTCTAAGCAGCTGGATAAAATGGCGAAAAAGAGCCTCCGCAATAAAATCTTTGGCGATATCCTCACTGCGTTTAGCGTGATTACATTTATTGGTAGCGTATGTACAGGTAACTTTGCCCTTGCTGCCCTTGTCGGCACAATGGGAGTCTTGAGCAAAACAGGTGCGACAGAATCGTTCACTTCCACACTGACAAATGCCCTCGTTAACCATACGAACCTTTCAGAAAAAGATGCGAAGATCGTTGCAGATGTCATCACATGTGCTAGCCTTGCAATCCTCGGCGTTGGAGCAGGTGGTATTGGTTCTTCCCTCCAAGGCGTGAAATTAAGCCTTTCCCAGGCGGTTGTATCGGCTATTTTCGGTTTAAATAGCGGGATGAATGAGACACAGATCTCCTCTGACATCGTTGATGCGATCCCCTTTGAAAGCTCGACAGCAAAAGAGATCGTTCAGGGGATCCTGATCGCCACATCCGCTGTACGCAATATCGGGGTCCACATGGGTGCGTTTAAAACATTTGGACATGGTGGCAAGGAATTAAACCTTAACCAGACTGTCTATAAATGCCTCGACCTCGCTAAAACACTGACAGAAGTAGGAACTATCGGCGTTGAGCTTGGACTCGGCCTCAACGAGACCTCACAAGGTTTGATCCGTATGGAAAACGCCAATAACCAAGCTGCAGCGATCTTGACAAGAGGCACATCGGATAGCGCAAACAGCAACGTTAAAGCTGCTAGCTCTGCTGCACTCCAGTTTGCCGAAGCCGGCAATGCGATCCTGAAAGAGCTCGATGCAAGTAACTTCCTCTTTGAGGCAAGAGCTTAAGAGACTTAAGATAAGCCTCTTATGAAATAAAAGGAAATAATTTACACGTGCAAAACACTGAAAAACAGCAACTTAAGTCGTAATTCCACTGGAGCGCGGTTTACAATTTAATTAGCATGTGTTATAATTAAGATATAATTATTAACAAACATTGAGGAGAATAAACAAATGGAAAACAAAGTATCAATTACAGCTCCAGAAGCGAAGCAATTGACTCCCGCTCCTGCTTCGATGGCGGGCCCTGCACTTTTGATGCTGATCCGCCTCCTCTCTGAACTAATCAATAGCCAAGAAGAGATCCAGTTAGCTGGCCTCGCATCGGGCTGTAACCTAAACCAGATGGCAGCAGTTGCAACCCAGCAATCGGGTAAGAAGCAGATGCTTGGGTCCTTCATGCGCGCCGGCGGCTCTTTTGGTAGCGGTTTGACGGCAGTTGGAGCAATGGGTTTTAATCACTTCACAAACGCCGATCTTAAAAATGACCTAGAAACAGCGCGCACAGATGCGAAAAATGCTGGGAAGTTCGTGGAAGAGGCCCGCAATACAGCGTCAAACGGTCGTGCCCTTGGCGCGGCAGCTGGCGATGAGAACCTCGTTCTTAGAGCGATGAACGACCAGACGAAGCTCAGCGAACTGATTGGCCCAGATGGAAAGCTCACAGCAGAAGCACAAGCGGCTATCGGAGCACTCTCCCCTGAAGAGCGCATCCAGGTTCTCGAAAGGGCAAACTCTCAGAATAACCGCGCAATGAAAAACGAAGACAAAGCGAGAAAGTCACTTCAGACTGCAGAATCCAAGGCGGAACGATTTAAGCAGCTCGCTGACGAGCTCGCGATTAAGCCTGGCTTCCAGATGGGCGAAGGGATCTTCCAGAAACAGGTCTCTGACATAGAGATGGGAAGAATGATCGCGCAGTTTGCAGAGCAGCTCGCATCCAAGACTGCAGATACTGCGAAGGGGCAAATCGACACCGATACGAACATGATCAAGCAATTCTGCGATCAGCTCGTTCGCCTCTCCCAGCCTGTATAAAGCACTCTCCTCTTAAGGCCAGCCCAAAAGGGCTGGCCTTTTTTTGCCTTAACACTCTGAAAAGCAACGACATATAATCAACAGAAAGCCTTTACAAACAATCTTAATTTTGCTATAATTAAGGTATATACTAATTAACTTATAAGGGACCAATGAGCTCTATCGGCGCAGGTGCTACAATTACCACAACTCCTTTAGATGACACGGCGACGATTCACATCACGCCAGTGGATGCGGATGTGGGCGCAGGAGGGACGATTCGCGTTCCTACCAATAATGGCTCGACATTCGGCATGGATATCACACCCGCTGCAAAGCCTGTGATCTCGTTGATCTCAAAACACAGCGTTCAAAGCTTCTCGTGCAATGCCACAGAAGAAGAGCGCGCGCAGTTCCAAGGTTTCTACGATGCGCTAAAAGAAAAGCTCGCCCCACAGGGTCGCGAGTTTCTCGTCCTCATCGATGCGCTCTCTGCTACCTTTGTCGATGAAAATGGCACTAAGTGCGCCATCGACCTCAAAGAAAGAATGGAGACCGATCCTGAGATCCGCAAGCTGATGGAAGATGCCAAAGCGCTTGCCGACAAAGTGCACCCCTTAGCAAAACCCGTCTACGATCCAAGTGCTAGAGGGATTAGACGCCTAAAAAATAAGCTCGCTTCCCATCCGCGTACCTCCCGCGTACTTAAAGAACTCCCAACGGGGTTTGGAGCAGGGAAAGCCGTGTTCTCCACACCAACAATGCCTGAATATGCCAAGAAAAGGCTCGAACATGCAGAGAAGGTGTTTAGCGCGCTTGAAGTGGAGATCATCAAGAAGAAAGAAGAGCACAAAGACAAGCCTGAAGAGCTCGCGAAGTGGATGGAGCTAGAGCGCCGATTGAGCGAAATCGACTACCTCGCGCTTCCAGCTGTTCTTGCCAAATTACCTGAAAACCTGACGACTGATGAAACTGTTGCCTCCGCTGAAGAGATCGCAGGCGATGTCGATATGTACGTACGAGGCAAGCTCGATGAGGCGAATAACTCAGGTCGCAACAAGTATATTTCAAAAAAGATCCCTCTCATCAGCATGTTCCGCAGAGAAGAGATCGAGCACGATGAGACGTATGCAAAAGATATCGGGGGCATTGCGATTCAAGCGCTGCCTACAGAAAGCCGCATTGAGGCATACAAAGACTACTGCGACAAGATGAAGATCCCGATGAAATCGGACACGCGCGAAGACCACCTCGTTCGCTTCTTCGTAGGTGCAGATACGGCAGAGGGCGCGATGAATAGCCTTTCTGACGGGATCGAAGGTAATGCAGAGATTAAAGCCGCACTAGAGGCTTCTTTCAAAGTATCTTAATGCCGCGCGCTGCCATCTCGGCAAGAGCGCGCTCTCCCTGTTTTGAATCGATGGCGCGGGTCATTTTGCGAATTACCGCGACATCTCCCCCCCACTCCAATGCGTCCAAGGCGGTAGAGAGGACGCAATATTCGGTTGCAATCCCTACAATCACGAGCTGATCGACTTGTTTTTCCTTGAGATACTCTGCAAAACCCTCTGCGGAAAATGCGCTATAGCTGTCTCGATGCGCATCTATTCCCTTAAAAAACCGCTTGGCGATCCGCGTCTTATCTAGCTCGGGAGAGAGCTCTGCTCCTTGCGTATTTTGCACGCAGTGCACCGGCCAAAGCCCAAAACTCACGTGGTTTGGCGGGTGCCAATCTTGACAGGTGATGACGAGGGCAAATTCTCGCGCGAGCGCATTGATGAGAGGAAGAAGCTCTTCTGCTTTAGGGACGGGAAGCGCGCCTCCTGGGAGAAAGTCGTTTTGCATGTCGACAATGAGAAGAGCTTTCACGGCTTTTCCTTGCGAATCAGCGCCAGCTTGGTTTGATAGAGCGATTCTTCCAGACCGACAAAATAGGGCTCAGGATTGAGAAATCGACGCGTTGCGGGATGCAGCTTAGAGAGCTCCTCTTGCGTATGCGCGCGCAAAGTAGCAAGGGGAAGGGAGGGATACACCCTTTTTCCAGCTCGAAAAACGGGGACGAGTAGCTCTTTGTAGCTCAGAGCATCGGTGGCCGCATGGATGCGGGTTGGGTCGAGGGGATCGATAAAGCGGCAATTCGCAGCGGGGGCCGTGTGGATGTCGTAGACCATATCGGCTTTATAGCCGCACGCATCGTAGTATCTGCGCACTTGGGGAATTCCTGGACAAGTCGACTTCGCGAGCTGCTCAGAGATTTTGACTTTGTATTGCCACTTTCCTGAAAGGTCTTGGATCGCAGAGAGCTTATAGACCCCGTCTAAAGCGGGTTGCTCCTTTCCGGTTACGAGATGGGTCCCCACTCCCCACAGATTCACCTCTGCGCCTTGCCGCTTGAGATCGACGATGAGGTGCTCATCGAGCTCGTTGCTCGCCATAATTTTGGCTTTGGGAAATCCCGCCTCATCGAGAAGCTTGCGGATCAAGATGCTTAAATGAGTCAGATCTCCAGAGTCTAGGCGCACGCCGAGCATTTCTGCCCCTTTTTGCCGCATCCTTTTTCCAACGGCAATCGCCTTTTTCACGCTCGCAAGCGTGTCGTAGGTGTCGATGAGAAAGATGCACTGATGGGGCATGGTATCTGCAAAGGCTTGAAAAGAGGCTTCCTCGTCATCAAAAGCCATGATCCAGCTATGTGCATGGGTGCCCCGCACGGGAATGCCAAAGAGCTTGCCGGCAAGAACATGGGAGGTCGACTCGCAGCCGCCGATGTAGGCGGCTCTACTTGCGGCAATTGCCCCATCGATCCCTTGGGCTCTGCGCATCCCAAACTCGATGATGGGGTCGGGATGCGCGGCAGCGCAAAGGCGAGCCGATTTGGTGGCAATCAGCGTTTGAAAATTTAGGATATTGAGAAGAGGGCTTTCGAGAATTTGCGCATGCAGAAGGGGTCCTTGCACGCGCAAAAGGGGCTCATAGGGAAATACTACTGTTCCCTCAGGGACTGCGTCGACATCGCAGCGGAGTTTAAGCGTGCTGAGATAATCCAAAAACGCTGGTTCGAATAGGGGTTTTCCACCTCCCCCTTCGACCTTTTCGAGGTAGGCAAGATCGGAAGGGGTATACTGAAACATCTCTAAAAACTCGAGGGCGATCTCTAGGCCTGCCGCGATGGCAAATCCCCCCTGGAACGGCTTTTTTCGAAATGTGAGGTGAAAAACTGCCTGACGCTCCGCCATCTTCTGCTTCCAATAGCCATAAGCCATCGTCAGCTCATAGAGGTCTGTTAAAAGCGCGAGCGACTCCCTATAGAGAGTTTTCAGAAGCATGCTGCTCAAGGAGGATTTGTTTGCGGGCGTTTAGCCCATCAATTCGGGATTGGATCTCTTCTGCGACCTCGCGTTCATGCTGGGCCTCCTCATAGGCCTTGCGCGCTTCTTGCTTGAGGTTTTGAAACTGCCAGCGCTGTCCTTGCGCCTCATGGCGCCTGGCTGCAGCGAGGTACTTGTCTTTGAGACTTTGCAGCTCATTGATCTGCCGATCAATGTCTTCAATCTCCAGACGCCACTCGGGAATCTCTTCGACTGCAAAGCTCGGCATCGAAGGGGCGATTCCCGCAAATACTAGAAATAGGGCAATACTCCAGCGCATAATTGTAACATAAAAATTTGAGACAGGAAAAGCAAGAAGAAAACGCAGAAGTTAAGGTATACTCGCTCTCATGCGTACCCTACTTGTCCTTTTGCTTCTCAGCATCTCTCCTCTCGCTTTAGAGGCGCTTACGCTCAAGCAAAAAGTGGAAAATTGCCAGGGTGGAGACTACATCCTCACAGCGCAAGAGAGCAACTACTCCCTCCTCATCGTACGCTCCCGTTCTGAGCACACCCTCGTGCTTGAAGAGATTGCGATCCCCAAGGCACAAGTCGATCTAAAAAAAATGGACTGGCAGGGATGGCTCACAAAATTTGCTCCAGGCCACACCTCCTGGACTGCCTATGAGATCGACCTCGACTCGGGAAAGCTCATCGAGTGTTACTCCTATAGCAAGCAAGGGTGGCTTGCCCTAGATAGCTCCGAGCAGTTTCTCGCGCGCCTCTTTTCCCTTCCCTTGCGTCCCGTCCAGGACAAAGAGCGCAAACGGATTGGCAGGGCCCCCTCTGGTGATGCCGATCACCGCCCCCTCTGGAACCCTCCCCTTGTCGAAGGGGGTAAAAAGGCCCTAAACCCCTCCTTCGAGGTGTGGAAAACCAGGTGGCCAGATGATGGATCTCTGCTTGCCCTCTGTCAGATTGAGCTCTACTTCTCCAAGGGAGGATTCCCCCTTCCCTACTGGATTGAGGTCCAAAGCCCCCACTACGCCTTTAAGATGCGTACAGTCGATTCTGGGCACAAAATGACCTCCCCACGCCCCCTTTCCATTCCGAAAAGACCCCAGTTATGAACAAACTTTCCACCTTCCTAATCCCTTAGAAATGAGGAGGTTGCCTACTCGGCACAAAAATTACGCAAGCTACTGACTATAAACGTCTTGCGACAGTCTTAATCCAATCTTTAAGCCGTTGCCCCCTCAAATTCTCTTTACTTCCCCTCTCGAGAAAAGGTGGGGTTATGAACAAACTTTCCACTCCAAAATGAATTGTTTACACACCGAGTAGAAATGTGTTAAAATAAGCTTGAGCGTGGAGGTCATTTATGGTTACACCAACAGGTCCATCAGGTTCAACTCCCCAACCCGAGGGCGTCCCCCTCACTCCAAAGGGAGAACTCCCGCCGGCAAGTCCCGCTTGCGCTCAGGAGATGTATGCCGCAACGGAGCAGTTAGCTCTCGCCTACTACTTTCTAAAACAAGAACATACCTCAGGCTCCCCTCTTCCTTATTATGTCGCTGCAGATGCGACGATTTATTGGGTGCAATCCTATGAGGCTTTCGTTAAAGGTGGCGGACAGCCCGATCAAGCCTCTCAAGAGCTTTATGCCCTTTTGACAACCAATCCAGACGATCCTAATTGTAAATCCCTCTATCAAATCTCCAAATCGGTCGTGCAAGATCCTCTGAAAAACTGGAAACAACTCACCGCTCCTGGACAGCCAGGTTCTCTTGTCGAAAGCGGCACGTACGCCCTTCTGCAAGAAGATGTCGTCCACTGGCAAGAAGTGGATGGGGAGATGGGAGCCGAAGGATTTACCCCCTCCTTTTCTTCCGATTGCGCGCAGAAAGCGAGCAAACTGCTCAAAGATCTCAATGACTATAAAACGGATCCCAATTACGCCAAATCGGATAGAAATATTTCTCAGCTCCTAACAGATTTAAATAGCTTTGTGAAGGCACTTAACGCCGCACCTCCAGGACCATTGACTAACATGCTCCTCTCCCTATTCAATGCCCCTATTTTCAATATTTCCAATGCCTTTCGCGATGAGTATATTAAACATTCTCCCGCAAGCCTCTATGAAATCGCCTACTATGCCAGCCGTGAGTACTCTGCGCCCCACACAGGACACGCTCCCAACCAATATTTTGGTGAATTCCGCAAGGCGCTGGATTCTTGCTTAGATCTTTTTGTCGATGCGATTACAACCGCTCTAAATCCCCCTACTTTTGATATCAGCCACATTGAGCCAATCACTCCCGATGAGATACCCCCTACACCAGAACCTGAGCCCTTAATCCCACCTGGCACCGTGCTCCCCGCTTCCAGTCCTGCCTGCGCACAAGCGATGTATACCGCAACAGCGCAGCTCGCCCTCTCCTTCTATGCCTTGAAACAGGAGTCGGGTAAGGCTCCTGGCTCTACGATGATGTACTATGTCGCAGCCGATGCGACGGTAAAATGGGTAGAATCCTACGAGGCATTTGTCAAAAAAGGGGGACAGCCCGATCAAGCAAGCCAAGACATCTACTTGGCACTGACAAATAAGCCCAGTGATGGAAAGAGCCAGTCTCTCTATGAGATTTCAAAAGCCGTTGTGGAAAACCCCTCAGAAAACTGGCAGCAGCTCTCCGCACCTGGAAAAACCGGCTCTCTTGTGGCGCCAGGAACAGATACCGTCTTGAAAAATGCGCTGTCTAGTTGGCAAAAAGTCGATGGCGTAGCGGGAGCTGTCGGTTTCACCCCTTCCTTCTCTGGAACGATTGTCGATAAAGCAAAAAGCACCCTTACAGAACTGAACGCATTTAAAAACGATCCCGATTATGCCAAATCGGATAGAAATATCTCTCTTTTGCTCAGCAAAATGAATGACTTTGTCAGAGCGCTAAAATCTGCGCCTCCAGGTCCTGTGACAAATATGTTGCTCGCGCTATTTAACGCCCCCGTTTTTACAGTTTCTGAGTCGATGGAAGATGCGCTTGGCATTCCCCATGGTTCGAGCGCAAGCCTTGCAGACATCGTCTCTAAGGCCAGCAGCCAATACAGCGCAGGGGGCTCTAATGCGACCAAGTTCTTTGACGATTTCAAAAAAACGCTCAGCTCTTGCGTCGATGTGGTCATCGACGTCCTTACAATGAGTATAAATCCCCCAAGCGCCGTTGCCCCCACGCCTGGAACCCAAACTACACCTTCTGAAAAAACACTCTACTCAGCAACAGAGCAGCTTGCCGCATGTCTCAACCTTTTAACTGCAGAAATCGGCAAAACGACACACTCCCCTATGGCATACTATGCTGCGGCAAGTGCCATTGTAAACTGGGTCGATGTCTACAACACGGTCCCTGCTGCAGATCGGGATAAGGTCTCCCAAGACCTCTACACCGTTCTAGCGCCCCTTTATGATATCTCCAAGGAAGTGATTAAAGACCCGATTAACAATTGGAGTATGCTCGCAGCGCCCGGAACCCCCGGATCGAAGGTTCCAGCATTTACTTACAACCACTTAGCGAGCGCCATCGGCAGCTGGCAAAAAGCCGATGCCGCAGCAGGAAAAGCGGCATTTACCCCGATTGCAAGTTATGGAGTCATCCTCAGCGTAAATACTGCAGTTACCGGAATTAGTGACTACACAGCAAATCCTTCTGACAAAAATGCTCAGGCGCTTGCCTCAAATATCATTGCTCTCGATCACGAGTTAGATTTAGTTTACGACCAAGGGAACCAAGCAGGTCCTATCTGCGATATGTTGTACGATTATATCCATGCGCCGATTTTCAAATCGGGCGATAAGGCTGTGAGCCTCTTGGATCTAGCCATCGATGCCGGTAAGGGGCCTACCCAATTAAAAGCATTTACCACAGCCTTAAACTCTTGTATTGGGCAATATAGCATTGCGATCAACTTTGCTTATGGGATCTTTGGACCTGCTAAATAATGCCTTGATCGGTTCTTAAAAAAACGGTAGAATGGCGCTCTTTTGAGAGCACCATGACAATGCACATTCTTTCGAGATCTACCCCCTATTCGTTGAAGAAATCTAGACGCACCCTGCGCACGGCTTATCACTTATTTCAAAAAAAAAGGCGCAAGCTCTCTACTGAAGTTTGCGAGGAGGTACGCACCCACCTCCTGTTTTTACAGACAGCCATTTTAGAAAAGAAACGGGACGTCGCAAGCGATTTTGCGAGAAAAGTCGAAGCCCTCGCAGCCACCCACCTGCGCAAGAGCGCGTTTGATCAGATCAGAGACCTCGTTTCCGCCCTCGGATTTGCCCTGATCGTCGCCATTCTCGTCCGCCAGATGTGGTTTGAATTCTATGAGATCCCCTCTGGCTCGATGCGCCCTACTCTCAAAGAGCAAGATCGCCTCTCCGTAAGCAAGACGACATTTGGGATCAATATGCCCTTAAAACCGGATGAGATCTACTTTGACCCTTCCTTGGTGCAGAGAAATGGGATTGTGGTCTTCACAGGGGAAAATATGGACATCCCCGATGTCGATACCCTCTACTTCTACCTTTTCCCCGGGAAAAAGCAATACGTCAAGCGGATGATCGGCAAGCCAGGGGATATCCTCTATTTCTATGGGGGGCAGATCTATGGGATCGATGCGGAGGGCAAGGATATCTCTCAGGAGCTTCAGCTCAAAGAGCTCCATCAAATCGACCACATCCCCTTCATCGATTTCGATAGAAAGCTCCTGATCCCCCCTACTGCACAAAATGGGATCTATTCCCCCGTCTACCTCTTCCAGATGAATGAACCTGTCGTGAAGCTCTCTGTCAATAGCGCACAGCAGGTGATCGGCGATGTGATCAACTTGCCCCAGATCCACGACAAAAATGCCCCTGCCGTAACGGAATATGGAGATCTCTGGGGGATCAAAAACTATGGGATGACCCGCCTCCTCACTAGGGACCAAGTCAAATTCTTCACAGACCAAGACCCCTTGAGCTTAGAAGAGGGGCTCCTCTACTTAGAAATCCGCCACCACCCCTCCTTAAGCTCTGCTAAACTGATCCGCGACGAGATGGGAAGACAGCGCCCTGCGATCGGCATCAGCAGCTCCTACATCCCTCTCCAGGAGCAGCACCTCAAGGCGCTTTTTGATTCCCTCTATACGGCTCGCTTCGAGGTCAAAAATGGCGTCGCTTTCCGCGTAGGCTCTCAGTCCAACCACTCGGCAAAGAACATCTTCCTTCCCAAGCTCCCCCTCGTCCCAGACGGGGTCTACGAGTTTTACTATGGGAAGGCTTACGCTGTGAAATGGCAAGGGATTACGGTGGAACTGCCAAAAACCCACCCTCTCTACCAGTTTGATCCCGCAACCGTGCAATTGCTCTATAACTTAGGGATTGAGTGGGATACCCGCTTTGCGCCTCAGGTGAAGAACCAGCGCCTGCAGCCCGCTCGCTATAGTTACTTCCGCGATGGAGACCTTTACCTCATGGGCGCCCCCATCCTGCAAAAAGAGGACCCAACGCTCCTCCAATTCATCCAAAGAGAGATGGAAAAGCAAGCGGCATCCAATCCACAAAGCCCCTACCAACCGTTTATCGATAGCGGCGCACCAGAGAGCGTCGATTTCATCCGCCAGTATGGGATTCAAGTGCCTCCCCACTCCTATCTCGTCTTAGGAGATAACCATGCGATGAGTGGCGATAGCCGCGAGTTTGGATTCGTGCCTGAAACCAACCTAAGGGGAACTCCCGATCTCATCTTCTGGCCACCAGGCAGTCGCTGGGGTCTTCCCAATCAGCCAGCCTACCCCTTCTTCAACCTTCCCAGAACCATCGTCTGGATCCTCGCTGCAATTTGCATCGGCGCAGGAACCCTCTACTGGAGAAGAAGAAATCATCTGCCGCTGCGATTAGACACTAAGTGAGATGGCGATCTGAGTGGGCTCTCCATTGAGATCCCACTCTGTGCCCGTTTCGCATTCGAGCTGAATCTCTGTACCGAGAACTTCGTGAAGAATTAGCCCCTTGTGAACAGCAAGGGCTTTCTTGATCCGATCCGTCGCTTTGAGTGCGATGACAACGCGGTCTGTCACCGCATACCCCTCATCCCGGCGCATCGAGTTGATCTTATTGACCATCTCTCGAGCAAGCCCCTCCAAGAGGAGTTCTTCTGTGAGATCTGTATCGAGGGCGATGGTGATCTCCCCAGCCGTTGCTGCGATGAGACCCTCTTTGACTTTGCGCTCAACTGCGACATCTTCTGGCGTGAGCAAAATCGCCTCCCCTTCCACGTTAAGGGAAATCGAATCCCCTCTCATCAAGGCGGCGAGCTGGGTTTGTTCTAAGGCGAGGATCGCTGCATTTGCAGCATTCATCTTCTTGCCTACCTTCTTGCCCAGCACGCGGAAGTTGGCCTTTGCAGAAAGGGAGACAAATCCCTCTTCCCGCGCTTCAAACTTTACCTCTTTGACATTCAGCTCTTCGGCGATCAGGTGCTGTTTAGAAGTGAGCGCGCCCAAGATCTCGGGATTTGCAGAGATCACATAGGCTTTAGCTAGCGGCTGGCGCACTTTCATTTTGTTTTCTTTGCGGAGGCTGTGTCCTAAACTCACCACCTCTTGCACCCATCCCATCTCTCGCTCCAAAACCTCATCGCGAAGCCCCTTTTCGTAGGTGGGGAAGCGAGTCAGGTGGACAGAGAGGGGGTCAGAAGCCACTTTAAGCTGCGCATAAATCGCATCGCTTAAAAAAGGGATAAATGGTGCGGCAATCCGCGTAAGGGTAAGAAGAGTCGTATAGAGCGTCTCAAAAGCCTCATCGCGATCCTGCGATGCATCATCTGCCCAAAAGCGCCCGCGACATCTGCGAATGTACCAGTTTGTGAGCTGATCGATGAATCCGACGAAGGGCTCAACGGCAAGGCTGAGCGCATACTGATCCATCGCTCCGGTCACATCCTGCGTCAGTTTTTGTAACCGAGAAAGGATCCACCGGTCGATCTCCGCATCAGGAGGAGTAGTCCGCACTCGGGGATGCCAGTTGTAGATTTTGGCATATGTAGAGAAGAAGACGAACGCATTCCAAAAGGGGATCAACACCTGGCGAAGGACAAGCTCCACTCCCCTCTCAGAAAAGCGCAGATCCTCTGCATGGACTGCAGGACTGCTTAGCAAGTAGAGCCTAACGGCATCCGCGCCATAGCGATTAAAGACAGCAGAGGGCTCAGGGTAATTTTTGAGCCGTTTGGACATCTTCGCGCCATCTTCCGCAAGAATAATCCCGTTAACAACCACATTTTTAAAGGCAGGCTTGTCGAATAGGGCAACTGCTAGCACATGGAGCGTATAAAACCAGCCGCGCGTCTGATCGAGCCCTTCAGCGATGAAATCTGCGGGGAACGATTTTTCTACCTCTTCCCGGTTTTCAAATGGATAGTGATCCTGCGCATAGGGCATCGAGCCCGACTCGAACCAACAATCAAATACCTCTTTCACGCGTCTGAACTCTTTGCCATTATGCATAAAGGTGAGCTCATCGATGAAATGGCGATGCAAATCGCCTACTTTCTGGCCGACTCTCTTCTCCAAGTCTGCGATGCTGGAAATCGCAATCAGCTCCCCATCCTCACTACGCCAAAGAGGAATCGGAGTGCCCCAGTACCGATTCCGCGATATCGCCCAGTCGCGCGCATTTTCCAGCCACTTGCCAAATCTCCCGTCTCGGATATGACTTGGGACCCAAGCGATCTCGCTATTGCGCACACACATCCGCTCTTTGATCTTCTCAACCGCAACAAACCACGTGCTCACTGCTTTGTAAATCAAAGGAGTATCAGAGCGCCAGCAGAAGGGATAGCGGTGGCGAATCTGCCCATGGTGAAAGACCTTCTTCTCCTCTTTGAGGCGGCGGATGATCTCCCGATCGGCATCTTTGACAAAAAGCCCCTTAAAATCGGGTACATCTTCAGTAAATTTTCCATTGTGATCAATCGGACAAACGAGCTCAATCCCTTCCCGCGCACACGCATAGAAGTCGACCTCGCCAAAGGCAGGGGCAGAGTGGACGAGCCCAGTTCCCTCTTCGCTCGAGACGAGATCCTCAAGAATAATCCGGAACGCCTTTTGCTGCGCCCTTGCTGCAAAATAGGGAAAGAGAGGTGCATATCGCTTCCCTGCAAGAGAGGTACCCTTAAAGGTATCTAAAATCTCATACTCTGCAGGATCTTTAAAATAGGATGCCACGCGGCTCTCAGCAAGAATGAGCTGACGCCCCGTCTTGTGCTCTTTGAGCTTGACGTAATCGAGGTCACCTTTGACCATCACAGCGAGATTGGAAGGGAGCGTCCAAGGAGTCGTCGTCCAGACAAGGAGCGCCGTCCCCGGTTCATCCAAGAGAGGGAGGAGAACGGTCAGTGAAGGGTCGTCGACTTCTCGGTAATTGAGATTCGCTTCAAAGTTAGAAAGTGGAGTTCCCAGGCGCGCCGAAAAAGGCATCACCTTAAATCCTTCATAGATCAGCCCCTTTTCATAAAGCTGACCGAAGACCCACCACACCGACTCCATAAAGGAGGGATCCATTGTCCGGTAGGTGTCTTTAAACGAAACAAAGCGGCCCATCCTCTGGACCGTGCTTTCCCATTCCGAGGTATAGCGCAGGACAATCGACCTACACTCTTCGTTAAAGGCGGCAATTCCAAACGATTCGATCGAAGAAGCCCCAGACAGTTCCTTGGCCTTCTCAATCTCATTTTCCACGGGTAGGCCATGACAGTCCCACCCAAATCGCCGCGGGACATAAAAGCCCTGCATCGTCTTATAACGGGGCACTACGTCTTTGATAGTGCCCGCTAGGATATGTCCATAGTGGGGAAGCCCTGTGGCAAAGGGGGGACCGTCATAAAAAGTAAAACGGGGAGCCCCCTTCCTTTGGGCAAGCGAGGCCTCAAAGATCCCTTCCCTTTGCCAAAAAGCCAGGATCCTCTCTTCGCGCTCAGGGAAAGTTTCTTTTGAATTTGGCTCAAACATGCCCATCCAGTATCCCAAAAAGTTTCATTCTAGACAAGATGGATTCCTAAACGATCCTGTATATCATCCAGATCTTGCTCAATGATGGCCTGATGTTCTCTGCTGAATTCAGGATGAACTCGCGGAAATCTCTGGACAATCCCTTGGAAGATCTCGATCAGTTCACCACCAGTAGCGTGCTCATCTCGTTTAATCTTACTATCCAAGAAGGCCATCAGCGGTGCCACTTTAGCGTTATAAAGTGCCTCATTCCCTTCAAATCCCTCCTTAGCAGCCTGTTCTATCTCCGCGCGGTTTTCCCAGTATACCGCACTGAGATTCTTGGCGATGTCATTCTTTGTCAGATAGATCAATCCACCGCAAGCTCCTAAAAGCGCATACCCACTTGCCTTTGCGCCGTGGATCGGTGAAACCACACCAATGACAGAAATGGCAATCGTTGCAATCGCAAGTGCTGCATGGACGAGGGATCTGCGCAAGGCGCGGATGACAGACGCATTCTGGCCTAACGTAAACGCCGTGGCGATTGCTAAAAACACGGTAGCCACCGCTTTGTACACTAAGCTCGCATACGCCATAAGGGCCGCTTCTGCATAGCGAGAGCGCTCACACCCAGACACATTCCAGTCGGGAAGCTGCTCTTTGGTGATAAGAGTAACCACATTCTTAAGCGAAGTTCCTGTGACTAGGGCAAATGGGGCAGAGTCACTTAAAACCGAAAGACCTTCGAGGGTGGATGAAGCATCGATTTCTGAGACTACTTTTCGCAGCACGGGCACGAGGGGGCTTACGTTAAAGGCGGGAGCAGACATAGGGTCCTCCAGGTTAAATGGTAAAGATATCTTAAAGATTTCCCTAATTCCCCCCAAGAGAAATGTCTTTACTTTTACCCCCCTGTCGCAGAAAATCCTTTTATGTTATAATAAGCTCTGGGGGTGTACTGGTTTCGACTTGGAAATGAAGTATTTGTGGCATGCGGAGGATGTCGGTTGGCCTCCTAAATCATCCGGCAAAACAACAAACGACGATTCTTTGGAATTGTTGGCTGCTTAAGGCTTAACCGCCTTTGTGGTCCGATAGCCTAACGCCCGACTAGGAGCGTTAGAACTATTGTCATCAACCCTAGTATGAACTCTCTAGCTTCAGCCCCTTTGCTGAGAAGTTCGAGACATATAAGAGGCGGGCTGACCCCCAGTGGGGCGTCTTCCATCAAGGTCGGCTGCTAAAAAACTGGAGACGATAAGCATGTAGTCATAGATAGGGATTTTGCCAAGGACGAGAGTTCGATTCTCTCCACCTCCAATTGGTTGGATGCTGATTGCATCCAACCATAATTTATCTTCTCATACTTCTTAGGATAAAAATGTTACATTCATTATCTATAAGCTCTGAAAGTCTTAACTCAGAAATTTCTGCTTTCTCATCATTTCAGAACTCTTAAGGTGATTTTCCATGACAGAGCGGATTTCTATCGACAACGGATTACTTAACCATTTATGCAAAGACACTAAAGGCATCTGAGAAGCTGAAATCTGAAGTGAAAGACGGGCATCTTAATCCAATCTACTCTTGCAAGGTTCTATGTCTTGCTCAAATAAATGGACATCTTGAGTATAAAGATACCATAAAACACGCTATCTCATTAGGACATAATCTTCTTCAGGACAGATAAATTACCCATAACCAAGTGAATACACAGATATATTATACTATCGACCAAACTTTCGCTCCAAATATGCCTGATGCTCAACATCGGTCTCTCGCGTTAATTTTAAGCGCATGTACTCTAACCGTCCAACACAAAACTGAATGCGATTTAAACTTAAAGCACCATCTAAATGCTTCTCTATCGCAGGAATTAATTCTTCTACATGATATACGTTATCAACCCCAGGAGTTTTAAAGATAGATTCACCGCTAAAAACGACAATATTATGAATAAATCGAGATTCTAAAAATTCAAAAATATATTGTACGACTTTTACATGTTTATAATTCTGCAACAACGGATTTTGAAAAGTATATTTATTTTTATATATGACTTGAGCCCATGCTTTTGATTTGGCGTTGCCAAATATCCACCCCTTATAATGTTTAGTTTCGATTACGAATATGCCTTTTGTACTAACCAAAATATGATCGATCTGGGTAGTGGAACCATCTTCTAAACGTAAAGTAACGCAATTTAGAACATGAGCATTATTATTTTTACAATACTCTTCTAAAGAATGCCTAACTAGAGCTTCTCCGCTATTTTCTAGAGCTTCTCTGCTATTTTCAAGTCTCGATTTCCGATAGATTCCAATAGCATAACCGACTACAAGACTCACAACGAGTGACATCAATAAATAAATAATATTAAAATCACCCATATTAAAACCTTCCAACATTCCTTCTTCGCCTGTCATTAAAGTGATTAAAGTATAACACGCTAGATCGCAAACGGGAAGCATTACCGTATGGTTATTTGAAGAGATTCTGATTACTAAAACAGGGAGAGGTCGTTAAATTTTATTTTAATAAGCCAAGTGCGAACTTTCCCCCACTGAACTGAGATAACTGAAGAAGGGAATTACGATTCTTTGTCCAATTAAAAGTTCTGAATGCGTCTCTCCACCTCCAAAATTCAGATTAAACTAAGTAAATCAAGGACTTAAAGGGAAACCGATAAGTCCTTTTTCTTTTCCCTTAGGCCGCTTTTGCCTAGTCTACTGCGTAAAAAATTAGCAAAGGCTCTCCTGAACATAAATTATTTTTTTGAAAATCACAGCCATTGCTTTTTAATCAATCACTGTGATATATTACATATCAGTCGTTAAGCATAGCTGTGATTTATGGGAGAAAAAATACAACGCACCTTTGTTCGCCAAGAGGCTTATCTTAGAATTCGTAATTGGATTTTGGATGGAACTTTGGCGCCAGGGGTGCAAGTACGAGATAAGGAATTAGCCGAGCAACTTGGTGTCAGCAGGACTCCGATTCGGGAAGCTTTATTGCGTCTTGAAGACGAAGGGCTTGTGCAAACAAAGCCTAATCGCTCAACCCTTGTAAGCAGTATAGATTTTCATAGTGCATTTCATCTTTATTCGATCGTATGGACTCTAGAAAAACTCGCCCTAACCCAAGCTTTTGGATCAATTACCGAATCTCACATCCAAACAATGGCTGAGGCTAATGAGAGATTTTTGCAAAAAATGAAGGGTCGGGATCGCACAGCTGCTTTGGATGCTGATTATGACTTTCATTCAGTTTACATAAAACTTTCAGAAAATAAGGAGCTCGAAAAAGTCATTGCAGAATTAAAGCAAAAGCTGAAGCGATTAGACCTTTATTACTTTGATAAAATAAAAGATGCGGCGCTTTCCTATGAAGAACACGTTCAGATTATTGAGGCTTTAAAGGATAAGGATTTGAGCCTAGCTCTGAATGCCGTTGAGAACAATTGGAAGAACAGTTTTTCCCGTTTTAAACTTTAGAGGATCGATATGTTTGAAAATAAATTAGTAGCAGTCATGAACGAAAGGATTGAACCTGGCGTGATTATGAATGCCTTGGCCCATATGTGTATAGGGTTTGGGTCTGATATAGGAAAAGAGCCACTCCGCCTGACCAACTACATTGATGCAGATGAAGGCAGCCATCCCAACATCTCTGAAATGCCATTTATGATTTTAAAGGCGAATTCAAATAAAATAAGAGCTCTTCGTCAGGCCGCTCTACAAGCTGGGATTAAGTTTGTGGACTTTACTGATACTATGACTATAGGGTCCTATGTCGAGCAATTGGAACGAACCAAGCAGATCAAAGAAGCCGATTTGATCTATTATGGCATTGTTTTATTTGGTAGCTGGGATAAAGTCTCCGAATTAACAAGAAAATTTTCCTTGTGGAAGTAAGATAAATGAATAGTCAGCATGTTGTAATAGATGTTTCTCTTGTGCGTCGCCTGATTGCTTCTCAATTTCCTAAATGGCAGGAACTTCCTATTGATCCTGTCGCAACAAGTGGTTGGGACAATTGCACTTTTCATCTGGGTAAAGACATGTCAGTTCGTTTGCCAAGCGCTGCTGAATATGAGTTGCAGATAGAAAAAGAACATCAGTGGTTGCCAAAATTAGCTCCTGCTCTTCCACTTCCGATCCCCATACCACTGGCCATGGGAAATCCTGAGTATGGATATCCTTGGAAATGGTCCATTTATCGATGGCTTGAAGGTGAGACTGCAGCGTCTGGAACAATAGCCAACTTAGTCGAATTTGCGATTGATCTTGCTAACTTCCTTAAGGCTCTCCATAAGATTGATACGATAGGCGGACCGCCTCCTGGGTTACACAGCTTCTATAGAGGTGGATCGTTATCGGTTTATGACAATGAAACACGTCGTTCTATCACAGCTTTAAAGGATAAAATTGATGCCTCTATGGCGACCGAAATTTGGGAAACCGCTCTTTCGACTTCTTGGGAAAATCCAACAGTATGGGTTCACGGTGACATAAACGTTGGTAACCTGTTGGTGCATGATGGCAAACTCTCTGCTATCATTGATTTTGGTCAGCTCGCCGTTGGTGATCCAGCGTGTGATCTTGCAATCAACTGGACATTGTTGCATGGGGAAAGTCGAGAAGCTTTTCAAAAAACGCTTCTTTTAGATAAAGGGACATGGGCACGCGCACGAGGCTGGACTTTATGGAAAGCTTTGGTAGTTGCAGCGGGTCTTACCAATCCGAATAACTCAGAGTCTAAGCAGTGCTGGCGCATCATTGCGGATGTCATTACAGATCATCAAAAAGCTATTTAATGCAACTTCAAGAGAGACTTTGTTCTTAATCGCTCTCAAGTCGACTCAGCATTCCTTTGCTAACTCCGCAGACAGTCCCTTAGGTATATCCATAATTCTTTTCTTCGTGTTAAAACAGAGTCCTGGGAAAATCACGAATCCATAGAGGGGAAATATGCTGGGTATTTTTTTGGCTTCAATTGGAATTATGAGTGCGATGCCTCAAGAGGGCCATTTGATTTGCGATGCAATACAAGAAAAAAAAGTCGTCCAGGTGGGCAACAGGGACTTTGTTCAAGGGACCTTTGAAGGGATACCGGTGACCTTTTGTTTAGCAGGAGTCGGGAAAGTGTCTGCAGCTGTTACCGCGACGATTCTCAGAGAACGATTTCATGTGGATGAGATCCTCTTTACAGGGGTTGCCGGAGGAGGAAAAGAAACGGAAATTGGAGATATTGTAGTAGGACACACCTACCTTCAGCATGACCTTGACCTCCAACCCATTTTCCCCGAATTCTACATTTACAGTCTTGGCACACAAACTTTACAAGCAGACCAGGATCGGATTTGCAAAATGATGGCTGCAGCAAATCGATTCTTAAACAGTGGAATTTCATTTCCTGACCTCAACATCCTAGAACCAAAGGCCATTGAGGGGATTATTTTGAGTGGAGACCAATTCATTAGCTGTCCTCTGCGACATCAAGATATTTCCAATCGCACACAGAAAGTCCTTTCTGCTGACTTTCATGCGATAGAAATGGAGGGGGCTGCTGTTGCCCAAGTTTGCAAAGAACTGGCAATCCCTTTTGTGGTTGTAAGAACCATTTCAGATAAAGCAGATCAAAGCGCAAACATCGATTTTCCCTTATTTATAGAACGAGTGGCGAACCAGTATTCTTTAGGGATTTTAAAGGAGTACTTTCGTGAGCTGCAGCTTCCCTGAAAAACCACGCATCGATTACACTGCCGCAAGTTGTAAATTTTCAATTCGTCTGGAGGAGATACATGAAGAGACTACTGTTGAAATGGGCGTTGCTGGCAATCCCCCTCGCCCCGCTAGCGAGTTACGCAGATGAGCCCGTTAAAATCGCTCAAGCACACAAGCCCCCGATTCTGACAACTACCGCCATCATCGAAATCCATGAAGAGGATCAATTTTTAGGGATTGTGTTGATTGAACGGGGAAAAGCCCCTTTCGGTAAAGCGATACCTGGTGGAAAAGTAGAGTACGGAGAGACTGTAGAAAGCGCTGTGA
The DNA here is from genome assembly GCA_018240135.1 of Verrucomicrobiota bacterium. Lineage (GTDB taxonomy): Bacteria > Chlamydiota > Chlamydiia > Chlamydiales > Rhabdochlamydiaceae > SZAS-13. The sequence goes on from JAFEGI010000017.1 coordinate 79,831, forward strand.
GAAGGGAAATGATGGAAGAGGTGCATCTCGACTTAAACGATCTCAGACAGTTCCATGTCTACTCTGACCCGTCCAGGGATTTTAGACATCATTCAGTAGAAGTGGCTCATGTGGCAAAAGCGGATAAGAAACCCACTGCTGGAGATGATGCAGCTAAGGCTTTTATTGTTAAGTTGGAAGATATTCCATGGGATGAGCTCGCTTTTGATCATGCTCAAGTTTTAAGAGATTATCTCGACTGGAGAAAGGGGAATACCGCCCTCGCAATGCCAAAATCGTGATGTATCTGGCTTGGAAGGTTGTCTGTTTTCTCCTATTTGCGCTTCCGTCGCTGTCGATAAGCTCTCTTGCGGAACGCTTCAAAGAGGACGGCTATGTCGAGGTATGCGCTGAGGGTCATGGAGCATCCGCTTTTGATGCTCTTTATGGCCATTTCGATGCGCTGATCGAATTTCTTCAAAGCAATACAGTTTGGGTGCAAAAATTATACATCGCAAAGGAGCGTTTTATTCGCTCGAAGGAGCGGAATTTCTACTCCACCGATTTCTTCGGCCTCTATAACGAGTCGAATCGGGAAAAAAGAAGGCAGATTGCCTTTTACTATTCGACCCATTTCCATGAATTTATTTGCTCTCACTACCCAGAGTTCAACCAGGTTCCCGCAATCCTCCATTTTTTTGAGGCCTGTCATGAGATTCAAAAACCTTATCCGCATATATTCCAGGAGGCTGCAGGGGACCTCGGCATAGCAGCGATTTTTTCCTCAGAATACGGCCTTCCTCCTCTTCTTTTAAAAGTCGTCAAATACCTCCCCTCCTACCAAGCAATCCGCCCTCATTACGATGGGTCGGCTTTCTCCCTTTTTCTGGATAGCACAGATGGAAAAGCTCTTCTCCTATCCCCTTATAAATCTGCATTTACGGTGGAGGATTTTGCTTCTCCCCTTAAGGCGTTCTCCAGACACCAAATCCTGCTTATCCCAGGTACGCTCCTAACGGAATTTTCTATCTTTCCCACCCCGCACATCGTCGCGCAAAGTGGCAAAACCCGCTATGCAGCAATTGCCTTTGCTATGCGGCCCCACTACATAGAGAAAAAACTCTCTCTCCCCCCTCTCCCTAATTTCGCGATTGAATAATTATTTTTTACCCAATACGGTGATGAAAAATAGGTTTTTCATGCTCAAGCATTGGATATTTCTCTTCGGCTCTCCTTCTCTACTTGCCACGACAATACTCAATGTCTCACTAGACACAGACAATAATCCGGGTGGAATAGGGGATCCGGGTGATTTGCGGTATTGCTTGAATGCGATGAATCAAAATTTGAACACGACTCCCGATGACCACGTGATCTCTTTTGCCTTTCCAATGACAATTCAACTAAATGGGATTTTGCCCATCATTAATAACTCGCCAAATGCTATGAACATCACGATTGGCAACTCAGGCACAACCCCAACGGTGACCATCGATGGCAATTCAGGCACTTTCAGTGGATTTTTTATTCCTATGGGGAGTGTGACGATCCAAAACATGATCTTTCAAAACCTGACTGCCCAAGGGGGAAATGGAGGAGATGGGATTTCAGGTGGAGGTGGAGGATTGGGCGCCGGAGGGGCCATTTTCGTACCTGCATCGTTTTTGTATGGATCTAACCCTTCTGTCACTTTAATGAATGTATCCATTAGCAACTGCTCTGCCATAGGGGGAAATGGGGGAAACTATATTGGCCTTTCCTCAACAGGCAACGAAGGAGGGGGTGGAGGCGGTGGATTTAGCGCGAACGGGGGCTCAATTACCACCTCGGGAAGTACGGGGGGCGGCGGAGGAGGAGGATTTGGCGGGAATGGTGGAAACGTCACCCTATCTACTAGCGACCCATTTGGCGGGGGTGGTGGCGGAGGGGGCGGCCTCGGATCGCGCGCTAACATGGGTACACCCACAAATCTGGGAAATGGGGGCTCAGATCAAGAATCGGGATCTGATGGAAATGGGTATGGTCTGACGATTGTCGCCGGTTCCGGTGGAGGGAGCTATGGTGGAGGGAACAATGCAGGTGGTGGTGGCGGAGGAGATGCTACTGGGGGCCTTACAGATTCTGGAGGAGGGGGTGGAGGGAGCTTAGGATCGAGTGGACAGCAGCCAAGTGGCGGTGTTCCACCTGGGGCCAGTGTTTTCCCTTCTGGGGGCTACGGAGGAGATGGAGGGGGCGGCGGCGGCGGAGGGGTCGTTCTAGCAAATGGCTTTAATACCTATGATGGGGAGGCAGGAAGTGGTGGCTATGGTGGAGGAGGCGGTGGGGGCGCTGGCACGGGCGCTTCTGATACCGCCTATACCGTAGTGGGTGGATCTGGAGGAGTGGGAGGGGGCGGCGGTGGCGGAGGAGTCAACCAATCGGGAACAACCCCTGCGGATGGAGGGAATTCTCTCGGCGGAGGAGGTGGCGGAGGGGGTGGACCTTCTAATGGCCCTACTGCCTTTGGAGGATCTGATATAGGAAATCTCGGTGGCGGATCTGGTGGAGAAGGATCCAGCTCTTATGGATTAGGATTTGGAGGAGGAGGCGGAGGGGGTGGAAGTGGCCTAGGCGGCGCTATCTTTGTGGATAGCAATCTGAATCTCACTATCCAAGCACTCCCAGGAGTTCCAACGATCTTCAATACATCGGCTACAATAGCACAGGCGGGCACTCGTGGAACTGGCGGCCCTGGGGGCACAGATGGCTTTGACGGATCAGAGCTTGGTAATAGTATTTTCCTGCGCGCAGGCTCCTCTCTTACATTCAATGCAAATGATAGCAATGATCTATTGACCCTCGGCGATCAGGTCGCATTTACCGATGATACCTCTTTTGGTACAGCGGGCTCAGAGGTCCGTGTCTCTGGGAATGGAACAGTAATTTACAATGGGACAACGGATTATGAAGGAAGCGTCCTCATTAATAACGCGAATTTCAAAGTAAATGGACAGATCAACCTTGCACCTGTCTCTGTCTGTAGAGACATCAGTTTTAGCGCGCAAAGAGGAACGCTCAGTGGAACGGGGACCTTAACAGGCAATGTCTTTGTCAATTCGGGTGTGATCTCCCCTGATACGGGGGGAACACTTACTCTTGGGCAGCTAACCCTCAGCGCAGCGGATTCGATTATCAACACTCCCGGAAGTCTGGTTCACATCGAAATCGATTCTGGCGGTACATCTCTCGTCTCTGTCTCAGGGACTGCATCCCTTGCAGGCACCTTAGAAATCGAAATTGATGCAAACGCGACACCAGGTCCGTATACCGTGCTTACTTCATCGGGCCTCACCGGTACTTTTGATACGGTCTCATTTACTGGAGTTACCCCGCTGTATTCCCTCTCCTACCTCCCTTTTGGATCTCCCACCTATGTCCTATTTGATTATCTGGGCAACATTTCTCCTTTTCCTACCCTCTCTACACAAGGGCTTCACGGGAACAACTTACGAGTCGCCAAATACCTCAATGCCAATTCCCAGATTCTGACAGAGCAAATCGAGATGTTAAACGACCTCCCCTTTTCAGAATACCAGGACGCTCTTAAATCGATTAGCCCTGCGAGAAACTCGATTCCCACATTTATATCACAAAATGTGATGTTTTTGTTTTCTCAGTCGCTTAACTCCCATTTTACCCAGAGGCGCCTTGCGCAAAGGCGCAGTAAAAACCCCCATGCAGGGGAAACCGCCTTTTTGTTCCCAGAAGATGATAAGGCACTACTCGCAATCCGCCCCTCCCCTCGCCAAACGCTTTATACGCCACCTAAAAATACTCACTCTCAAATTTGGATGACGACCATTGGTCAATTCGGCCGTCAAAACGCGCAAGATCAAACCCCTGCCTTTGATTTCAACACGGGCGGCGTCTTTGCAGCCTATGATTACGGCAATACGAATGAGGGATGCATCGGCGCTCTTGCAGGCTACGCCCACTCATCGATTCACGAGCATCAGTCGATGGGAAATAGCCACCTGAATGCGGGTTACCTCAGCGTCTATGGGACAAGATGCTTTTCCGACTTCTTTATCGATGCGGCGATTTGGGGCGACTACATGAGCATCAGCCAGAAACGCAGGATCTCCTATCCTGGATTCAAGAAGACCGCAAAAAGCTCTTTCCACGCGGAGCAACTCGATCTCCATTTTGGCACAGGGTATGATTTCAATATGAAAACGGTTACTCTAGAGCCATTCGGTTTACTAGACTGGGTCTATGAATGGGATGCGAGTTATTCAGAAAGAGGAGCCGCTCCCTACAATATGAAGGTCCCTTCAAGAACTTCCTGGATGCTGCGCTTTGAAACGGGCCTCAATGGATATAAGACGACGACTTTTGGCTGGGGGATTTTTATCGCTCAAGCCAAGCTCAGCTATGTCTATAAAAAACCCCATAACGTAGGGCGGATCGATGCCGCAATTGTCAGTGCCCCTTCCTCCTTTGTCGTCGAATCCTTTACAGCAGAGCAAAGTTTGATCTCCCCTGCCTTAGAGCTGTTCTGGCAAACGAACTGGAATGGGTTTGCATCGGTCAGCTATAATGGGGAATTTGGAAGCGGATACAGCTCCAGTCAATTCTACGGAAAAATTGGGTATTCCTTCTAGAATGCAGCCGGGGTTTACCGGCTGCCTGCCTATCTATCAATTCAATTCACAAATCGCATATACTTGAATCAAATTCTGGCAAACAGGGGTGATATACCTCATAAGCCTTGCGAAGATCGCTATCTGCAATCAGCCGTCCACGATTAGCATAAGACTCTTTTGTGGGAGTCCAGCAAAGCAGCGAGTCAAACTGTATAAGCCATTGACGATCTCCTTCAATATCCCATTGATTTTAAAGGATGCCTGAATACTAGAGAATAACGTAACGTGAGAGTCAATACCATTCTGAAAAAATCCTGCGATTATGAACTCATCCTGATGAACCTATCCCAGTAAAAAGTCTCTGTCGATTTCTGGGTTCTTTTGACCGCCTTTCGATCCATTTTTGGGGGTCAATATACCCATGTCGATATTGACGCTCAAAAATGGATCGAAAGGAGGCAAAAATAATCCCGGAAATCGACGAGAAATTTTACTGGGATATGTTCGTAAGCTTCAGGCTTTTAGTCACTTAGTTTAGGCATACTTTTACCTTTCAATAAATATTTTCATCCGCTACATCTACTATATAGGCACCTTATGAAGCATGAAAAAGAAAGGTCATTGAAAGCCGATTTGGATATTTTGCTGGAAAGGGCTAGCAAAAATCCTACCTTACTCATTGGGGAGATCTTAGGGATTCTATCTGGAAAAGGTCGATCATTAATCCTGATTTTTCTCAGTCTTCCTTTTTGTCTTCCTATACAAATACCGGGATTATCGACACCTTTTGGCATTTCAATTGCCCTGATTGGCTTGCGGTTGGCATTTGGAAAACGCGTCTGGTTACCCAATAGAATTTTAGCAAAGACCATTTCATCAAAAACAATTCAGAAAATCACTCAAAAAAGCCTAAATCTGATAAGTAAAATGAAACGATTTATGCATTCCAGACTCGAGTTCGTATGCGACCATGGGGCAATGAAGGTTTTCAATGGTCTTTTGATTTTTTTGCTAGGTATTCTTCTCGCTCTCCCCTTGCCAATTCCTCTTACTAATCTCTCTGCAGGATGGTCAATACTTTTGCTAAGCTTAGGGTTATTAGAGAGTGATGGGGTTTTTGTTTTCATCGGATACTTGTTCTCTACTCTGACTTTACTATTTTTCACATTGACAATATTTTCAATAAAACTCGCTTTATAGAATGAGCTCAACGACTGAATTAGAAGATAAAGATTGGCATGCACTTGAGATAGACACCGTGTTTCAAATTGTAGGCTCTTCTCAGAATGGATTAGATGACATTGAGTGCAAAAGAAGGTTAAAAGAACATGGTCTAAATGTTTTAGAAACAAAGTCGTCTGAAACAATTCCTTATATTCTCTGGCGGCAATTGCAAAATCCCATCGTCTACGTGTTGCTACTCTCCACTCTATTGGCATTTGCTTTGAGAAAATACACCGATGGAATTGTGGTATTTAGTGTTGTTATCCTCAACACATCCATTGGATTCGTGCAAGAGTATCGCGCGAACAGAATAATTAGGGCACTTTCGGCCATGACACCCCATAAGACTACCGTGATACGCGATGGCGACCAAAAGCTCATTCCCGCATCCCATGTGGTTCCCGGAGATATTGTCATACTACAAGCCGGTGATAAAATCCCTGCTGATATGCGCCTTTTTTCGATCAAAAGTCTTCAATGCGATGAGTCTGCCCTTACAGGTGAGTCATTACCCATTTCAAAGCGCATAAACTCTACAACCCCTAAAGCTCCCATAGCTGAAAGAAAATGTATGGCCTATAGCGGTACTTTTGTAACTGCTGGTACCGGCCTTGGAGTGGTCATTGCCACAGGAGTAAAAACAGAGTTTGGAAAAATCTCTGAGCTAATAGAGCGTATTACTCCTCTTGAAACTCCATTATCGTTAACCCTAAAAAGAGTTGCGGGAACGATAAGCTATGGAGTATTGGTCATCGGAGTCTTGCTATTTATTATAGGTTACTTAAGGGGGGGCACTCTATTTGATGCAGGGCTTACAGCGATCACTCTAGCGGTAGCTGCCATCCCAGAAGGATTTCCAGCTATTGTTACGATCGCCTCAGCTATTGGAGTGCGAAGAATGGCTCGCAGGAAGGCCATTATACGTCAATTGCCTGCAGTAGAGGCTTTAGGAAGCACAACCGTTATCTGTACAGATAAAACTGGAACATTGACACATAATGAGATGACAGTCCAGCGCTTATGGACGGATTCGGGATTCTCTTTTGTGACAGGGGTTGGCTTTTCCATAGAAGGACGGATTATTTCTCCGGAGGGGAAGAAGCCCCTAGATCAGATCATGCAAGAGGAGATCATTCCCCTATTCAGAGCTGCAGTTTTATGTAATGACGCCTCAATCGATCCCTCTCAAAGTGGGGAATCACATGTTGGAGATCCAACGGAAATTGCACTAGTCGTTGCGGGGAGAAAAGCACATCTCAATGAAAATCAACTGCGGGCTGAATGGCAAAGAGAGGATATCCTTCCCTTCGAGCCTGAAAAAAGGATGATGGCAACCCTAAATACAGCTCCATCGAAGAAACAGTATACTTTTATCAAAGGCGCCCCAGAGCAAGTCTTACTCTGTTGTCCTGCAGATGAGCCAAGCAAAGTAAAACTCTTAGAGCGAGTAAATGAAATGGCCACAGAGGGAATGCGTGTTCTGGCGGTGGCGGAAAAGGTGCATCCAAAAAAAATTCAAGCGATTGATGATAAAGAGCTTAAAAGCGGCTTTAGATTACTTGGGTTAATAGGAATGGTAGACCCTCCTAGAAAAGAAGTATATCAAGCAATACAAGCCTGTCATCAAGCTGGTATAATCGTAAAAATGGTCACCGGAGATCATCCGATTACAGCAACATCTATAGGGAAAGACCTCGGTATTTTAGATAAGAATTCTGCAGCAATCTCGGGCTCTGAGTTGTCCCAACTCAACCCAGAAGAATGGAAAGAGATTGCTCTGCACCATCTTGTATTTGCTAGGGTTTCCCCAGAACACAAATTAAAACTAATTGAAGCACTCCAAGAATGCGGCCACGTCGTGGCTATGACAGGTGACGGTGTAAATGACTCTCCTGCTTTAAAACGAGCGGATATTGGTATCTCTATGGGGATCAAAGGGACCGCCGTTGCCAAGGAAGCATCTGATATGGTTTTAGCAGATGATAATTTTGCTAGTATTGAAGCTGCAGTAGAGGAAGGAAGGCGGGTTTATGACAATCTGATTAAGGCACTGGTTTTTATTCTACCTACGAGTCTCGGTCAAGCACTAGTAATTTTAATTGCTGTACTACTCTTTCCCTTTCGAGATGGAGCCTTATTACATCCCATGCTTCCCGTGCAAATTCTCTGGATCAATCTAGTGGTAGCCGTAGCTCTCTCGCTTCCTCTAGCATTTGAAATTCAAGAACCAGATATTATGAATCGCCCTCCAAGAAAGAAAAACGCACCTATTTTAAGTCGATTTATCCTCATCAGAACCTTAACAGTCTCCGTATTCATGGCAATTGGAGCAATTGCTCTCTTCATTTGGAAATATCAACTGGATATTTCGACCGGAAAGGTGGAAGTAATTGCAATTTCAGAGGCCCGAACAATGGCTGTGACTGCGATGATGCTCTTTCAAGTTTTCTATCTATTCCATTGTCGACTACTAAAGCCGTCTATTACGAAGATGAATTTTTTTTCTAATCCATCCATCCTCATTGGAGTAGCTTTCGTATTAATTGCCCAAATTGCCTTTATCTATTTTCCCTTTATGAATCGACTCTTCTACTCATCAAGCTTAGATATGGAATCATGGATCATTTCTATAGGTGTTTCCCTAATGATATTTCTACTTATTGCACTAGAAAAAGCAATCAATCAAACGATCACAAAATGGCGCAATATCCGCTGAGAGACTGTCAGATGGCAATCCTTTCCTCTTCTCTAGGGAAGACACCGGAATAAATCTCTCGTACGATCAAGCCAAATGCAATGTAACCGTAACTGAAGCTATATACCAGACAGGACCCAACTCGTATACCGCTCATAATGAATAATATGAGTCTTTGCATAGCAATATAAGCATGAATAAATTATCCTCTTTCGGAGGCTATTTTGCAGCCTCTCAGAATAGGAGATCTCTATGAAGAAAGCAGTATTTTCATTGCTCACGACACTCGCTCTTGCCACTCAACTAAGCGCCTCTGAAACGGCTAATCTTTGGATTGAAGAATACATCGCGACTGTCCCCGATTTTCCGATCCCTGGCATCCAATTTAAATGCTACCCCGATCTATTGAGAAATCCTGAAGCATTTCACCGAGTGATTCAGACCCTTGCAGACAGGTACCGCGAATTTGATCTCGATGCAATCGTCGGACTCGATTCAAGAGGGTTTATCTTTGGTACGGCTCTAGCCTACGAGATGAATTTACCGTTTGTCATGGTGCGCAAGGCGGGGAAATTGCCTCGCAAAGTCGAAAAAATCGATTACGAATTAGAATATGGTAAGACATCGTTTGAAATCGAGGTGGAGAGTATCCATAAGGGAGATCGTGTCCTGATTGTCGATGATCTTTTGGCCACTGGAGGCACTGCAAGCGCAGCAGCTACGCTCGTCGAACGGTTGGGTGGTGAAGTTGTGGAGGTCGCCTGCTTGATCGAGCTGGAAGGGCTTCATGGACGGGAAAATCTCAAGCACCCCTTCTACTCCCTCATTTCCATTGAGGTCGACGAATAGAGCGATTCTGACCTTTTTAGTTTCTTTGAATTGCTAACCGTAACAAATGGAAAAGACTATGAGAATATGTGGACTGAACATTCCCTATGAATATCAAAATTATAACAAGTGTGCCTCCGACAGGATCCATAGAACAGCCTTTGAAGTGAGCAGTTCTGCAGGGTTATATAATGCAGATGACGTTGCTGCAGAACTGTACTGGCGTGCACAGGATGCCCTGGGCATTCTTAGAGCGGTAGACGCCCACACGTTTGTGGATATACGAGGAGAAACGATCGATTCTAACACCGTTCGGCAAGAGCTGTCTACCCTTGGCACCGATCTGGCTACAATTGTGGGAGTGGTGGGAAGGACCCTTGCATCCGCTTGGGGAAAAGAGCACTGGTCGGGAGTTAGAGTGACATCAGTGGAGGGCACAGTCATTTCCATCCCCCATGAGCTGGAATCTCTAGCAACTCTGTCAGGCGCTCTTCAAAAAGCCTCCTTGACCATCGCATGATTCTGGATGCCCGGGGATTTCCCGGGCTATTTCATAGAATTTTTTAGAAGAAAAAAAAGACAGAAAAAGCATGCTTGAGCAATAGTGGGATAGGTTCATATGCGACAGAGTCTCCTGATCCTGCTTTGTTTTTTTGCATGCATCGCTTCAGTCTATTCAGATGATGCCACTTACGGAATCAGCGGAAACCCCGGTGCGATCAATTCCGTAACGGGGACGGGAGACTTAGGCAAGCTCCTCCAGATTCCTGAAAGTTCAGGTGTGCGCTTAGGCGGGATGTACATTGCCGACGGAAATGCCCTTTTAAATGGTAGAGAGAATACGGGATCTTTGACGGGCAATAGCGTACTTATCTTAGATCTTTTGATCGATCTAAAAAAAGCGATGGGTTGGAAAGGGGCACTGTTTGGAACGGAATTCCTCCAGTTTAATGGTCAAGCTACCAATGCCGATGCAGGGGTTGTTCAAGGGTATAACAGCTTAACCGGATCTCCCCCTCTAAACCGATCGGAGCTCTATCAACTCTGGCTCCTTCAGAAATTCGCAGAGGATCGCTTCTCGATTCGGATCGGGAAAACCATCCCAATTGCCCACTTCAATAACGTGTCCAAACCGGTCCCCATTCACAATGCAGCGATTGCCATCCCCTCGGTCAGCGGCTTAACCTATACACCGATCTTCGTCAATACGACACTACTCGGGGCAATCGGAGGGTATTATAACTCCGTATACGGCGTGACTGTCTCGGTAGCTCCGGTTAAAGCAGCCTATATGAATCTGGGGTTCTACGACGGGAGCTTAGCAAGGGGCATCCAAACGGGAATCAAGGTTGGCCCCCATTTTAACGGCTACTACTTTTCTATCATGGAAGTAGGGTATAGCTGGGCCTCTACAAAACCGGGAATCGTCGCTGTCGGAGGGTGGCATCAAAGTGGAAAACTCAAATATGGGAACCAGACGCAAACGGGAACTGGAGGCATTTACTCCTTTGCCTCGCAAACGCTCTGGACAAAACCCTCCACGTCGACCAATAAAGGCAATATTTCTGGATTCTTGCAGTTTGGCTGGAGCAACTCCCGCATACTTGAGATGAACTTATTTGCAGGCGCAGGTCTTACCGCCTTTGCACTGCTCCCGAAAAGACCTAACGACTCTTTTGGCGTTGGTCTCGCTTGGTCGCGGCTAAATCCCCACCGCTTTTCGAGATATTCTGAACTCATGCTCCAGGGCTACTACCAGCTCCAAATCCTCAGTCAACTCTATTTCGAATCGGCCCTCAGCTACATTCCCAATCCGGGTGCGCATCCCAACCGCACGAATGTCTTAGCTCTTACGAACCGATTCACGCTTTTATTCTAATCATTCCTCTTGCCTATCTATCATCAAGAAATTATATGTAATTTCAGGTATAAAATGAGAGGGAACCTTGAAGATTCTCACAATTCTTGCTGTGATGCATGCCGTTTCGCTCATGGGAGAAACATTCCATGTCAAAGCAACCCCTGATACGGTGACATTGGGACTATTTACTCTGAACAAGCCGCCCGTAGTCAAGGTGGCTTCTGGAGACATTGTATCTTTAGAAACGTGGAACAGCTGCTTGCATGTCATGGTGTACAACAAGACGACCCCCTCAGATGTCGCCAAATTCTACAAGGAACACGACATCCAAAAAAGACGCGGGATGCACTCGCTGACAGGCCCTGTCTACGTAGAGGGAGCTGAACCAGGGGATATACTAGAAATCCGCGTGCTCGACATCAAACTCAGCGACTTTGGATATAATTTCCTGAGCCCCTCAGCAGGGATCTTCGACAACTTTTCAAAACCGCAAATCAAGTATTTCAAATTCGACAAAGTGCACAACACTACGGAGTTTGCTCCAGGGATTTGCCTGCCACTCAAACCCTTCCCCGGCATCATCGCCGTTGCCCCACCCCTAGACTGGCCCGATGGATGGCCCGTGGATATCGAAACTTCTATGGCACAACCTGTTAAAGGGGAATTCAATTCTGTACCCCCTGGCCCTTTTGCGGGCAACTTAGATCAACCTGAACTCCAAGTGGGTTCGATTCTCTTCGTCCCCGTCTTCCAAAAGGGAGGGCTCGTCTGGACAGGAGATTCCCATGCGATGCAGAGCAACGGGGAAATCGATGTGACTGCTCTTGAAACCGCCTACGAATCGATTACTCTCCAGTTTATTGTGAGAAAAGACCTCCGCGCCGCCGGCGTTTCTGATAAAACGAAGCGCAATGGAGGGGATGTCTTTACATGGCCCATTATTGAAAATGAGACCCATTGGATGATTGTTGGCCTCCACACCGACCTGATGGAAGCCATGAAACTCGCCGCTCTCAATGCAATCAATTTTCTCGTGCAGCGACAAGGCTTCAACCGAGAAGAGAGCTACCAATTTTTGAGCATGGTGGGCGACTTTGAAATCGCTGAGGCTGTGAACACAATTAAAAACGTCACCGTTCACCTTCCCAAAGCTGTTTTTAAACAAAAGGGGCGCACGCTGACGCTATGCAAAGAGGGAGAGTTTCCGCTTAAAAAGCCCAAGCTAGATGAAAACCCGACATGTGTACCCCAAGAGGGGCTCTTAATTAAGGACCCACAATGAAAAAGATCCTTCTATTCCTGCTTTTAACAACGACCCTGCGCGCCGAATGGATCGTGCTGAACAACCAGACGGAATACCCTACAAAGCAATCGAAAATGGCAGTCCAATGGGCAAGCTCTGCAAAAGAAGTCGATGAGAATAACAAAGCGCTTATCTACAGTAAACCTCTTGATCCCGCAACACTACAACAAATTGCGCAGGCGGGGAAAAATAAACTGACCCTCCCACAAAATGCGCAGCAGTTCCGCATCCTCGTCTGGTCCCAAAATGAAGAGCAACCCGACTATACGACGAACTGGGTCCAGATTGCCCCTAGCAAAACCTATAAATTAGAAGACGGTTACCTCATCCCTGTCGTGCTGATGCTAGGGAGTGGGTGTTAAGACCATGTGTTCTTCCCCCTCTCTAATGTTATAGAGCGGGCGGCAACGGGCGATGATCTCTTGTGCCTTTTCTGGGCCAAATGGGGAAAATAGGACTTGAAGGCGCTTATAGCGGCGCAGGCGGCTCGGAGAGATCGAAGAGGTGTCTAAGTTTCGCAGCGATGCCTTGACCTCTTCAAGATCTGTTCTTCTAAGAAACGCGATCTCCTCATCGTTTAAAAAGAGCGGATAGAGGTCATCAACATGCGCTAGAAATTCATCATCGCTCAGGTGGGAGAGCTTTCGATCCTGGGGATCGAAAAAACCGGGAGGGTACTGCGTTACAAGCCAATCCCGGGCGATCCGCTGTCTAACGCTCTCCTCGATTACCTCCCGTTCTTTAATCGGGTTATACCACGCATCCCCTCCATCTCTATAGCCAATACGAGGAAGCAGGCCGCGGATGTTCTTGCGCAATATAGGCAAGAATTCCCGGTGTCGAAATGCGGTGGTCGCGAGCTCTTCGTATACCTCATCATCCGATAACTCTTTAGATGCAAGGAGCTCGACATCTTCTTGATAGCTTTTTGGCAAGTAAATCGCTTCGATTTCTGAAAGAGGGACCCCATCATAAAAGACGGGGTTTAATGCGCCCTCTTTTTCCATCCGCGCTCTGCCGCGAATATATGACCGGTTATAGTAACTTGAGCGGATCACAAGTAGCATCCCCTCATCTTCAACATAATGTCGTTCCACGCTACTCTTATCGATGGATGTAAAGATTTGTCCTGTTTTTGACCAAGTGCCTTGATCGTAATCCGCTCCAAACCCTATGAGATCAGAAGGACCGCAACCTCTCATGAAGAGGTCTCGGATCGCTATCGGCAATAGATCATCCCCTTTTCGCTCACAAAGACCTCTAAAAAGATATCTTCCAGGGCCTTCAGGAAGAAATAGGGGTGTGGGGGTAAAACGACATTCTTCTTTAATTTTGCACCGTTTTTCAAATCGATCGAGATGCTCATAACTTTCTTCTTGCTCAAATACGCCCTCTGGTGGAGGTTCAATTTTAAGCAGCTGCTGCTGAATCCTTAGAATCATCATGGTGCGGCTATCTTCAAATTGAGGGCGCGTCATGATAAGAGTATGGTGACCAGCCAGATCTTGCTTATACTGCTTAAAATAGGGGTCGAATAAAGCCCAGTCTCTACTCTGTGCAATTTCAAGCGCCCTTAAAAGCGCTTTCTTATCAGGAATTCTGGATAGAGTTTGAGCACACTCCACACGCAGATTTAAATCTTCAGAATGAGAAAGCGCAATCAATTGGTCAATTCGCCTTCGATCCTCATTAGAATCAAAGTTGTAGTTTCCAAGGACGGAAATCGAGTGGGGAAGATGCTCCAATAGAATGTTTCTATCCCATGAGCAATTGGGATCGGGATTTAGAGCCCAGAGAGTCTTGCAAGCCTGGGCTTCTACCCCCTGATTATTTGAGAAAGTACAAAGGCGTACGCAGTTCGCGTACATTGGATGAACATAAGGACCAATTCTCTCTAAAGCAGACAGAGCGGCCCTTATAACTTTTTGGCTTGCCATTTGGGTTCTTAAGACATACTGGCATAAGGGAATTCCGACTTGACCTCTTGTCATTTCAAAAAAAGCGAGCCAATCGACCATTTGCTCTTCATTTAGGACTCTGTTCAAAACGCGAGTAGTTTTTAGGCCCTGTTCAATACTCTCAAAACGCGCTCCTGACATATAGCCGTTGACTGCAAAAGCAAAACGTTCCTGGGTGTCCATATATCCAATAGATTTAAGATAGCTTAGAATAAACTGTACTCTTATCTCATCTGAATAGTGGAAGAAATTCTCCGATAGATAGAATAGCTGATTCACTCTTTCTGCCAGTGCCACTGACCCCCACTTCACTTTTAGCGGTTGAAGTAGCCATTTAATGGCCTGCAGATCCCAATTAATGAGGCGAGATAGAATTTTGCAGCATATTTCTTCCTGAGCCTCGTAGGGATAAAGATCTTTCAGCTCTGAAAACCTCGATTTTGATCCAATTCTAACCAGACTCTCGGGACCTAAAAATGGCTCGATCAGGTCGTAATAGATCATGGCTTTTTCATGCCCGATCATATATTTGCTGAGCGCATTGGAGTGGGTCTTTAAAAGCTGCTTGGGGTGCTCTTTGAGCCACGCTATTGCTTCCTCCTCTTTCAGATAAGGGAGCAGATCAAAGATCTCTTTAGCAAATCGACTTTCTGGAAATGTGGCATGATAGTCTCGGATTAGAGAAGAGAAATTATCAGAGACCTGCCTCTTATCACCTAAATAATTAAAAATCCTGGTCGAATTGCAAATAAGGTGGAGAAGATCAGGGCTTGATTCCGATCTGTTTCTAAGCTTATGGTAAAGCCTCTGATAGGCAAACGCATGCTCTTTGGTACATTTTTCCAGGGGAATTTTTGTAGTGGGTTCTAGAGAGCAGATCCCCTCATATCTTGGAATCGGAAGAGGAGGGACTGTTAAATCTATCAAATCTTCTAGAAATTGCAATAATTTCAGCTCGCAAAGATCTGTACAAATATTTCCACTTTGATTTCGTATTTCAGAGTGTATGCGATTGCGCTCATAGAGTGCCTTGACTACTTCTTGATCTGGAGACCAGCCTCTTTTTCGCAAGTAGAGATACCT
>JAFEGI010000017.1:95401-102291 GCA_018240135.1 Verrucomicrobiota bacterium
CCAGCAGCGAGGAAAAGTTCTGCAAATTCCATATAATGGGTGGAATTCCATAGATAGTAAAACTCTGAGATATCTATTCCTTCGAATAATGACGGATGATCTGGAAACTTAGATAGAAACTCTCTGACAAGTGCAGGGGAATCTGTATCGCATAGATGCTTCAGATAGCGTGGATCCTGCGTTTCTGCCCATAGTTTTGCCAAGGCATCTACTAAACCGGGATATGGCGCTGCATGTTTGGAAATTAATGATGAAAAGTGAGAAAAATCGATTAACCTCATTACCTCTTCCGCAAGAGTTGCCTCTGGAGCGTTCTCCTGTCCCTCACTTAGGACATGGGTTGGGTTCAAGCCAATTTCATTTGCTGCATAACGAATCAATGCCTTTCCCCATGGAGAGAGATGGGGTGTGCTGTATAACCTTGCCAATCTTAAGAGATCGTCCTCTGGTTCCCAGGATATTTCTTTGAGCAAGCTCTCAGAACATGCAAGATCGCCCGCATTTCCACTGATTAGGTCATAGGCGAGCTGGCGCTTAGACTTTGGATCAAGAATCTGGGGAGAGGGAAATGATCGCACCTGCGCAAATACGGCTTTCGAAAACGCATTGTCGACACGCGCCTGCATCGAGAGGACGATGGCTTCTCCTGTCTCATTTTTCTCAATCAAAGCATGAATTTTGCTTAAACCGTTATAGCGATGGGATGTAAGATATGCGGCACACGATTCAAGCGCCTCTTTACTGATGCGTCCAGCTATAGCTATATCGTAGTAGGTCCCTTCCTGTGTGCGGATGGTATATGCGACTGGATTTTTTGGATCGGGAACTACGCTAAAAACAGTCATCTCACCTCATTATTATAGATAAAATTATACCGATTTTCTGTTTATACTTCAATTTAATATGTATTTTTGATACAATTCATTCATGGCTATTTATTGGTTAACACATTCTAGCGATCTAGATTTTAAAAAAGATTTGGAGATATCTCTTCCCTATTTCCCCGGTGATTTTCCTGCTCTTCGACGATTTGATGCAGGTCATGGGACAAAAGCAAACGGCACCCCTGTTAATCTTCTAGAGCACACTGTCGAAGTAATTTGCGGAAAATTTGGGGGTTTTGGCCTCAAATCGGAGATAGGCATTTCTACTCTCCCAATGGAGACAGTAAAAAAAGTTTTACGCATTTCTGCCCTATTTCACGATATAGGCAAGATGTACGGTCGCAAAGGCCACATCACTAACTCGGCTAGGATCGCAGGACATACTCTACCCTCCTGGGGGTTAAATAAATTAGAAATCACTTTAATCCAAAATATCATTGCATATAACGATTTTTTTGGGAGTTATTTAGCACGCAGGTCTTGTATGACATTTCCAGAGCTTCTAGCGCGCCTAAGCAAGGGATATGAAAGGCTCGGACAAACGGAGCTAGCCGAGAGGGATTATCGGAAGATGCTCTTTTCTCTTTGGATCGCGGATGCAAGCACTCTTCGCGTAGTCAATTCAGAAAGAAGGCACCTCTATCACCCCATCTTTGAACGGCTGGATGAATTAAACTACGAGACTTTGGAAGAAATCCTGCAGCTCAAACAGGATATTCTAGGTATGAATGACCCTTTTGACCTTGTGCTTGGAAAGGCAGGTGCCGCGGATATGGGGCCCTTTCACGGGGATATCCTTTAAAGCAACCGTCTCTTTCTTCTGTTTTGGCGAGGAAAATTGGAGTTCGATGGTCGGATGGGGTTTTATCGTGATGAGCACGAGCTCTCCTCCCTCGTCGAAGTAGCGGTACTCCTTTTCCTGGATGAACTTGGTCACGATGAAGCGCTTAGCGAAAACCTGTCCTGAGTCTTTACTTTTATAGACAACGGTCAGGATCGTTTTTTTGTCGGCAACTGCAGCGCAGATGAGGTGTTCGATATACTGCTTTTCGGGGATAGGGATTGCCTTATAGGTCCCCTCTTTTGTAAAGACGAGGAGTTTATCGAAGTTGGTGCAGATGAGTTGCTCGGCACCTGTCACCTTAGTCCCAATGAAACCTGTCTTGAGATCATAGCCCACTTTGAGCTCTTTAGTCTGAATTGCTCTCCGGTCGATCTCTTCAATGGCTTTAATTCGAGTCTTTCTGGGGTATTCTTTGCCATATTTTGCGATGAGCGCTTTGAGGTGCTCAATCGCATATTTTTTGACGTTTCTGAGATGCTTTTCGACGGTGTGGTGGCTATTTTCAAGGAGGGAGATCTCTTCTCTGTTTTTGTCGATGTCAAACTGAGAAATACGGCGGATGGGGATTTGGAGCAGGCGCTCGCGGTCCTCTTGGGTGGGCTCGCGCAGGAGTTTTTTGTGAAACGGCTTAAATGACTCGTGCAGGGTTTCATGGATCCCCTCCAGAGTTTTTACCGCTTCGATTTTCTTGTAGATCTTGTTTTCGATGAAGAGGCGCTCTAAGGTCTTATAGAAGATCTTCTCAAGGAGGCGGTCCCTTTCGATTTCGAGCTCTCTTTTGAGGAACTCGACCACTTTATTTGCATTGTAGGAGAGGATCTCATGGACATCGGTTTCCCAAGGGTATCCCTCTTTGATGACGACCACTTGGGAGCTGAGAGAGACTTCACATTCTGTAAATCCATAGAGGGCATCGAGGATCTCTTCCGCATATTGTCCTCTGGGGAGCTTGATCTCGATCTCGACATCTTTTGTCGTGTAATCGTTGATCGCTTCGATTTTGATCTTTCCCTTTTTAGCGGCTTCGTCAATGGAGCGGATCAGACTCTCTGTTGTAGTGCCGTAGCAGATCTCTCGGATCACGAGGGTTTTGGGATCTTTAATTTCGATTTTGGCGCGGACCTTGACCTTGCCCTTCCCTTTATCGTATTGGCTCTTATCGAGGATGCCGCCTGTAGGGAAGTCGGGATAGATTTTAAAGTTTCTCCCTTCGAGATAGGCGATCTGGGCTTCGAGGAGCTCGGAGAAGTTGTGAGGAAGGATGCGCGTTGCCATTCCGACGGCAATCCCCTCTGCCCCTTGAAGGAGGAGGAGGGGAATTTTCGCGGGTAGGGTCACCGGTTCGAGGTTTCTCCCATCGTAGGAGGGGAGCTTTTCTGTGATATCGGGGTTGAAAAGGGTCTCTCTGGCGAGGGGGGAAAGACGCGTTTCGATATAGCGCGCAGCGGCCGGAGGATCTCCTGTGCAGATATTCCCAAAATTCCCCTGTCTATCGAGGACAAATCCCTTATTGGCAAGCGTGATCAGCGCTTCGTAGATGGGCGCGTCGCCATGGGGGTGGAGCTGCATGGTTTGGCCGACGATGTTGGCGACTTTATGGAGTTTTTCATCGCTTTGACGCCATAGAATCTCGAGGATACGCCTTTGGACGGGTTTGAGGCCATCGACGACGTTGGGGATTGCCCGGTCGAGAATGACATAGGAGGCATAACGGATGAAGTGCTCCTGCATCTGCTCTTTGAGCTCAGACATCTTCCCTCACCAGGTTTTGCATGATGAGCGCCTTGCGCTCAGGGGTGTTTTTCCCCATGTAGAACTCCAAAGTGGGTTTCACATCGGAGAGGTTGCCGATGATGACCGGCACAAGGCGGATATCCTTCCCGATGAACTGTCCGAACTCCTCGGGAGATATCTCTCCAAGCCCTTTAAATCGGGTGATCTCGACGCCCCTCTTCAGTTCTTTGACAGCCTCCTCTTTCTCCTCTTCTGAGTAGCAGTAGAGCGTTTTTTCTTTATTTCTCACCTTGAAAAGGGGGGTTTGGAGGATGTGGAGATGTCCGTTGACGACGAGCCCTTCGAAATAGGTAAGGAAGAAGGTAATGAGCAGATTCCGGATATGCATCCCATCGACATCGGCATCGGTGGCGAGGATCACTTGGTGGTAGCGGAGATTGGCGACATCCTCTTCGATGTTGAGTGCCGACATGAGATTGTACATCTCCTCATTTTTGTAGAGCAGCTCGAGCTTCATCCCATGGACATTCAGGGGTTTTCCCCGAAGAGAAAAAACGGCTTGTGTCAAAGGGTCTCGGGTCATGACAATCGATGCAGAGGCCGACTCCCCTTCTGTGAGAAAAATCGCCGACTTCTCCCCCTCTTTCGTCCCATCGCCGAAGTGGTATTTGCAATCGCGCAGTTTGGGGATTTTAAAGGAGATTTTTTTCTGCTTTTCTTTCGCCTCTTTTTTGACGGAGGCCAGCTCCTTTCTCAGCTTCTCATTGAAGACGACTCTTTCGAGGATTTTCTTTCCCGCTTCCTCATTTTTATAGAGGAGATTTTGGACGGCGTCTTTGATTTCTTGAACAAGGGGACCGCGGATCTCCCCATTAGAGAGTTTGTTTTTGGTCTGGGATTCGAACACGGGGTCTTTGACCTTCACCAAAATCGCGCCGATCATCCCCTCTCTGACATCGACCCCTTGAAAACTCTTTTTCGCGTACTCGTTGACCCCTTTGAGAACCCCCTCTTTGAAAGCAGAGAGATGGGTTCCTCCATCTTGCGTGTGCTGCCCGTTGACGAAAGAAAAATAGGTCTCCCCATAACTTGAGCAGTGGAGGAAGGCGAACTCGACGTGTTTGCCTTTGTAGTGGAGAGGTTCATAGAGACAGTCCTCTTTGACCTCCCGCTTCAAAAGATCGAGGAGCCCATTTTCTGAAAAGATCGTCTCCCCGTTGAAAAGAAGCGTCAAACCTGTGTTGAGATAGGCGTAATGCCACAATCTTTTTGTGATCAAGGCTTTGTGAAAGGAAAACTTCTTAAAAATCTCTGAGTCGGGGATGAACTCGACAAAGGTGCCGTTTTCCTCTTTTGTCTTCCCCTTTTTCTTTTCCTGGAGAACCCCTTTGGAAAAGCGCGCCTCGACAAATTCCCCATCGCGGACGCTCTTCACATAAAAGCGGGAAGAGAGGGCGTTGACTGCTTTGGTCCCGACCCCATTGAGTCCAACCGAAAATTGGAAGACATCGTCGTTGTATTTCGCTCCGGTGTTGATCTGGCTGACACACTCGATCACCTTGCCAAGCGGAATGCCCCGGCCATAATCCCGCACGGAGACAAGAGAGGTTTTCTCATTTAAGTTGATCTCAATGCGCGAGCCATTACCCATGATGTATTCATCGATCGCATTGTCGATCACCTCTTTGAGCATGACGTAGATCCCGTCGTCGGGATGGGATCCGTCTCCAAGACGCCCAATATACATCCCCGAGCGGAGGCGGATATGGGACAACGCATCTAAAGAGAGGACAGCACTTTCATCATACTTCTTAGCCATAGTCCTCTTCATAGCACAATCTGGGGGATATTCCAATAATTTTTGCTGCGAAAAATTGGATGGCGATGTAACTTCTACCCCCAAAACCCAGGAGGTTTTTATGAAAAATTGGTGTTTGGTTGTCATTGCAAGTCTCAGCTGTTCCGTCATGTATCCGAGCTCTGCTCCCGATGCGGAGATCCTCTCTTCCAAAGTCATTTTGCAAAATACAAATGGTTACTTCGTCCTTTCCGATAGAAGCTGCTGGAAAGTGATCGGGTTCTCGCCAAGATGGAGAAGTCTATCTGAGTGGTGGAACAATGTGCAACTCGTACCAGAAAATTATGAGTGCGTTCCAAACGATTGGTATCTAGGCACAGAAATCGATGTCTACTCGAAATACGGCAATTTACAGGTCTCTGAAGCAAACGCCTCTAACCAGGAAGCGCTGAAACAGTGCACCCACCTCTTCGTCAACAGAAGAACCGGTCAAGTGCTCTTTGCGATTGCTCTCGAGCCTGCGCAGTGCATCCTCGACCTCCATCGCGATGCCCACCAAGATGGGTACGATGAGGGGTATTCTTTTGGCCGCAGAGCCGCCCATAACAGTACCGCTCAAGCCTATGAGAACGGCCACTCAGATGGCTACAAAGTGGGCTACCGCGAAGGGTACCAAGCGGGCCAAAGAAGCAGCGAAGCTCTGATCAACGATATCCTACATCAATAGGATCCACCCCATTTGAAGGGGTTAAACTGGTAGTGCAAGAAAATTGCCCAGGCCGTCGAAGTGGTGCTGGGCAAGGGGTTTGCAACCCATCCAAAGGGGATCATGTAGCGCTTGCTCGCATAGAGGAAGGCTCTTTTTCCCTCTGGAATCGGGATCAGCGCGTCATACTCAGCAGGCCTAACTCCAGAGTATGCATCTGTGGAAGCATACAGATCGGTCCGAAGGGTCATCAGATTCTGATGCATGCTGTCGTGATCTTTTTGCAAATCGGCCGCAAACTCCGCAGCGTCCTTCCGCTGATCTGGGGTGTACTTTTCTGATAGCGCCACTTCCTCATAGGCAGTAATAAGACAGCGCAAGAGATTGATCGCGCCGGCTGTCCACTCGGCAGAGAGGATCCCCTCTGCATAGTTCCCACTTCCTCCATTGCCATCGACGTTCGAGTACCCAACACCCCAAAGCGCTCCATCCGGTCCATAGAACCCGCCCCAACTTTTGACATTTTGCCAGATATCATAGCAGGTTCCAAACCCATACCATCCATCGACGCGGCTCTGCCCTAAAACAGAAACGCCCCAGGTGCTGACATCTACGGCTTTGGGTTCAGAAGTAGGAACCCAGGCCTCCGTGAGTGCGGGATTATTCGCATCCCCTCCCTGGTAGAAAATGCCCGCTGAGGGATTCCAGGCATATTTTTCGAAAAAGTCGAGAAGTCCTTGCAAAAGAGTATCAATCTGGGTAAGGGCAGCCTCTATCTTCCCCTTCTCCCCCTCTGTCAGACTCGTCTCATAGGCAAGTTCATCTTGAAGCAGGCTCTGGAAAATCCAAAGCCCTGCTAAAACAGAGGCGTTATTCTCGACGGAGACCTCATAGGGATTCACAGCATCTCCCCCTTGGTTGCCA
>JAFEGI010000018.1:0-16479 GCA_018240135.1 Verrucomicrobiota bacterium
GACCATCTGTGCGCCCATGTTCTCATGCTTGTCTTCAAGAATGATCTCCTTGGCGACAGTGACGCCGTCTTTTGTGATTTGTGGGGAGCCATAAGACTTATCGATGACGACATTGCGCCCTTTGGGGCCTAAGGTCACTTTGACTGCGGAAGCTAAGGTGCGAACGCCTTTAAGAATCTTTTGACGGGCCTCTTCGCGGAACTTAATATTTTTTGCTGCCATTGCGTTTAAACTCCTTTAAATTAGTTGATGATAGCGATCACGTCGTCACCGCGCAGGATGACAAACTCTTCGTCTTCGATGGTGACCTCTTGACCTGCGTACTTATCCATAAGGATCGTATCTCCGACTTGAACTGGGATCGGGATCAACTTCCCATCCGCTGTCGTGCTGCCACTTCCGACTGCGATCACTTTTGCAGTCTCTTGCTTTTTCTTTGCAGTGTCAGGGAGAATGATCCCTCCTTTTAGGGTCTCTGCCTGTTCAAGGCGCTGGACGAGAACGCGGTTTCCAAGGGGTTTGAGAGTCATTTTTTTCGTCGTAGACATCTTACATCTCCACGTTAGGTTATGGGGTTTTGCCCCGCATTATAAGGGAAGGGCGCATTTTGCGCAAGTCGATTTAGCAAAACAGGCTGTCAAGTGCTAAATCTGGTGAAGGAAATTTTTTAGAGCCCAGGAAACGGTGTTGACAGGAGTTAGAGAATAAAATAAGATGCGAAACTTTCTATCGATTTTGGAGAGGAATTAAAGATGGGTGTTCAAGCTGCTTTGCCTGTGGAAAAAACGCAAGAGAGGGTCGCTGTTCCCCCTCAAAGTCGCTGGAATGTGGAGGCCCTTTTTCCCTCCTGGGAAGAATGGGAGAAAGAATTTCAAAAATGGGGCCGCGAGGGGGATCAGGTCCACTGGCCCGAAATCCAAGCGCTTAGAAAAGGGGCCCTAGATAATCCAAAGAAGCTCAAGGAGCTCATCGCCCTTACTTTGGAGATCGATTGGAATCTCTCAAAACTCTATACTTATGCCCACCTGCGCCATGACGAGGATGTCGCCGAAGAGGTTGCAAAAAAAGCGCATGCGCGCGCCATCACTCTTCTCTATGCATTTCGCGGGGAGACCGCATGGATCGAGCCTGAACTCCTCCAGCTTCCAGAGGACCACCTCCATGCTTTGATTTCTGCATCTGAACTCGAAGAGTATGCCTTCCACTTAGAGAAGATTGTGCGGATGAAACCCCACACGCTATCCGCTCCAGAAGAGGAGCTCCTCGCTCTATCGGGAAATGCTCTTGAGACGGCATCTTCTGCTTTCAGTGCATTTAATAATGCCGATTTGCAGTTTCCTTCGATCCCAGATAGTCAGGGAGTGATGCGCGAGCTTACGCATGGAAAGTATCAGCTCTACATGCGCAGCCCCGACCGGATCTTGCGCGAGGGGGCCTTTAAGACGATGCACCAGAGCTACCGCAAGTTTGAAAACACCCTTTGCGAGCTTTTGCAAGGGCAGATCCAGCGCCACCTGCTCGAAATGCGCTCTAGGAAATATGGCTCCTGTGTCGAAGCGGCGCTATTTCCTGGACAGATCGATGTGGCCGTCTACAAATCGCTGATCGAGGCCGTGCGCGCTTCTTTACCTGCGCTGCACCGCTATATTGCACTGCGCAAGAGGGTGCTAGGTGTAGAAGAGCTCCATCTCTATGATCTCAGCGTCCCTCTCGTCAAAGAGGTGGAGATGGGGATGACCTATGAGGAGGCAACAGGGCAGATCATCGAGTCGGTGGCTGTGCTCGGAGAGGATTATCAAAGGGCGCTGAGCCGCGGGCTAATGGATGACCGTTGGGTAGATCGGTATGAGAATGCACGCAAGCGCTCGGGGGCTTACTCGAGTGGCTGCTACGACAGCATGCCCTACATTTTGATGAACTACCACGGCACGTTCAACGATGCGATGACCTTGACCCATGAGGCGGGCCATAGCATGCATTCTCTGTTAAGTCGCAAGACCCAGCCTTATCAGTACTCACAGTACTCGATCTTTGTGGCAGAGGTGGCCTCTACGTTTCACGAGGAGCTTCTCTTGCAGCATCTGTTAAAACAGGTGAAGACCAAAGAGGAGAAAGCCTATCTGATTAACCAAAAGCTCGATGACATGCGCGCGACTTTGCTCAGGCAGACGCTATTTGCCGAGTTTGAGCTAAAAATCCACAGTTTCGTCGAGCAGAGGATCCCTCTAACTCCCGCTCTTCTTAAGCAGGAGTACCGCAAACTAAGCGAAGAGTACTTTGGTCCTGGTCTCATCCTAGATGAGGAGATGGATATCGAGTGGGCGCGCATTCCCCACTTCTACTACAATTTCTACGTCTATCAGTACGCAACGGGGATCAGCGCAGCCCATGCGCTTGTCAAGAAGGTAACGACAGAGGGGGAGGATGCGAGAGATCGCTATCTCCAGTTCCTCTCATCTGGGTGCAGCCTCTACCCACTCGATGTGTTGGCCCTTGCGGGGGTAGATATGCGCTCTCCTGAGCCCGTCCGGCTCGCAATGGAGCATTTTGGCGAACTCGTCACCGAGCTCGATGAGCTGTTAAGGGGGTAAATGGGAAAGTGCAAAGATTCTTTTGTTATTGCGAATGAAAAAGGGCTGCATACGCGCCCTTCGACAGAGCTTGTCAAATGTGCGACAGGCTTTAAAGCGCAAGTCTTCCTCATCTATCAAAGCTACAGAGTCAATGCCAAGTCGCTTTTGGGGATTCTCATGCTTGCAGCGGCAAGAGGGGCCAAGATTCAGATCGAAGCGGAAGGGGACGATGCAGAAGAGGCGGTGCGCTCTCTAGTCACTTTAGCCCGCAACAAATTCAACATCAAATATTAAGATCACTCCTCTACTGCGACCGCTTTTTCTAGGATCTCTTTGCGACAAAATACGGGGACGTTATTCATCAGAGCGAGGAGGACGCAGTCGCTGGGGCGCGCGTCGATTTCGAGAATCGTCTCTTTTTCGTCGATTTTTTGTGAGAGGTAAAGTTTTGCAAAGTAGATCGTGTCCTGAATGTCATAGATCACGATCTGCAATGCTTCAATGCCCAATCCCTGAAAGATCGAGTGGATGAGATCGTGGGTGTAAGGGCGCGGTTTGGGCTCTTCTGTCAGGTAGAGCTGCAAGAGTCTGCCTACCGAGGGGTCAGTATAGATGGCAAATCGCTTTGCCTCCGTTCCCAGGATGATCACTGTGTAGGTGGGCGATTGCATGATCTTATTAAATGTGATTGGAATCAGTTCTGATGTCATGAATTACCCTCTAATTGCAACAGTCCCATCGGCAAATCCGACGATGACTCTTCCCGCTAAGTTGAAAAAGAAGCCGGTATCGACAACGCCTGGAATGGCGCGTAGGCGCTCATGCTCCTCTTCAGGATGAAAGAGAGTGGTTCCAAAATGGATGTCGACGATGTAGTTACCATTATCGGTGACAAAATCGCGAAAATGTCCCCGGTATCCCGCTTTTTCGATGTGGTGCAAAGTGGCTTTGGCGGCAAAGGGGAGGATTTCGACAGGGAGCTTGCACTTTCCCAGCTCCTTTACCAGTTTACTTTCGTCGACGATGACGATCATCTCCCGGCTCATTGCGGCGATGATCTTTTCTCGGACATGCGCGCCGCCGCCCCCTTTAATCATCCGCTTTTTTTCATCGATCTCATCTGCGCCGTCAACCGTGACATCGAGGGCTGTGACCTCAGTAATGGGTAGAAGGGGGATACCTCCCTCTTCCGCCATTTTTTGGGATTGGATTGAGGTTGCAACCGCATGGATCTTGAGGCCTGTTCTACAGCGCTCAATTAACCGCTCGATGAAATAAAACGCGGTAGAGCCCGTGCCAAGCCCGACGCGCATCCCATTTTCAATGAGCTCCGCCGCTTTGTATCCAACTGCCTTTTTGACTGCATCTCTAGACATCTGGTATATAGATATATAACTTGATCTTCGGAAAACCATGATTACATTACAAGCACTTTTTCAGTTCCTAGAGCAGCTTCTTTCCCCTCAGGAGTTTCGCGATTATTGTCCCAATGGGATCCAAGTCGAAGGGAAGGGAGAGGTGGGGCGCATCGCATTTGCCGTTTCAGGGAGTTTGGCCGCAATTGAGGCTGCAGCGCGCACCGGTGCCGATGCGCTGATTGTCCATCACGGTCTCTTCTGGAATAAAGATCCCTATCCGATTGTGGGGAGCAAAAAAAAGAAACTCGAAATCCTCCTTAAGGAAGGGATCTCCCTGCTCGCTTACCACCTACCTCTAGATGGTCAACAGGAGATTGGCAACAATTGGAAAGCAGCGCGCGAGCTGGGTTGGCGCGACCTTGAACCCTTTTACGAAAACATAGGGGTAGCGGGTCGATTTGCACCGGTACCGGTCAAAGAATTCCAGAAAAAATTGGAGAACTACTATGGGCACATGGCACATGCGGCTCTTGGCGGAAAAGAGATGATTGCAAGTGCAGCTTTGATTTCTGGGGGCGCTCATAGGCAAATCCTGGAAGCTGCAGACCGCGGTGTCGACTGCTTTGTTACCGGGAGTTTTGATGAACCCGTATGGGATATTGCGCATGAAAGGGGGATCCATTTCTTTGCTCTTGGGCACTATGCAACAGAGCGGATTGGGATATTGGCCTTGCTGGAGAAGGTGCGCTCGGAACTTGGGGTTGCGTGTGAATGGCTCGAATTGCCGAATCCTTTCTGATTGTATTAAAATTTTTTAGTCGATAGGATGCGCTCGATCAACCCAAGGAGTGGCACGCCATGACTTCGAATGAGATTGTAGAGGAGAGTCTAAAAACGCGTAAAGCCAGGGAAAAACTCAAGAGGCAACTCGAGGCGATGGATCAGGTCATTACTCCCCAAGCCTTGGAGAAAAAGACCGCCGAGATGCACCGCTGGATCGAGAGGCATGCTGCACATCGCGTCTCCCTCAAATCGAAAGGATTTTCCCTTTTCGATGAAAACCAAAATGCAGCCCCTTTAAGCGAGCGCGTGAGCATTCTAGCAGATGAACTCAGCCGCAAGACGCAAGATCAGATGGGGAAACTCAAAGCGTTTATGGAGCTTGAGAAAAAGGGGGAAAGTGGGTAAAATCCGCTCCCATGAACAATATTGTAGAGTGCCTGAAACAAAGAGGACTGATCGATGCGATGACGAGCGAAGAGCTCGGGGCGCGTTTAGAGAAGCCAATTAAGGTTTATATCGGATTCGATCCCACTGCAGATAGTTTGCATATCGGGAGCTTGGTTGGGATTGTCATCCTCCGCTGGTTTCAGAAGTTTGGACATACGCCTGTCGTGATTCTCGGTGGCGCAACAGGGCGC
Organism: Verrucomicrobiota bacterium; assembly: GCA_018240135.1. Classification (GTDB taxonomy): domain Bacteria; phylum Chlamydiota; class Chlamydiia; order Chlamydiales; family Rhabdochlamydiaceae; genus SZAS-13. The sequence continues at coordinate 5,353 of JAFEGI010000018.1, forward strand.
ATTGGGGACCCCTCGGGAAAAAGTATCGAACGCCCCCTTTTGGATGAGGCGAGCATTGACTACAATGTAACCCGTATCCGCAGACATTTTGAGGCCGTTCTTGACTTTTTTCATCGCTCTGCCCGTCCGCTTGTATTCAATAATGACGAGTGGTTTGCCAAATATCCCCTTGTCGATTTTCTTCGCGATGTGGGGCGCCATTTTCGCGTCGGTGCGATGCTTGCCAAAGAGAGTGTCAAGGCGCGTCTGAACTCTGAGGAGGGAATTAGCTTTACAGAGTTTAGCTACCAGCTCTTGCAAGGCTACGATTTCTACCACCTTTTTCACGAGCATGGGGTCGAGCTCCAAATGGGGGGAAGCGACCAGTGGGGGAATATTACGGCAGGTATCGAACTCATCCGCAGGCTGACCGGTAGACAAGCCTATGGGATGACTTTTCCGCTTCTCACGCGCAGCGATGGAAAGAAATTTGGAAAGACGGAAGAGGGGACGATCTGGCTTGCCCCTGACCGCCTCTCGCCCTATGAGTTCTATCAATACCTAGTCCGTATTCCCGATGCCGATGTGATCAAGCTCATGCGCATGCTCACTTTCATGGATCTCGATGAAGTGGCGCGCTATGAGAAGGAGATGACCCAAGAGGGGTATATCCCCAATACAGCTCAAAGGCGGCTCGCTGAAGAGATCACGCGAATGATCCATGGTGAGGAGGGGCTCTTGACTGCTTTAAAGGTCACGGAGAGCGCAGCGCCTGGATCGGATGCCCTTCTCGATGCAGATTCTCTGCGCGCCATTGCGAAAGATATGCCCAGCATTGCTTTGTCTCTAGCAGAAGTTGTAGGGCAAAGGTACTTAGATCTTGTCGTCAAAACGGGGCTTCTTCCGAGCAAAGGAGAGGCGACCCGCCTTTTGCAAAATGGGGGAGCCTATCTCAATAACGCGCGTGTCGACGATCCCAAGTTGATTATTACGGAAGGCGCCTTAATCGCTGGCGAATTCCTTCTCCTCGGTGCAGGCAAAAAGAAAAAATTGCTTGTCTCCGTCCAGAAATAAAAAAAGAACTTGATTGAAAATCAAGGTGATAGAACAATGAGACCATAGATGGGAAAATATTTCCTGTAAGCGGTGCATCAACCAAAAGGAGTCTGCAAGCTATGGCGACCATCACTAAGAAAAAATTGATTCAGGTGATCTCTCAAAATCAAGGTGTTCATCCTGATGATGTGCGCAATGTGATCCAATCCTTTTTGGATGTGATGACCGATTATCTCTCTCAGGGTGACCGGCTTGAGTTTCGCGACTTTGGAGTTTTTGAGATCGTAGAAAGAAAGCAAAAAATTGGAAGAAATCCAAAAAATGCAGGGGTTCCGATTATCATTCCAGCACGTCTTGCTGTGAAGTTCACTCCTGGGAAAAAAATGCGCAAACTCATAGAGAAAGGACGTAAGACACCTCCCTCAAAATAGAATTTGAAAGCTTCCTAAAAAGGGGCCAGAAGGGTATACTATCGCTCACTTTCACACCTTAGAGGAGCGTCGAACTGTCCGTGCCAAAATGGATTTTGATTGGAGCGGTAACTCTCTTTGCAATTCTGGGAGGTGCCGCCTTACTAAAGAAGGGGTCAGATGCGTCTAATGAGAAGAAAATCTCTTCCCATCAGGGCGCGTGTACTCCTTCTCCTGTCCTATCGATTCCAGTAAAAAATCTCCATACTGAGCCCTCTCCTCCTTCCGCAGTTCCCATGACGCGACCGCTGCTCGTTACAGACGATTTTCCCAATATCGATCGGATTTTTCAGCTGTTTTCCACAGGACCCTCAAAATTGCCGATTGTAGAAACCATTACCTACTCGAGCAGTGTTCCTTGGCTCAAAGGAAGGCCCGCATGGATCGCCGATTATGCAGGGCATCATGGCACCTCCCGCCACTTTATCGCCCGCAGCCTCAATGGCAAGCCCGATTACCTATCCCAAAAGGTATCTGAGGGAAGTCGTTTCAATGTGTTTCGCAGTGATAAAAAGATCGAGTTTTATCTACTTGTCGATGTCTCCCGCTGTAAAATGGGATTTTACTATGTCGATCTCGACACGAATGAGCGGGTTCTTCTAAAGGTCTATCGCGTGGGTTTAGGCAAACTCGACCCGAAAGGTCCATCGGGAACCCTGACGCCACTGGGAAGGTTCCCACTTGGGGAGCGGATCGCTATTTATAAGCCGGGAATGATGGGGCTTTATCAAGACAAGAGAGTGGAGATGGTCCAGGTGTTTGGAACGCGTTGGATCCCCTTTGACCAAGGGTATGGTCTGCAGGGAGCTCCCTGGGTAGATACAGGGGGTGGCCAGTTGATCGAGAGTAAAGCCTGTATTGGAGCTTATGATAGTGATGGGTGTATTCGTATGACTGCGGCTGATATCGAAGAGTTGTTTTCGATCGTCATTACGAAGCCGTCGTACCTAGAGATAGTTAAAGATTTTCGCGATGCAAAGCTGCCAGGACAAGAAGTGGCAGCCCCCTCGCGCTAAGGGAGTAGTTCATGTTAGCTCATGAGAAGCAGATTTTGGAGTATGAAAAGACAGTCGCTCAGCTCAAGGAGCAGAACAAGGGCAATGTCCTTTGGTCTGAGGAAGAGATTCAGGGCTTAGAGGCGAAACTCGATGCATTGCGCGAGCAAGTCTATTCCAAATTAACTCCATGGGATCGGGTTGCGATCTCACGCCATCCGCAGCGCCCAAAAGCAATTGATTACATCCAGAACTTATGCGAAGAGTTTACGGAGCTCTATGGCGACCGTCTTTTCCGCGATGATCGAGCGGTCGTGTGCGGGCTTGCTAAGATTGGCGGGGTTAAGTTCATGGTCGTGGCTCAAGAAAAGGGGTGTGATACGAAGAGCCGCCTCGAGCGCAACTTTGGGATGCCCCACCCAGAAGGGTACAGAAAAGCCATGCGCTGCATGCGTCTTGCCGCGAAGTTTAAGATCCCTGTCCTCTCCCTTCTCGATACCCCAGGGGCCTATCCTGGTCTCGCCGCGGAAGAGCGCGGTCAGGGCTGGGCTATTGCGCAGAATTTATTAGAAATGGCGAGGCTCCCGACGCCGATCGTGGTCGTTCTGATCGGTGAGGGATGCTCTGGAGGAGCGCTCGGAATGGGTGTTGGCGATGTCATTGCGATGCTCGAGCATTCCTACTATTCGGTGATCTCTCCAGAAGGGTGTTCCTCCATTTTATGGCGGGACAGCACAAAAAATGCGGTCGCTGCAGAAGCGTTAAAGATGCACCCGGAAGATCTTCTCAAGCTCGACATCATCGATGCGATGATCGAAGAGCCGATGGGAGGGGCACACAGGGATCCTACAGCGGTCTTTGCGAGTGTAAAAAAATATGTGCTCGATCAATGGGCTGCTTTAAAAACTGTGCCTCTTGAGAGTCTTCTCGAGCACCGGTATCAAAAATTTCGTCGCATGGGTCAGTTTACCGTAGATCAGAAGCGGGAAATAGAGTAAACTCCCTCAGTATGAAATTACTTCTTAAGGCGGCGTTGCGTAGCCGCCAGCATCTGTCGCTGCTTATTATCACTTTCGTCACGCTCCTTGCTCTTACGATTGCAAGCCAAATGGAGATGTTTGCACTCGGCGTGCTTTCCAATAACGGGGCCGATTTCTTCTCCCTTTTTGGTCAGAAACAACAGGAGCTCTCCGTTGGGGGCCCAAGCACCGTGACACTCGAGCAGGTTCAGGCGGGGTGGAATGCCATCGATACGGAAGGGACAGGGGTTATCACCAAAGAGCAAGCCTCCGCCTTTTTAGCGAAGTCCAAACAGGTCAACCCGCTTAACTGGCTCATTCAGAAGTTCAAAGAAAACGCTGATTTCTCCAGCAATATCCGGGCGCTTGTGATCGTTCTTCTCTGTGTGGCTGTATTTAAGGCGATCTGGCTCTTTGCTAGCCGCTATACCACGCAGCTTCTCGCTATTCGCGTCAGCCGGGATTTGCGCCAGCAGTACTTCGAGCATATCCAGTCCCTTCCGATGAGCTTTTACCAAAAGCACAACATCGGTAGCCTTTCTTCTCGCGTGGTAGGGGATGCAGGGCAGATTGCAACCTCGATTAACTCTTGGCTCACAAACTACCTACAAACCCCTTTTACGATTGTGACGTGCCTCTCCATGTGTGTCTATCTCTCATGGCAGCTGTCGCTCGTTATCTTTATCGGCGTTCCCCTGATCGTTCTTCCCATTGTCTTCCTCGCGCGGCGCGTTAAGAGGGTCTCTCGCCAGCTCCAGACAAATCAGGAGCGGTTTGCCAACGTCCTCATCGACTTTCTCGCCGGGATCCAGACGGTAAAGATCTTTGCCATGGAGGCGTTTTCGCTTAAGAAATATAAGGAACAAAACGACCGGATGGCCGTTCTAGAGAGCAAAACCGCAAAATATGGCTTACTCACACGCCCCATTCTCCATGCCATCACGACCGTTTGCCTTGCCAGCGTTGTCCTTTTTGGGCTCTATACGCTTTCGATGAGCCTCTCTCAGCTGATCGTCTTTTGCGGGCTTTTGCAACTTGTCTATGAACCAGTCAAAAAATTTGCCGACGAAAATGCCAATATCCAGCGGGGGATTGTGGCAGCAGAAAGGATGTTCGAAGTGCTCCACCTCAGACCTGACATCGAAGATCAGAAGGGTGCAATTGAGTTCCAATCATTTGAGAATCAGATCGAATTTGACCACATCTGGTTCCGCTACCACGATGAGTGGGTGATCAAAGACTTAAGCTTCACAGTCAAAAAAGGGGAGACGGTTGCCATTGTCGGCCCTACGGGTGCGGGTAAATCGACCATTGTGCAGCTCCTTCCCCGCTTACACGAAGTGCAGCAGGGAGAGATCCGGATCGATGGGCTGCCGCTGCAAGCCTACACCCAAAAGTCGCTCCGCGAAAAACTCGCCTTTGTTTCCCAGAAGCCGTTTCTCTTTTGCGATACTGTCGCTGCGAATATCGCATTTGGCCGCAACTTTTCCAGAGAGAAAATCGAAAGTGCTGCGAAAAGAGCGCATGCTGAAGAGTTCATCTCTCGTCTACCTGGGGGATATGATACGATGCTTGCGGAAGCAGGACAAAATCTCTCTGGTGGACAGCAGCAGCGCCTAGCAATCGCAAGAGCTCTTGTCAAAGAGGCGCCCGTGCTCATCTTGGATGAGGCGACCTCTGCCCTTGATGGGATTAGCGAGATGCACATCAAGGATGCAATTGCAAGCTTGCATGGAGAAGTCACGCAGATCTTAATTGCCCATCGCCTTTCCACAATTGAGCACGCCGATAAGATTATCTATCTCGAATATGGGGTGAAGATTGCTGAAGGGAGCAAAGATGAGCTCCTCAAAACCTGCGATCCATTCCGTAGGATGTGGGAAGCGCTCTATATCGATAGGGACCGGTTAGCACAGCCACGTGAGGCAGCGGATTCCAGCCTCTGACTCCCTCACCATGTCATATAGCGATTCATTATGGAGAAATCGGATCTCAAGCTGAGATCCCGCTTTTCGGAGTGTGTTTCTAAAGATCTCCTCAAAGATGCCACATTTGCTTCCGATTGTGATGAGTTTGCCGTCTAAACAAAGGCCATTGAGAAAATTCGCATCGATCTCTTCAAATTGTTTCTCAAAATGGCCCGCAACGCGGCGTGTGCGGCATCCGATCTTTTGAATTTCTTGTTCCACTTCATCTAAAAAGCCCACGGGTAATCTCGCCTGTCTTTTGCGCGCATTTTCTATGAAGGGTCCAAATCGATCCCAGGGGTCTTCCCTTAATAGATCAATCACTTGTTGTTCATCCTGCAGATAGACGGTGTTATTCGTCGGATCATATAGAGTTTCTAGATCGATGTGATAAGCGACTTGAGGGATAAAGGCGATCTCACTTAAAGGCACTCCGATTTCCTCGGCAATTTTTGTTTTCACATAGGCGATTTTCTTAGCAATACGCCTTGCGGATTCAACGTCTCGGTTTTCCAGAGGAAGAGAATACTGGTCAAATGGATAGGGATAGGGGTGTAAGACCTCTGCGCACTCATTGTACTTTTTAAATTTCTCCCTAAGCTTGCTCTTGAGTAGAGGGCAGGTTGTATTTTTCACTGCATCAAAACAAGAAATCCCATATTGCACAAAGTCGCAAAACTGGTGAAAAATCTGGTGGTTTCTCGCTTGATAGAAATGCTCTTCTAAGACGGGAGCTTCCTCAAGGAGTTCGTGATAAGGCATCAAGTGCTTCTTTTCGAGATTGACAAGGGTGATATATACCGTGTTGATGCCGACTATAGCTTTTGGCGCACCTTCCATTGTAAACAGATGGCAATTGCCTCCTTCAACTGTCGTAGCGCCACGGATATGGGATAAATGGAGGGATGTCGCTAATTGGAGGGAGGATCCGCAGATTTCTGCACCCTCTCCGATGTCAGAGTTTTCAGGATGAACAAATTCAGTTGGGGTGCGCATCTTAAGTGCTTTAACATGCAATTTAAATAGATGGTGTAATCGATAGTTTTCAATTGGATTAGGGAGAAGTAGCTTTCCATCGAGACGTGTGACGAGGAGATCGCGTGCATAGAGATCTGGGCCCCTATAACGGGGGTCGATGGCAACTTGTAAGGATGACTCAGCAAGCTCTTCTTGTAAAAGCCTGGTAGCCGTATCATCCCCGACATACAAAAATGATGGATTTCTTATGATTCCCATAACTAACAATTGTTTTGTTAGTTATTGTATCATAATTAAACTTAATTAAGTAGCCCCAGTTTTTCGAAAGAATCCTTTAGTTCCTGATTATCAGGTTTTTCGAAAACTCCATTTTCTGCAAGCCAGGCGACGTAGCTTTTTGGGATCTCAGACAGGGCTTTGCCTTGATGCTTCCCAAAGGGCATACGGTTAAGGACTTGTGGGCGCGCCAAGAGCTCGATAACGGTTTCAATGGAAAGATCATCAATCATTGAAGAAAATACTTGATGAAGAACAATCACGTCATCGAGGGCTCTATGTGCTTGATTTGCGGGGAATCCATAGACCTCGCGAAGGGATTGAAGCGTGTGGCGCGGTAGGTCATTGCGGTACTTGCGGGCCCATTTTAAGGTGTCGATGAAGCGAAAGGAAGGGAAGGGGACATCGGCCCTATGAAACTCCGATTCAAGAAATAGTTTGTCAAACGCGTCGTTATTATGGGCAATTAGAACGGTGTGAGGGGGGCAGAAGGCAACAAATTCCTCTGCAACGCTCTTAAAAGAGGGAGCGGACGCCACCATTTCATTTGTGATGTGGTGGATCGCAGATGCCTCAGGGGGAATGGGGACACCTGGGTTAATGAGCTGGACAAAGGTGCGATTTTCCACAGGGTCAAAGGCGGCAAGCTCGATGATCCGATCCTTGTCGGAGCGCACTCCTGTGGTCTCTGTATCGTAATAGATGGGGCGAAGGCGGTTACTCATAGACGCCATGCTAACACTTGAATAAATTCTTGTCTCAGTTTTTCCTTCTCAATTTTTGAAAAAGAGGGTATCCTTTGGGGGAGGCGAGGTACTCTATGAAGATGGTTCTACTTCTTGCGCTCTGTGCGCTATCCAGTTGTTATCAAATGCATTCAGATGACGATTTGCGAACGATCCCGGTCACAAACAACCCGAATATTGTGCCCAAAAGTTCCCTAATGCCCTCTGCGCCGATTTGACCTTAAGGAAGGATAATGAAAGAACCGATTAAATATAATTTCTTTCCAAGTGACTCCTCTGTTTTGATCTCCTCTTTGGGAAAAGAGGTGTTGATCAAGCAACTCAAAAAGATGCTTCTTATTCGCAACTTTGAGCTCCGTGCGGAAGGCGCCTACCTCCAGGGGAAAATCGGTGGGTTTTTTCACTCCTATATGGGGCAGGAGGCGATTCAAACAGCAGCTGTAGCGGTAATGGGTGTCAACCAATGGTGGGCTACTTCATATCGGTGCCATGCGCTTGCACTCCTTTTAGGAGCGACACCAAACGAGCTCATGGCAGAGTTATTTGGAAGGGAAACGGGAAATGCGCTGGGCCGCGGCGGCTCGATGCATTTTTTCACAGATCGCCTTCTCGGCGGGTTTGGAATTGTCGGCGGACAGATCCCCATTGCCACGGGGGCTGCTTTTTCCGCAAAATACCAAAAAGCAGTGCCTGGGGTGAAAAATGGGACGCCCTGTGATCTTGCAGCTTGCTTTATGGGAGAAGGGGCAGTTGCACAAGGCGCCTTCCATGAGTCATTAAATCTTGCAGCGCTTTGGAGTTTGCCCTGCATTTATGTGATTGAAAACAACCAGTGGGGAATGGGAACCCATGTCAACCGCGCGATTAGCGTAGGGCCTATCGCTGAGAAAAAGGGCCCTGGTTATGGAATTGAAGCCTATACATTCGACGGGATGGACTTTTTTAACTGCTATGCGGGATTTGAGCATCTATTCCGCGAAATGAAGAAGAGACCGCGACCCTTTCTCGTCGAGGTGGTCACAGAGAGGTTCCGAGGCCACTCGATCTCAGATCCTGGGCTTTACCGATCGAAAGACGCCCTGAATACCTGTATGGCGCGCGATCCCTTGGTGATCCTATTTAAAACGCTTGAAAGCGCAGGCTTTCTCACTGAGGCGGAGTATCACGAGATGGACAAAGAGCAAAAAGAGATCGTTCTAGCTGCGCTAAAATTTGCAGAAGAGAGCCCTTGGCCCGATCCGATCACGCTCGAAGAAGATGTCTTTGCCCCTTGAAATTTGGAGAATGGAATGTCGAAGCAAGTTGTAGAGATGCGCGAGGCGATCCGCCAAGCTCTTGATGAGGAAATGACACGGGATCCCGCTGTCTACATCATCGGAGAAGAGGTGGCGGAGTACAATGGCGCCTATAAAGTGACTAAAGGGATGCTCGACAAATGGGGCCCCTCCCGCGTCATCGACACGCCGATCGCAGAGCTCGGGTTTGCAGGACTTGCAATTGGCTCAGCGATGACGGGCCTAAGACCTGTTGTCGAATTCATGAGTTTTAATTTTTCTTTTGTCGCATTCGATCAAATTGTCTCCAATGCGATCAAAATGCACTATATGTCAGGTAATCGTTTCTCCGTGCCCATCGTTTTTCGTGGGCCTAATGGCGCGGCAGCTCAAGTCTCTTCCCAACACTCTCACTGTGTCGAGGCGATCTATGGGAATCTCCCCGGTCTGATCATCTTAGCGCCGAGCAATCCCTACGATGCCAAGGGGCTGATGAAATCGGCGATCCGGAGCAATAATCCTGTCCTTTTCCTTGAGTGTGAGCTCTCCTACAACGACAAGATGGAGATCCCAACAGAGGAGTATCTCGTTCCAATTGGTAAAGCTCGAGTTGTCACTGAAGGGAAACACTTGACCCTGATCTCTCATAGTCGGATGGTGATTCTTTGCCAGGGCGTCGTTGAAGAACTCGCGAAAAAGGGAATCTCTGTCGAGCTAATCGATCTTAGAACTATTAAACCCCTGGATATCGCTACCATTGCGGAATCGGTGCGCAAAACCCACCGCTGTGTTCTTGTGGAAGAAGGACATATCTTCTCAGGGATCTCTGCAGAAGTAGCCTTTCAGATCGGTGAGCACTGCTTTGATTTTCTCGATGCGCCGATTGCGCGCGTGGCGCAGAGAGAAACTCCGATGCCCTATTCCAAGACATTGGAAAAGGAGACGATGCCGACAAAAGAGAGAATCCTCGCCGCTATTTCGCAAGTCTTGTCATAACTGAGGTCGCTATGCCGTTTACATTTACGATGCCTAAACTCTCCCCAACGATGGAAGAAGGGACCATTGCCAAGTGGCGCAAAAAAGAGGGGGAGTATGTCAAATCGGGAGAGGTCCTGATTGAGGTGGCGACGGACAAGGCGACATTAGAGCATGCAGTTCTCGATGCGGGATGGCTTCGCAAGATCTTGATCCCCGAAGGGGGCTCAGCGATCGTTAACCAGGCAATTGCGATCTTCACAGAGAAGCAAGAAGAGAGTATCGAGGGGTATCAACCTGTGGGCGATGTGCCCAAACCCCCCGTTCAGCCTCAAGCTCCGCTCCCTACATCCCCTGTAGAGGAGCCGCCCCTCTTCGCTGCAGGCCCAACCGGCTCTCTCCAGCAGCCGGCATTTGTGCCCCAACCTCCCTTGACCGACTACGTCTTCCCTGCTCCATCTGGAGAAATTCCAGAGCGGATTCCCGCATCCCCCCTTGCGCGCAAGCTCGCTAAGGAGAAGGGGATCGATCTAACTACTGTAAAAGGAACAGGCCCTCATGGCCGGGTGACCAGTCGCGATCTCGAGCTCGGGCAACCTGCAGGTAAAGTCACTTTCGGAAGAAGAGAGGCTCCCACTATTCCTCCTGGAACTTATGAGGAGGAGCCCCTCTCTTACGTGCGCAAAGTCATTGGACAGCGCCTTCAGGAGTCGAAATCCTTTGTCCCCCATTTTTACTGCACGCAAGAGACCCATGTCGACAGGCTGATTCGTCTTAGAGAAGAGCTTCTCGTCGCAGGGCTTAAGATTTCCTACAACGATTGCATTTTGCGCGCTGCAGCTCTTGCGCTGCGTGAGCATCCAGAAGTCAACTCAGGATTCAATACCGTCAACCAGACGATTATCCGATTTAAAACGGTTGATATCTCCGTAGCTGTGAGTATGGAAGGGGGGCTAATTACGCCGATTGTCCGCCATGCCGACTACAAAAATCTGGGGCAGATCTCTCAAGAGATGAAGAGCCTTGCGAGCCGTGCGCGCGAAGGGAAGTTGCAGCCCCATGAATTCGTAGGGGGGTCCTTTACCGTTTCGAACCTGGGGATGTATGGGATTTCTGAGTTCGTCTCGATCATCAACCCTCCTCAAGCGGCCATTCTTGCTGTTGGCGGGATGGAAGATCGCGCGATCTTTAGCGAAGGGCAGATCATCCCAGGCAAGACGATGCGTCTCACCGTCTCCGCAGACCACCGTGTCGTCGATGGCGCAGACATCGCCAAGTTTCTCAAAACCCTCCAGCGCTACCTCGAAAACCCTTCTTTGCTTCTTCTTTAATGGAGAAGTAAGAGTTTGGGATTTGTTTCTATAGATCTGTCGGGCGGTATGTCCTTCGGCA
>JAFEGI010000018.1:16521-33967 GCA_018240135.1 Verrucomicrobiota bacterium
CGGGCTTTCCTGCGGGTGCGATTTGGCGAAGCGATATGAGGACCTAGGTGGTCGCGGGAGGTGTGCCGAAGGACACACCATCCGACATGTCTATTGAAACGGATCTGAAACCCTAACCTAATCAATCAAAAAACCAAAAATCAGGTGTGCCGAAGGACACACCATCCGACATGTCTATTGAAACGGATCTGAATCTCTCACCCCTTCAAACAAAATTAAAGCCATTTCTTTCTGCGGAAGAAGAGGAGGGCGATGACGGAGAAGATGAAAATAAGAGAGAGGATAAGGGCAAAGGCATGGGACTGCTCTGAGAAGGGGAGGTTGATATTCATGCCGTAGATGCTGGCGATCATGGTAGGGATGTTGCAGATAATGGTGAGGGAGGTCAGCAGCTTGATCGTTTTGTGCAGGTTGTTTGTGAAGATGATGTTGTAGGAGTCGCGCAGGCTGCGGATCGACTTAACGGAGATCGAGCAGAGGGTCTCCGACTGTCTTACGGCATTGAGCAGGTCGACAAGGAGCTCTTGATCTTTTTCATAGAGACTCGTGTATTTTCCCGAGGTGATCTCCTCGAGTACTCCTTTAGTTGGTTCGAGTGTAGATAGATATTGGTTCAAAATCTCTTCATGGCGAGTGAGGGAGGTGATGTCATCACTCTCTACGCTGATCATCTCTTTTTCTTGTGTTAAGACGTTGTGGCGCACTCGGCGGATCTGAGAGGTAAATTCCTGGGCGATGCGCATCATGATGTGGATGGCGAGCTTTGTGCGTTGCTGGGTGAGTAGGTCAGTTTTTTTGGCGAGGAGGTTGCGGATGAGCTGATCTTTTTGCGGGGAGATAGTGATAAAGTACTGGGGAGTGATGACCATTGTAAGGGTTGCGGTATAGAGGCCAACGGCAGAGTCGAGCTCGATCGGCTGGCGCGCGAAGATAAGAGCGCGGTTGCGGATTTTCTCGATGCGGGGAATTTCATACCGATCGAGACTATCTTGCAAATCGGGGTATTCTAAATCCGCAAGATGGCAAATCTGATCGAGATCGCCGACAGATGCCTCATCGATGTGAATCCAGCACCCATCTTGCGGCTCAGATAGAGGAACAAATCGCTCATCTCGCTCTCCCTTGAAGTAGAATTCGATCATCGTGTCCTCCTATGAAAAGAATAGGATGTAGAGGAATCCGACCAAAAAGATGGAGGGAACAACCCATCTTGAAAGGAGGTCGAGTTTTTTCCCTTCTTCTATGCGCTGCGCGGTAATGTTTTTTTCAATGACACTCATTAGGACGGAGATGGCAATGCAGAAGTAGGCGAGTAGGAAGGTCTGGTCGATCCGGGTGACATAGCCAATCTGGGGAAGATCTTGGTTTACAGTAAATTTTGTGGCTAGCAGGACGAGAAGGCAGGAGAGGCTAAGCATAATCCGGTCGAGGAAGGGTTCTCTATAGGCGAAAAAGACGGTACAGGAGATCCCAAAGATGAGAACAAGTGGGAGAAAGATGTCGAAAATATAGTAAAAGGGACGTCTTTTCACATGAATGGTCACAGAAAATGTGGAGTAATCTTCGCTATCGCCCCACTGGGATAGATAACTAGGGCCGGTTGTAGTCCCTGTTTTTTGCTGAATACCGATAATATCGAGCTCTCCATGGATTTCATGGATTGCAGAGTCGATGCCAGGGAGAATTTTTGCGGGGACGAATTGTACGATATCGGAGTTCCAAAGAAAGGAGTCCACAGTGATGTCGAGAAACTGCTCATCAAAGGGGAAATGCCTTAGATCCAAATGAGCAGAAAACTTTCCAAGGACGCTCATGTAATATTCGACAGTTCCATCGGGAAAGAGGAACAGGCTGCGCTTTTTATAAGTTAAGGAGCTTGCATTAACAAACTCAATTTGAGGGCGCCAGATTTTTTTAAGTTTATCGAGAGCGGCAGCATTTACAAAGATACGTACTGTCTCACCGGGTTCTGGTGTATAAGCGAGGCGGGGATCTTTCCACTTAAATGAGAAATAGGTATCCGCTGTAAACGTTTCGACCTTTTCATTGATATCGAGGAAGTTAAGGAGATAAAAGTCAGTCTCGATCCGTACCGGAAGCTCGGGCGGTGGAGAGGTTAAGTCTGCACGCGCCACAAAAGGAAAAAGGAGCAGGGCAAGAGACCATAGAAGCTTCATGAGCTCTATATATCTTTAAGCAACCGGACTTGTAAAGATTTTATTTTCAAGTTCCTTTAACCGATTTTCCAGATGCTCGATCTGTTTGACGTAATCGGAGATTTTGCGCAGCTGGACCTGTTGCCTATTCGAATCCGCTAGGCTCATGACAGGGCTTCCCGCGTATTTTCCTGGCTGCGTAATCGACTTACTTACACCACCGCGCGTTGCGATCATGACCTGGTCAGTAATCTCAATGTGCCCTACGATTCCCGCTTGCCCGCCGATGATGACGTGTCTGCCTGTCTTGGCCGATCCGGCAATCCCGGTTTGGGAAACGATGATGTTGTGTGGGCCAATCGAGACATTATGTCCAATTTGGACAAGGTTATCGATTTTTGAGCCCTGGCTGATGAGGGTTGTTTTAAACCGTGCTCTGTCAATGGTAGTGTTGGCTCCAATCTCGACATCGTCCTCTAGCACGACGGTTCCGAGCTGCTCGAGTTTGATGTGGTTTCCAGTGGCATCTGTCACATAGCCAAATCCGCAAGAACCAATGACCGCCCCAGGTTGCAAAATGACTCGATCTCCGAGGGTGCATTTTTCCCGAATGGTGACATGAGGGTGGATCTGGCAATTTTTACCCATCTTTACGCCAGGGCCTATCGAGACGTGGCTTGCAATCCGCGAGCCTTCGCCGATCACGCAACCTTGGTCTACTACGCTGCAGGGTCCAATTTGCACATCCTTTTCGATGATGGCTGAGGGATGTACTATTGCAGTGGGATGAATTCCTTCGAATCCTGTAAAATTCTCTGGAGAGATGAGAAGGGCCTCTATGAGAGTTTGAAATGTGCGAGAGGGATTCTCAGACACCAGGAAGTTCTTCCCCTCTTCGAGTGGTGTCTGGGAATCGACGCAGATTACACCTGCCTGTGTCTGTTTAAGCAGCGGACGGTATCTGGGATTTGCAAGGAAGGAGGCGTCCTCGGGTCCAGCACTGTCCAGGGCCTCGACACCGGTAATGCGGTATGCGGGGTTGCCAACAAGGGAAGAATGGGTGAGCTCAGAGAGCTCGGCAAGTGTAAATGATCTCTGCATCGCTATTTTGTAGCCTCAACGATTTGTGCTTCTGTGGGAATTGAAGAAACTGCTGCTGCATGTTTCTTGACATCCTGTTCAAAGTTTTTATCCATCTCCGCAATGACGAGGTTTGTGACATCGAGAGCAGGAGCGTAGAAAAAGCATGCTTCTTTGTTCACTACCATGTTGAGTTTCTTATCTTTTGCCACTTTTTCTGAGGCGTTATTAATCCCTGCTGCGAGGGTCTGTACAACGCGCATGTTGGCTTGATTGAGCACTTGGTAGTATTGGTTCTGGTAGCGGTTCATATCCTCATTGAGAGCGCGAAACTTCGCCTTCATCTCTTCTTCTGCCTCGGGGGAAAGACCGTCGAGATATTCTGCGTCATTGAACTTCGCAGCGAGCTCATTGATCTGCTTTTCTGTATCTTCGAGAAGAGCTGACATCTGCTTTTTTAGTGCGTCGAAAGAGGACTGCTCTTGTTTACCGAGCTTCGAGTCGCTCACGCAGGTTGCGAAGTTGACAACCCCACAGGAAGGGCTAGAGTCAGCGGCACAGGCTGTGGAAGCGAGTAAGAGTCCGAGGGCTGTAATGAGAAAACGGTTTTTCATGGATTACTCCTTAAGTTAGATTCTATTTAAAATTGGCCGCCCATGGAGAAGAAGAAGTTTTTGACCTCTCCTTGGTGTTTCTTGGCGTTGATGGGGAAGCCCATCCCTAAAATCACAGGAACGCGGTTAATCAGTTCTAACCTGACACCAAACCCCGAGCTGATTTTGAAACTTGCAGCATACCAGCGTCTCATCGCGATACTTCCCGCATCGACGAAGACAAAGGCATCCATGATCGAGAAGATCTCCTGGAGGTACTCAAGGGATAGCACTGTTGCAGAGATCCCCCCTTTGGGGTCGCCGTGGGAATAATGGGAGCCGAGGTCAAAGTCTTTGTAACCGCGCACGGAATTCAGTCCCCCGATGAAGAAGCGCTCACTCAAGGGGATGTTTTCTGAGTGGTTGGTTGCAAACAGCGGCAGGATATAGCGGAGATCCCATCGGTATTTCATAATGCCCCGCTTCCAGAGCTGCGTATAGTAGGTGTTGAGGTAGCCGAGCCTTCCGAAGTAAAAGTCGCCAAAGACACCGCAGTACTCCGCTTCTAGCATCGAGCGGAATCCATTGCGGGGCTTCACAGCGCTGTCTGTAGAGTCAAACGCAATGGAAGAGGCCACCGCAGAGATCACGCCGCTATTTTTGGATTGTCTTCTTTCGTCAGGAGGGGTGTCTTTTGCGATGTGAATCTGAGAGTTGCGGAAGCGGTACTTCGTTCCAAACGTCCAGAAATTGTTCAGAGGATAAGAGGCATAGAGGGAAAACCCGAACGTATTGATGTCATAGTCTTTCGAAATCAGGGTGCTGTGTGTTTCAGAGACATCAAACCCCACGCGCCAGAGGGAGTCGCGGAAGTAGGGATTTAGCCAGGAGACGGTAAAGGAGCGCTGCTTCTGTCCAAGGTTTGCCCGGGCATGCGCGTATTCCCCACCGCCGCGCAGAGAGCCGATCCCATCTTTAAAGACTTTGGGAATCCCTTTGTAGTTGAAGTTGCTCTCAGAAAGGTCAAGGCCTCCAAAGACGTCATCGGCGCTACTGAATCCGAAGAAGAGGCTGACGGTTCCCGTTGTGGTTTCTTCTACTTCGATGTAGACATCGCGGAAATTCTCCCCGAGGGCCTGGTCATCTTGTGTGCGTACCGCATAGACGTTGACGTTTTTAAAGTAGCCCATGTTCTCTAGGCGCATCTGGGTCGCCTTGAGCTTGGCGCTATCAAAGGTCTCTCCAGGAACCAAGAGGGATTCGCGCAGGATGACATTCGCCTGAGTCATCGAGTTGCCGAAGACGCGCACCATCCCAATCTTATACTGCTGCCCCTCTTCGATCTGGAAGGAGATATTGTAGATGGGCTCATCGCCTGCAAGTTTCGTCTCATACTGGACATTTGCATCGATATGCCCTTTGCGTCCGTAGAGATCTTTAATCGCTTGCGCTGTTTGTCGGAGCTTTTCAGGGGAGTAGACGGCGCCCGGGCGCGCAAGGAATACGGCATCGACTTGCTGGTCCGTAAACAGGGTATTGCCCTTAAAGGAGACTTTGCCAAAGTGAAAGAGTTGGCCGCGGTCAGCTTGGATCTCGAGAATAATTTTTCCCTCAGAGGGAGCCTCTTTAACGCGGATATCGACTTTAGCATCTGCATATCCGTGGTCTTGGAGGTAGTTTACGATTGTAAGGCGATCTTGCTCGAGAGCCTCTTCGCGGTAGGTGCCCGTTCCTGTCAGCCAGCTCGTAAAGAGGTTGTACTTCTTCGTGTAGATCATTCCCAGAATTTCGCTGCGCTCTGTTGCAGTGAATCCCTTGAACACGATGTTATCAATCGTGCCCGATCTTCCCTCCCGAATGTCGATTTGGATATCCACCTCGTTTGTCTTTGTATCGGGGATGACGGCATAGCGGAGTTCTGATTCAAAGTAGCCTTTTTTGATGTAGAACTCTTTGAGCTTGTTGAACGCTTTGTTAAATGCCTGCCTGTTAAAGACGGCATGGGGCTTGATCCCGAGCTCTTTTTGCAGAGTGCGCGTCTTGATATAGGAGTTGCCATTCCACTTGATCGTGCGGATTGAGGGACGGGGCCAGACCTTAATTGTGATATAGACCTGCCCATTATTGACATCGATGCGCGGCTCAACGCGGTCATATTCTTCAGAGAGGGCTTTCAGGTCGCTATCGAATGTGAGTTGGGAGAAGGGGTCTCCGATCTTAGTCTTTAGGCGAGAGATGACCGCTTTCGAATCAAAGGAGGCTTCAGGAGGTAAATTCTCTACCTGGATATCGATGTGAGCGATTGGCTGGTCTTCAAAAGCTTCCACAGAGGTGTAAGGAGCAGAAGGGAGGGGGGTGATCGTGGCGCAGGTAAACGCAACTAGAGAGAGGGCGGTCAGTAACTTTTTGCTCATGTGCAATCCCATTGGGGCAATCTATCGAGTTGCTCGATTGTATAGAAAGCAAGGGAATATTTGCAATCAGATCTCAGGCAGTCTCTTAGAATAGTTGTCTGCCGAGGAAGGCCCTGGCAAGGGTACTGCCATCGACAAAGTCGAGAGAGCTGCCGATCGGCAAGCCGAAAGCGAGGCGGGTTACGGGGAGGCCCCAGCCTTGGATGAGTTCTTTTAGATAAAGAGCAGTTGTGTCTCCCTCAAGGGTGGAGTCGAGGGCGATAATGACTTCTTTAATTTTTAATCTATCTATCCGTTTTTTGAGCTCAGAGAGGTTGAGTTGCTCAGGAGCTTTTCCTTGGATTGGGGAGAGGAGGCCTCCTAGGACGTGGTAGAGGCCCTTGTAGGCTCCTGTTTCTTCCAGGGAATAGACATCGCGGGCAGAGGCGAGGATACAGAGTTGGGCGGGGTCTCTTTGGGGATTGTCGCAAAAAGCACAGACTCCACTATCTGTGAGGCAGTGGCACTCGAGACACTCTGTCACATTTTCTTTTAGGTGCAAGAGGTGCTCGCTTAAGGCAGAGAGCTCATCTTGATGCCAAGTTAGAAGTTGAAAGGCAAACCGCTCCGCAGTTTTCGAGCCCACACTAGGCAATTTTTTAAGGTGAGAGATGAGTTGGAGGAGAGGAGAAGGGTATCTGGCCATGGATCCACTGTAATGGGATTTGTTGCAATTTTCAAGTTTAAAGGATACTCCACGGTGAGAAATCGCTTCCTTTTTTTGCTCTACTGAGATAAAATTAGCGGAAACGTAGAAGGAATATTTTATTCTCAGATGAAGCCAATTCAAGCTCGTATTATAGGCACCGGTTGTTATGTTCCCGAGAGGATTCTGTCCAACCACGACCTAGAAAAAATGGTCGATACGTCGGACGAATGGATCGTCACGCGTACGGGGATGAAAGAGCGGCGCATCGCCAGGACAGATGAGTTCACTTCTGATATGGGCTTTATTGCGGCGGAGCGGGCTATTGCCTCTGCCGGAATCCAGCCCGAAGAGATCGATTTAATTCTCGTTGCCACTTTAACATCCGACTATATCTTCCCCAGTACAGCCTGCCTTTTGCAAGCCCGTCTGAAAGCGGTCAATGCGGGTGCAGTCGACATTCAAGCTGCGTGCACGGGCTACATTTATGGGCTTGCGCAAGCAAAGGCTTTTATTGAAGCGGGGATCTGTAAGACCGTATTAATCGTCGCTGCAGAGAAACTTTCCTCGATTGTCGACTATAAGGATCGGAACACCTGCGTCCTCTTTGGCGATGGCGCCGCCGCATGCATTGTGAGCAATAAGGGCAGTGGCTTGAGCGTTCGAGATGTGTGTCTAGGTGCCGATGGCGA
Organism: Verrucomicrobiota bacterium; assembly: GCA_018240135.1. Taxonomy (GTDB): domain Bacteria; phylum Chlamydiota; class Chlamydiia; order Chlamydiales; family Rhabdochlamydiaceae; genus SZAS-13. The sequence goes on from JAFEGI010000018.1 coordinate 24,142, forward strand.
GCTTGCTGAACTGCTTATCCTTCCCGGTGGAGGGTCAAGAAACCCTGCTTCCCAAGAATCTGTTGCGGCAAATCTCCACTTCCTCCGTATGGAGGGAAAAGAGGTGTTCAAGCACGCCGTGCGCCGCATGGAGTCCGCCTCAAAGCAGTGTCTCGACAATGCAGGTCTTAAGGAAGAGGAGATTAGCTGGCTGATCCCGCACCAAGCTAACATGCGGATCATCGAAGCGATCGCAAAACGGTTTAATTTGCCCTCTGATCGCGTCTATTTGACAATCCATAAGTATGGCAATACCTCTGCCTCCTCGGTAGGGATTGCCCTCGATGAGCTGATCAAAGAGAAGCAAGTCGCAGAGGGAGCCAATATCCTGCTTACCGCTTTTGGTGCAGGGCTCACTTGGGGAGCTTCTGTACTGACTCAAATCGAGGATTCTTCTCATGTCTAAGAAAATCGCCTTCCTCTTTCCGGGCCAAGGGGCTCAGTATCCCGGTATGGGCAAAGACTTTTACGATGCCTACCCTGTTGCGGCAAAAACTTTTCATGAAGCAGATCAGCATTTGGGATACCCCCTTTCTAAGCTCATCTTTGAAGGGCCAGCCGACGAGTTGACAGAGACCCGCTATAGTCAGCTGGCAATATTTGTAACGAGTATTGCGATTTTACGCGTCGTTCAAGAGCTTTTCCCCGAGCTGGAGCCTACGGCCTGTGCCGGTTTAAGCCTTGGAGAGTACACCGCGTTAGTTGCTGCGGGGATTTTGAGCTTTACCGAGTGTCTTGACCTTGTCCGCTTGCGCGGAGAGGCGATGCAGGCAGCTTGCGAAGAAAAACCTGGAACGATGCAGGTCGTGCTCGGCATGACGGAAGAAGCGGTAGACGCGGCCCTCTCTGAGATGGTCCCTCCCCAGCCCGTTTGGATAGCAAATCTCAATTGTCCTGGACAAGTCGTCATTGCAGGAACCCTCGAAGCGATGCCCTCCGTTGCCGATCATCTCAAGAAAAATGGGGCAAAACGGGTTCTTCCCCTCGATGTATCTGGCGCTTTCCATAGTCAACTGATGGGTTCTGCTCAGGATCAGCTTAGAAAAAAGATTGCTCCTCTGCATTTTGCTAAAGCAGCTACTGAGATTGTCATGAATGTGCCCGGTGAGAGCGTCGAAGCTCCCGAGGCAATTAAGCAGGCTTTGATCGACCAAGTCGTGTCTCCTGTTCGCTGGGAAAAGGGGATTCGCGCCCTTGCCTCTAGCGCGATTGAACTCTACATCGAAATGGGCCCTGGTAAGACACTTAGCGGGATGAATAAGCGCATTGGTATCGCAGAGCCAACACTCAGTGTTGAAAAAGTTACCGATCTTGAGGGATTAACCAATTACATGAGGTCGCTGTATGCAACTGTTGAAAGCTAAGAAGGCATTAGTTACTGGCGGGACTGCGGGGATTGGCCGGGAGATTGCTCTCTGCTTTGCTAGACAAGGTGCAGATGTCGCCCTTTTTGGCACGCACCCAGAGAGAGCCGCACAAGTTGCAGCAGATCTAGAACAGGCGAGAGTCTCCCCAGAGCAGCGCTTTACCTACTTTCTCGTTAACATTTCAGACAAGAAATCGGTCGAAGAGGCGATTCAGAAGCTTCTTGGAGAGTGGGGCCAGATCGACATCCTCGTCAATAACGCGGGAATCACGCGCGATGGGCTTCTGATGCGCATGTCGGAAGAGGACTGGGACCTTGTTCTCGATACCAATTTAAAGTCGATTTACAACACCTGCCAGACGCTCGTTCGCCCCATGATTAAGGCCAAAAGTGGAAAGATTATCAATATTTCCTCCGTCGTTGGCTTGACAGGAAATGCCGGACAAGCCAATTATGCTGCTTCTAAATCGGGAATGATCGGTTTTACTAAAGCCCTTGCCCAGGAACTTGCAACCCGTGGCATCACGGTTAATTGCATCGCTCCAGGGTTTATTCAGACCCGGATGACAGATGCATTAAATGACGCCCAAAGAGAGGGGCTTTTGAAAAAGATCCCTATGGGACGGATGGGGGAGCCGCAGGATATCGCAAACGCCGCACTCTTCTTAGCAAGTTCCCTGTCAGACTATGTCACAGGACAGGTATTGACAGTAGATGGCGGAATGGTGATGTAGATTTTTTTGTTTTTTAACCGTAAGGAATGTGTATGACAATTGAAAAAGAAGTCATCGACATCGTAGTAGAACAGCTCGGTGTCGATGCAAACGATGTGACTCTAACAAAGTCCTTCGTAGAGGATTTAAACGCAGATTCTTTGGACCTCACAGAGCTCATCATGACGTTTGAAGAGCGCTTTGGCTTTGAGATCTCTGAGGAAGAGGCGGAAAAGCTCAAGACTGTAGGAGACGTCGTTAACTACATCCAAAGCAAGAAGTAATTCATCTATCATCAGGGGAAGGAAGTCATTTTTTCCCCTGATGACATCCTCTAATAATCGGAAGCTTTTACTTGAACCCACAGGTCGCGCACTTCCTGCTGCGATAAGATGTTTCGCGTAAAATGGTATTTTCTAAATTGCTCTTCTGAGGAGTTTAAAAGTGCAAGCGCTTGTGCGTCGATATCGAGATGCTCGACCGATTGGAGCGTAGCGGGAAAGAAACCAAATGTCTCAAAGTGGGAAACAACCGATTCTCTTTGGTACAAGTAGTTGATAAACTGATAGACTAGTTTTTCTTTCGAGCTCGCCTTAGGGATGCACAGGTTTTCGATCGTAATAAATGTTCCCTCTTCTGGCACGATAAAGCTAACGAAATCAAAGAGGCGTTTTGTGCGCCAAATGTAGGATGTCGAGGCGATTACAAGAGCGCAGTTTCTCGTCGCTAGAAAGTAATCTCCGCGAAATTCCGCATAGGCGGTCACCCAAGGCTTTTGTGTAATGAGTACCTGCTTTACACGCTCAATTTCTTCCGAAGAGAGGTGTTCACGGGGGCCATAGAGATAAAAGGAAGCAAAATCGACGGCTTCGATCGGGTCATTCACCATTGTGACCTTGTAGTCTACAACAGAGGGATCAAAAAGCATTTTCCAAGAGGGTGTATAGGGGCGTGTGTCAAAGTAGTCCTGATCGATGCCAAAACCAAAAAGCTCCCACTCGAATGGGATGGAGTACCGGTTATCTGGGTCGAAGTCATGGCCAAGAAGTGGAGGGTGAATCGCACTCCAAAAGGAGAGTTTTTCTTTATCGATCTCTTTGAGGAGTCGATCTTGGATCAAGCTGCCCACCGCGTAGTCAGAGGGAACGATCAGATCATAGCCCTCTCCCCCTGTCGCTTTGAGCTTCACCATGAGTTCCTCATTTGAGGAGTAGTAGCTGAGGTTGACTTTGATGTGCGTCTTTCTTTCAAACTCTTCGACAACAGCGGGATCGAGAATATCCCCCCAGGTAAAGACGTTGATCGTATTTTTCTCATAGGAGAGAAACTTGCACTTTGGCCAGTAGAGAGCAGCAAAAATGAGAGCTAACCAGGAAAGGATGATACTCGCGCGTAAAATGAGCTTTTTCATTAAAAGATGCGGGTTCGAGTTTTCAGGGAGAAGAACAAAAGAACCAGTGCACTGCTCAAGACGAGAAGGACGGCGGAGAGCGCATTCACAATAGGGGAGATCCCCGACCTAAGCATGGAAAGGATGTAGAGAGAGAGCGTTTGGGCCGAGCTTCCCGCACAAAAATAGGAGAGGATAAAGTCATCGAAAGAGATGATAAAGACGAGAAGACCTGTCGCAATGAGAGAAGGGCGTAGAAGAGGGAGAGTAACTTTAAAGAAGGTCTGCATGGGCGTTGCGCCAAGTACAAGAGAGGCTTCTGTCATGCGCTGGTCGAGCTCTAAGAACCGGGCATAGACGATCGGGATGACAAATCCAAGGCCAAGTACCGTGTGGGCAAGAACAAGTGTCACAAGTCCAAGTGGAATCGAGATCAAGGTGAAAAATCCAAGTAAGCTTACGGCAAGAACAGTCTCAGGAATTACTAGGTTTGCATAGAAGAGCGTGAGAAACCTTCCAATGCGCCCTCCTTGTGCTGCATAAAAAATCAGGAAGACGCCCATTGTAAGGCTGATGAGTGTCGAGCTGATCGCGACGATCAAAGAGTTGGAAAAGGCATCCCAGAGATGGGTGGCGTGAAAGAGCTCTTGATACCATTTCCAGGTAAATTCGGTCCAAGGCGATGGAAATCCTTCCGTATTAAAGGAGAAAACCAGCAGGACGATGATCGGAACATACAAAAAGAGGTAGGTTGCTGCCACGAAAATAAGGCTACCGATTTTTCCACGTTTAACCATTTTGCCTCCCGGGGATGAGGCGGTCAATGACCCAGTAAAGCAACATTGCGCTGAAAAGAAGAAGGACAGAGGCGATGAGAGTAAATGCAGCGCCAAGTGAACCGGTGTCATCTCCTAAAATATAGTGGGAGACGACAGAGCCGACGAACATGAGCTTATCCCCTCCCATCAGCTCAGGGATCGCAAATTCCCCAAACGAGGGGATATACACGAGAAAAAAACCAGCCAATAGGCCCCGTTTCGTAAGAGGGAGCATCACCCTGCGGAGGGTTTGGGACCAGGAGGCTCCGAGATCTAATGAGGCTTCAATTAAACGGCGGTCCATCTTTTCCAAGGAGGAGTAGAGGGGCATGACCATAAACGGAAGGTAGTAGTAGACCATCATGATTAGGATGGCAAAGGGGGAATTTAGCAGCTGGAGTGGCTCTTGGATCAGTCCGATGCCGCGGAGGAGATTATTTAAAAACCCCTCCCGTTCGAGCACAAAATACCAGGCATAGACGTGGAGCAGGAAGTTTGTCCAAAAAGGGACAATCAAGAGAAAAAGGAAGATGTTTTTAAAGCGCCCGGCACAAAATGCAATGAAGTAGGCGAGGGGGTAGGCAACAAGAAGGCAGAGCAGCGTGTTCGAAATTGCCAAAATGAAGGAGGAAGCGATCACTTTGACGTAGACGAGTCGAAAGAAAAATGTGATCTTCTCGAGAGTAAATCCCTCAAATACCCCTGAATCGGCGAATCGAAGAACGCTGGAAACAACGAGGATTGCCAGCGGAACGTAGAAAAAGAGGACCTGCCAAATCATGGCCGGCGCGCCGATCGAAAAAGGGACTTCAGATTTCATTTTTCTAGAATCACCATGTTTTCTTTTTGCCAATAGAGGTTGACCTCATTGTCATAGTCGATCACCTCTTGAGGGAAATGCTCCTCATTCTGTTCGAAGACTTGAACGCGCATCTGATTTTGCAAAAGCACATTATACTGAGTCGACCTGCCATGGTAGACAATCGATTGCACGGTTCCCTTCAAGTGGTTGGAGAAGTTTTTCACCGTTTTCTTCGAAATAAAGATCTTCTCGGGTCGGATACTGATCAAGATGTCACATCCCTCACGCATCCACTCTTTGCGATTTGGAATGCTGATCTTGATGGGAGGAAGTCCAGGAATGGCAATTTCAGGCTCCCCATCTGCATTTTTTAGGTGCCCCCCTAAGATGTTCGTCGTCCCCACGAATTTCGCGACAAAGGAGGAGATCGGGAACTCATAAATCTCCTTTGGGGTGCCGATTTGCTCGATTTCGCCGCGGTGGTTCATAATCGCCATCTGGTCAGCTACTGTGAGCGCTTCAAACTGGTCATGCGTCACATAAATGAATGTAGTTTTGAGTTTGTCCTGTAGCTCGATCAGTTCGATCAGCATCCGCTCGCGGAGCTTGAAATCGAGTGCAGCAAGGGGTTCGTCCAAGAGGAGAACGTCGGGTTCATTCACTATTGCTCTAGCAAGCGCAACACGCTGCTGCTGTCCTCCGGAGAGCTGACTTGTGAGTTTATAGATGTGGCTCTCAAGGTGAAAGGCTTCGAGAATTTTATGGACTTTTTGCTCGATAAGCGGTTTGGGAAGCCCTTTCAGCTTCAGGCTATAGGCGACGTTATCAAAGACGTCGAGATGGGGAAACAGCGCGTAGTTTTGAAAGACAATGTTGACAGGGCGCTTATGGATCGGCCACTCAGAGATGTCTGTATCGCCGAGAAGAATCTTTCCGCTATCTGCCTTCTCTAGGCCTGCGATCAGGCGCAGTAGGGTCGTTTTCCCGCAGCCGCTAGGACCCAATAGGGCAAAAAATTTCCCGGCAGGAATTTGCAAATTCACCCCGGGGATAATCGATCCCTCATTGATTTTCTTCGTCAGATTCTCGAGTTTGATGCTACGCATTTCCTTCCCTGCTATAGACTGTCAAAGTTTAGGGCCAAACTCCTATTCTTGCATAGAATTTTCCATGCTTTCTAGTAAAAAAAACCTGGTTGAAATTTCCCCGCCTGGTTTAGAGTCTGTTCATGAACTAAGGCTTCATCGATTTTCGGTTTCTTTTGAGCCGATTTTCACTACGTTTTTTGGGGTCAATATACTTTTGCGATATTGACCCCAAAAAACGGATTGAAAAGCGGCCAAAATAATACCGAAAATCGACAGAAGCTTAGTTCATGAACGGACTCCTACAGGACCCTATGGAAAAACGAAAACTCATCATCATTGGATCTGGCCCTGCCGCATTCACTGCTGCTATATATGCGGCCCGGGCGAATTTAGCACCACTAATCTACGAAGGATTTTTTTCAGGACCTGCGGGAGGTCAGTTAATGACCACCACAGAAGTGGAAAATTACCCGGGGTTTCCCGAGGGGATCACAGGTCCCGATCTCATGGAGCAGATGCGCAAGCAGGCCCTCCGTTTCGGTACGCAGATCCTCACAGAGGACGTCACTGCAATCGATTTAAAATCCCGTCCTTTTGTCGTAACGGGGTCGACCACCTCTACAGAAGCGGAGGCTGTCATCATTGCCACGGGCGCGACAGCGCGCAGGCTCGATGTTCCCGGCGCGCGCGATGGGGAGTTTTGGCAAAAGGGGGTGACCGCCTGCGCCGTATGTGATGGAGCAGCGCCCCTATTTCGCAATAAAGATCTCTATGTCTTCGGCGGTGGCGATACAGCGGTTGAGGAGGCAATTTTCCTTACGAAGTATGGAAAAAAAGTTTACTTGGTTCATCGAAGAGATGCCCTCAGGGCCTCTAAGATCATGTCGGAAAGGGCGATGAGTCATCCGAAGATCGAGGTGATCTGGAATCATGTCCTCTCAAGTGTTGAGGGGGATAATGTGGTGGGATCTATTACGCTGGAAGATGTTCACTCGGGTCAAAAGACAAAGCGCGAGGCAGGTGGGGTGTTCTTTGCGATTGGTCACTCTCCAAATACCGGCTTCCTCGCAGGGCAAGTTGCCGTCCACCCCAATGGATATATCCAGGTCAAGCCAGGAACATCCTACACAAGCGTGGATGGGGTCTTTGCTGCCGGAGATGTACAGGATCACGTCTATCGCCAGGCAGTGACTGCTGCGGGCTCGGGTTGTATGGCGGCGCTGGATGCGGAAAGGTGGCTCTCTGAGAGGAGGCTGATCTGAAACTCCTTTTAGGTACTAGCCTGCTCCTTTCTGCCAGCGGCTTTTCACTCGAAACAAATCCCTGGTTTGGCAATGCACTCGAATGCGCCTTTGACACAGAATTCACTTATAGTCGGTTTCGTCATGTCCAGGGGGCAAAAGTGCAACCCTCGACCCCCTTCAACGACTATGACTTGGCATTCAATTTGGGTTTTACTGCGGCATCGAATTGGGATCTAGGTGGGGAGCTCGAATTTGTACAGACCCCTCGTCAAAATTTTGGGGTGCGCAGCGGCGCAATCCAAGCCCGCTACCGTTTTCTCAATGATATCTCGGGAGATGACCCTATTAGCCTTGTCGTGGGGCTTTCTCTAAGAGGGGTCACCAAGCATAGTCTACAAGATGTCAGCTCCCCTTATGCCTCTGACTTCAATGGGGAAATCACCTGTTCTCTTGGAAGAGAGTGGGCAAATAAGGGGCATTGGACAACCCGGACCTATGGTCTCGTCGCAGTCGGGATGGCTAATCGGAGTTACCCCTGGACGCGGGGGCTTTATGCCTTTGAGAAGAAATGGCGCGATACCCATCGCCTTTCCCTTTTTACACTTGGGAGTATCGGTTTTGGGCCCAGACACCATGTCGATGTGAACCACTTTGATGGGTGGGGCAAGTTTCACTATCAATCGATTGATCTGGGAGCAACTTACGGCTACCAGTTCTCCGTCTGGGGTACGCTATCGCTTAGCTACGCGCATCGGGTCTTTGCGCGCAACTTTCCTCAGGCTGTAAATTGGATCGCCTTGGAGTACCATCTTCCGTTTTCGCCGTTCTAAGTCGTTGATGCCCAGATAGATACAGCGGTTGCTAGAGTGCGACAGTGGCTAATGGTCACGAGAACTTTCGTGTTCCCCAATTTTTCTTGGAGTTTAGGAGAGAGGTAAACGAGGGGTTTTCCCTTCTCATCGTTTAGGATTTCAATGTCGAGCCAAGAAGCTTCCGACCCAAACCCGGTGCCAAGCGCTTTTACGATTGCCTCTTTCGCGGCAAACCGCCCTGCATAGCTTGGGAAGGGGTCTTCAAATTGGTCGCAGTAGGCGCGCTCTTTCTCTGAAAAGAGGCGCTCTAACATACGCGCTCCATGATCTTGTAGACTTTTCTTGATTCGCTCAATTTCAATGATGTCATTTCCAAGGCCAAGGACATTACCTGGAGTCATGGAGGGCCTCCTCTTCATACTCTTCTAAAAGGTTTTCCTCATCCACCGCATTGCAGAAGATCATCCGACCAGAAGAAGTGTGCTTTACAGAAAGTACTTTTGAATCGATCACTTCACCGATGTAGCTACCCCCACCGTTGACAACGACCATGGTGCCGTCATCCAGATAGCCGACGCCTTGACGGGGTTCTTTCCCATAGCGTTGGATTTTAATTTTAATGTATTCACCCGCTTGCATTAAAGGTTTTAGCGCATTTGATAGGGTGTGGATGTTGATAATGCGAACCCCTTCGATCGAGGCCATCTGGACTTTACTGATATCAGCAGAGAGGAGGTTTGCATCGAGTAGGCGGGCTAGTCGGAGAATTTTCGCTTGAATGTCTTTGACATCGGGGAAATCGGTTTCATTTACGCGTAGCTCAAGGGTGGTCTGCGCTTCTAATTTTTTGATCACTTCGAGAGAGCGGCGCGCTCTTGCCTTATGAAACTCATCGCCAATTTCTGCTTGGGCATAGAGGTCTTTTATGACAAATCTCGGGATGACGAGCTGGTGATCCAAAAGACCGGTATTGGCAACGTCGATGATACGGGCATCTGAGACGACGGAGCTATCGAGAATTAAGTCTTTCTTTTTCTCTGTAACAGGGGCAAAGCGGACAAAAGGGATGCTCACATAGAGCTCATCGGCAGCGCGGAGAGTCATTATTGCTCCGAGGTAGGTCCCGAAGAGAAAAAGAGAAATTTTAAGAATATCGAGTGTTTGAGGCTGGAGAACGAAAGACATCTGGCTCATTTCTAAAGCCGTCGTCAGGAGGAGAACGAGGGCCTTTCCCATGAAATAGCCAATGAACATGCCCAGGGTGGCAATATTAAAGGAGCGGAGGTTAAATCGCTTACAAGTAAGGTCAAAACCGATGAGTAGCAGGCTAAATAGCCCTCCTACTAGGATGCCGATAAGTGCTCCCAAAGAGGTGGAAACCATAAAAGTGGTCATTAAGAAGATGCTCAACACCGCAAAGAGGATTCTCATAAAGACGATTGAGATATTCATCCCTTTCTCCTATAGTAATTTTTAAATGCGCCCATTTCCTGAGCGATTGTAGGAAGCTTTGCGATTTTTGTCGATAAGAGACTGGCTGCGGAATTAGGCTTC
>JAFEGI010000019.1 GCA_018240135.1 Verrucomicrobiota bacterium
TCCTTCAAAAATATGGAACCGGAAAATAGTTCATGGAAATAGGTTCCGGGCCAGGGGTCTTGGCTGTCTGGTTAACACAGCTTGGTTGCCAGGTCACCTGCTTAGAACCCGCAGAGAAGCCTGCAGCAAAAGCTGTTGAAAGAGGTCTTCATGTGCTTCCCGTTACAATTCAGGCATATCAACCCGATACGCTTTACGACAGCGTGATCGCTATCTCTTCGCTCATTCATGTGCCGAAAAGGGAGTTGCCGGCACAGGTGGAAAAAATCGCAAATGTTCTCAAGCCAAGCGGGCTGTTTTTTGTGACTTTCATTGAAGGAGATCAGGAGGGGTTAGAAGATCCGACAGAGACGGGAAAATTCCGGCATTTTTCCAAGTGGAGCGAAAAAGAGCTAGAGCGGCTTCTGTCGCCATTTTTTGGTCTTCTTGAAAGCCATAGAATATACCGCAAAAAAATGGGCTGCACCTTTCTTCTGCGCGTATATCAATTAATCTCCTGACTTAAGGACGTCCATGAAGGCGGATTGGGGGATGTTCACCTTCCCGATCTCCTTCATCCGCTTCTTGCCCTCTTTCTGCTTTTCCCAGAGTTTGCGCTTACGGGTGATGTCGCCGCCATAGCATTTGGCAGTGACGTTTTTGGTGAGCGCGCGGATGGTCTCGCGCGCAATGACTTTGCCGCCAATGGCTGCTTGGATGGGCACTTTGAACTGCTGCATCGGGATCACTTCGACGAGCTTTTTGCAGATCGCCCTTCCTCGCCCTTCCGCTTTGGTGCGGTGGACCAGGCAAGAAAAGGCATCGACCGGCTCTTCGTTGACGCGGATCTCGAGCTTGACGATATCGCCCATCTCATACTTGTCGAATTCATAGTCAAATGAGCCGTAGCCGCGCGTGATCGATTTGAGCTTGTCATTGAAATCGGTAATGATTTCATTGAGAGGGAGCCGGTAGGTGAGGAGGAGCCGTTTTGCATCCATCGTCTCAGTTTTGATGAGCTCACCCCGTTTTTCCATTCCTAGGCTCATGAGGGCGCCGAGGTATTCTGAGGGGATCATGATGTGGCTTTTAACCCAAGGCTCTTCGACATATTCGATGTGGGTGGGATCGGGGTAGTGCGCGACGTTATCGATGTTCAGTACGGTGCCATCTGTACGCGTGAACTTGTAAATCACGCTCGGAGCGGTTGTGATGATATCGAGGTTAAACTCTCTCTGGAGGCGCTCGAAAACGATTTCAAGGTGGAGGAGGCCGAGAAAGCCGCAGCGAAATCCGAAGCCAAGCGCCATGCTGCTCTCTTGCTCGACATGAAGCGCAGAGTCGTTGAGTTGGAGCTTTACTAAGGCATCGCGCACCGATTCGAAGTCGGAGCTGTCGACGGGATAGATCCCCGCATAGACGACAGGGGAGATATTTCTGAACCCAGGGAGGGGCTCCTCAGCCATTTTACGGGTCAAAGTCACCGTATCGCCAATTTTGACATCGGAAGAGGCCTTGATATTCGCAACGACGTAGCCTACCTCTCCTGGGCGAAGCACATCAACTGGTTTCTCTGTAGGGGAAAAGATGCCGACCTCGAGAACCTCGAACGACTTGTCTGTTGCCATCAAGTGAATGAGCGATTTTTTTCGGATCTCACCGCTGAATACCCGCACGTAAATCATGACGCCGCGATAGGGATCGTAGTGGGAGTCGAAAACCAGTGCGCGCAAAATGTCATCCTCGGCAGGTTTTGGACAGGGGAAGGAGAGGAGGATCTGCTCGAGGATCTCTTTAATGCCGATTCCCGTTTTTGCCGAGCAGAGAATCGACTGGGAGGTATCTAGACCAATCACATCTTCGATTTGCTGTTTGACTCCTTCAACATCTGCGGAGGGGAGATCGATCTTATTGAGGATCGGGAGGATTTCAAGACCTCGCTCGATGGCCAGGTGCACATTCGCAAGGCTTTGCGCCTGGACTCCTTGGACGGCATCGACGACAAGTAGCGCTCCCTCACACGCGGATAAGGACCTAGAGACCTCATAGGTGAAATCGACGTGACCCGGTGTGTCGATGAAGTTGATCTGGTAGGTGTGACCATCGTCTGCAGCGTAGTACATTGTCACGGGATGGGCCTTAATCGTAATGCCCCGCTCCCGTTCGAGATCCATCGCATCGAGCACCTGCTCTTGCATCTCCCTTTTAGAGATCGTATTGGTGATCTCCAAAAGGCGGTCTGCAATCGTCGATTTACCGTGGTCGATGTGGGCGATGATCGAGAAGTTGCGAATGAAGCGTCTATCGTACTCAAACATGTTTACAGGATAGCGAATTCCGCAGTAATCGGGTAGATTAAAAAAATACTTACGCGTTGAGAAAAAGATTTAGATTGCCTATGCTCTTAAGGCATGAGTACGCAAATCCAAGCATTACATCAGACGTTACCGAACCACACCCTCTTCATCGAAGGGGTCACAAGTGAGACTGTGAAGCGCGTTTGCTACGTGGTCGGTAAGATATTCCAATGGGCTGCAGCGGCGGCTCTTGGAGGCGCCATTACGGCGACGGCCTTTGCGGGCTCTGTCGCTGTGATCTATCTTGTGACTGCAGTTGCCCTCGCTGCGCTGGGCACATGCGGTGTCTATTATGCAACGGGCTCTATAACGGGCGATGACGCTTCCTTTATTCCAGGGCAGTCATCGGGGATTAAGAATGCCGGCATGAACTGCTGGTTAAATGCGAGCCTGCAGCTACTCGTCCACGTGCCAAATCTTATGGAAAAAGCCAAGCAAATTGGTCCTCTTTCTGAGCTAACGCAGCGTTATGAAACAGCGCAGAAAAATCGCAAGAAGGTAGTTGAAAATTGGGATTCTCAAACGATCCGCGAAATGCTCTCTAAAGCAACTGGGATCATCTCGCCCAATAAAATGCATCAGGAAGATGCGGCCCAATTTTTTGAGTATCTCTCAGATAACACCGGAGGGATGCATACTCTCTATCAGCGGATTAACGAGGGAGAGTCTACTCTGCGGAGAGAGGCATTGATTCAGATTGATTTGGACTGGGAGCCTCGTCCCCCTTTTCCTCAGCTCTTCCAGGAGTATTTTAAGTACCGTACAGATATTGGGCAGAATATCGATCTGCGATTTAAAACAGCTCCAGAGGATCTACTCGTCCAGTTGAAGCGATTTACTATTGCTCCTAGGCCGAATACGAACATCTGGGAGAGTAGCAAGATTTCTGAATCTATCTCTGGTGTGTCAGCGGTCGCCCTTCCCTCTTCGTGTGTAGAAGATGGGCAAGTGGCCAACTACATCTGTGACGGATTCTTATGCCACATTGGGGCTACTCCAAATGGGGGCCATTATGTGGCTTACATCAAGAGGGGGGAGCGCTGGTGGTATATCAGTGATGACCACGTTTCTGAAGTGCAACCCTCTGTTGCCTTAGAGAAGATGTCTTCCGCCTATATTCTTCACTACAAAAAGATGGCATAAAAAAAGCCCTTTCCCGTTTCCGGGAAAGGGCTTTTTAGCGCTTTCTAAAGTGCTAGCGAAGCTTAGCTGCTCGCTTTGGAGCTCTCTGTTGCCAGCTCTCCAGTAGCGGGTTTCACAGCTTCTTCTTTTGCTGCTGCTTTTTCTTCTGTCAAAGCAGTGAATCTACGGCCGAGGCGCAGTACAGACAGCGCCCAGATTGCGCAGATCAGGATCACTAGAGGCCCAAGGATGTAGGTCAAGCTTGCAAGCGAGACGCTTCCACCAATGACCGCAAGTAGGGTCGACTGCACGAATGCACCACCTGATTTGCCCGCTCTTCCGCCGATCACTTCGACCGCCGCCTGACCTTTGACTTTCGCTTCTTGGTCTAGGGGGATGTAAGCCATCTGTTTGGTCGAATCGAAGAGGGAGTACTTGGTCCCTTTCGAAAGCACGTTTTGAACTTGGCCAACGATCACTGCCACGAGTACCACAGTCACTCCCATGAGAGGAGCAAATGGGGTGCTCTTTGTCCCGTTCCATACAACCCAGAAGAAGATGGAGGAGGTGACAAGGACCATGATTGGCGTCAGGATCGCCGCTTTTGTCCAGCTGAGCTTTCTCAAAATGTTGTTACCAACAACCATGAGGAAGATGGTAATGGCTCCAGTCCATGTGGAGAACTGACCCATGAACATGTTGTAGTCGTTCATGTCGGGGAAGGCAATTTTAATTTGACCTTTCCAGACCCCTTCGACGAGGTTAATAGCCACGCCATAAGAGAGAACGAGGATCGCAATGAGTCCCAGGTAGGGGTTCTTTAGGATATAGCGGAAGCTCTCGATAACAGAAAGTTTCGCTTTCTCTTTTTTCTTCCCTTGGCCGGGTTGGTAGAGGGCAGGGTCAGTCAAGACATTTCTGTTCATCCACCAGTAGGTAAAGATCGCAATCGCTCCAGAGAGGATTACAGATCCCATCAGCATCTTAAGATTCACGCCAAATGAGTCGATATCTTTTGGTAGAGATTTTGCATACTTTGCAGAAAAGATGATGAGCGGTCCAGATAAGAGCAGACCGATGTTCCCAATCATCCCGAAAAGGCCATAAAAGCGCTTCGCTTCGGTAATTTTGGTGATTTCATTAGCAAACTGCCAGAATAGCATCGAGAGGACAACGCTTCCCCAGAGTTCTGAAAGGATGTAGAAAATGCTAAAGCTCCAGTTGCCCACAACAGGGATCAGCCAGTGCAGGTTGGGTAGGGATGCTTGAGCCGCCTGGATCGAGTCCATGCTCATGTGCAGCGCTTCTTTATTTGGATAGAAGAAGAACGCAAATGCGCCGAAGAAGACGAGGAAGGGGGCGATGATCACATAAAACAGGCGCTCTCTTGAAAAGACGTTTGCCAGTTTTATGAAGAGAATCATAAACAAAATAGCAGCTGGGGTAACGCCGTAGAGTTTCAAGAACGATAGACACTCTGCGCCGCCTCCGGGAGCATTCACCATTAAAGTGTCTTTTGTATCTCTTAGGATGGTGTAATTGAACAAGATACACATCATCATAATTCCCATCGGGAGGAACTTCTTCAGTTCGAATCCATGGATGGGCCAAAAAATGCCGCGAAGACCCGTGAAGACGGAGTCGTTGGGCGTGTCTGACTTTGTTGTCATGTTTATTCCTTCAAATTGAGCTTAGCTAAAAAGAGGTTCAAAAATATTTGCACTACAAGAGGATAACATTAGGGTAAGAAAACCACAAGCCAAAAAAAGCCCCTCTGCCACTAGATGCGGCAGAGGGGAATATGAGGCAAAAATAAAATTATTTGTTCAGCATTTGGAGCATTTCGTTGATAGGAGCGCTTGCCTGCTGCATCATGTTAAGGGATTCCACATAGGCGTTCCATAGCTCAGGTTCTACTCTACCATGGCGGATTGAGGAGATCAGGTCCCTTTTGCATGCAGCTAAAGATTTTTTAGGTGCGAGGACAGAAACCATCTCTTTGTCACCAGCGAGACGCGCGATGTTGAGCATTCTCTCTAACTGGTTGCGGGTGAAGGTGAGTTGGTCGCGGCGCTTTCTAGAACCACGAGCAGCGCGCTGCTTAGGAGCGACTACTGAGGGTTTGTCGGAATTAATAATAAACTTTTCAATTAAAGTGCCCAGTTCCGCAGGCTGGCGATTTTTCATTTTGCGTAAAGTAAAATGGTGCATGTAGCCGCCAGATGTCATAGGCAAATATTTACATAAATCATTTTCTTTGCGGCCATTTACTTTCTTTATTGCTTTTGAAATAACTTCTTCGATTTCACGAAGATTCTTTGTTTTCGGTTCCATTGTTTCTCCTCGTGGGTTCATAGGATTTCCTTCTGTTATAACCAGTTAATTGTGATTCTAAGTGATATAACCGATCGCGAATTTATTTGCAAAGACTATGTCTCTTTTCTCTATATTTTTGGGTCTTTCTATAGAGGTTATTACCCTCATATAGAGACGAAAAACTAGGTTCTTCTTGACCTGCGAAAAAAATGGGTTTAGAATCCTTTTGCAATGAGAAGATTAATTTGTATTGTCTGTTTACTCTTTTTGGGCGGCTGTTCCGATTCGGTTCATACGATGGGGTCAGATGGGAAGGTGCGCGTCCTATCGACGACAGCTATGATCGATGATGTGGTGGGGGCAATCGGGGGGGAGCGGATCTTTCGGCAATGTTTGATCATTGGCCAGATCGACCCGCATAGTTATGAACTCGTGAAGGGGGATGATGAAAAGCTGCTAGGAGCTCAAATTGTCTTTTACAATGGGCTCGGTCTTGAACATGGGGCGAGCTTGCGCTATCAGCTCGAGAGGCATCCCCGGGCAGTTGGCGTCGGCGATCAGGTGATGGAGCGCTATCCAGACCAGATCCTTCATGTGGGACGCGATGTCGATCCCCATCTATGGATGGATCTCTCTCTTTGGGCAGAGATCATCGAGCCGATCGTAGATGCCCTTTCCCAGGTCGATCCAGACGGGGAGGCGCTGTATCGAAAAAATGGAGAGGATCTGCGGGTTGCGATGCTCCAGCAGCACGATGCGATCAAAAAACAATTGCAATCTGTCCCTGCTAGTAAGCGCTACCTAGTCACTAGCCACGACGCGTTCAATTATTTTACTAGAGCTTATCTAGCGGATCCAGATGAGCCATCTTGGCGCGCGCGTTTTGATGCGCCGGAAGGACTCGCCCCAGATGGGCAGCTCGGCGCTGCCGATATTCAGGGGATTGTCGACCACCTCTTCCAATTCGATATCCACATTGTGTTTCCCGAATCGAATGTGAGCCGGGATTCGTTAAAAAAGATTGTACATGCCTGCGCGCGCAAAGGGCTCTCCGTTGCTATTGCCGACCGCGCGCTATATGGAGATGCGATTGGGCCTATAGGGAGTGGAGCGGACTCCTATTTCAAGATGATGGACTATAATGCCGATCTTCTCGTCCGCGCTTGGGAGGAGAAATGACAAAAGAGTACGTGCTCACCGTCGATCAGCTCAGTGTGGGATACGATAAGACCCCCGTACTCTGGGATGTCCATTTTGAAATTCCTAAGGGGAAGCTGGTGGGGATTGTCGGTCCCAATGGTGCAGGCAAGAGCACTCTACTTAAAGCCCTTCTTGGCATGATCAGCCCTTTATCCGGCAAGGTCGAGTTTTTCGGCTTTCCTCTTAAAAGGGTGCGGGACAAAGTGGCGTATATTCCCCAGAGAAACTCAGTCGATTGGGATTTTCCGATTAGCGCGTTTGAAGTGGTTTTGATGGGGCGCTATGGGAAGCTTGGGTATCTCAAGCGTCCTAATGCCGCAGATCGAGAGGCGGTGATGCGTGCGCTCGAAACCGTGGGAATGCTTGCCTTTGCGGATAGGCAGATCAGCGAACTCTCGGGCGGACAGCAGCAGCGCCTATTTATCGCTAGAGCGCTGCTTCAAGATGCCGATCTCTACCTGATGGATGAGCCGTTTGCAGGTGTCGATATGGCGACAGAAAAGGCGATCATTGCACTCATGGACAAATGGAAAGCGCAGGGAAAAACCCTACTTGTTGTCCATCACGATTTAAGCACCGTCGGAACCTATTTTGATTGGGTGATCCTCCTCAATACATGCCTGATTGCTTGCGGTCCTGTCGCCGATGTCTTTCATAGCGACTCGATCCTCCGCACGTATGGAAAGGGAAGCGCCCTTCTAGAAGAGGCGGCGAAGCTCACGCAGAACAAAACCTCTGGAATCCGTTGATGTGGGAGTATTTTGTCGATCCCGTCCTTCAGGCGCCAACTCTTGGCAGTATGCTGATGTGCCTCTCATCCGCTCTTGTGGGCGTGATGGTTGTTCTTCGCAAGCGTTCGCTTCTCGGAGAGGCCCTCTCGCATGCCGCGTATCCCGGGGTGGTCCTAAGTGTTCTTATCACTGCGACGCTTTTTCCCGATGCAGATCAGGGGATGGCCATCGCCATCCTCATCGGCGCATTTACCACCTCACTTCTTGGTCTATATGCCGTCCAAAAGCTTGAAACGCGTCTTAAAATCCAAAGCGATGCGGCACTTTGCCTCGTCCTCTCCGTTTTTTTTGGCGTGGGCATCTTAATCGCAAGCCGGATCCAGTTTACGCACGCTCTATGGTATAAGACGATTCAACTATTTTTGTATGGCCAAGCTGCGACGATGACGAGTGTGCATGTCGCCATCTATGCCCTTTTAGCTCTTGTGGTTCTAGCTGTCTTGTTTGCTCTGTATCAACCGATCAAAATGCTCCTCTTCGATCGCGACTTCGCAAAGACTGTAGGGCTTCCCACGCGCCCACTCGATGCGCTCCTCTTTTCCCTTCTGACTTTAGCGATTGTGATTGGGATCCGCAGTGTCGGCGTTGTATTGATGGCAGGAATGCTCATTGCACCGGCGGTAGCTGCCCGTCAGTTTACCCACCGTTTGGGACTTATCCTTCTGCTTGCCGGCTTTTTTGGAGCGGTCAGTGGGTTTTGCGGGAATTATTTTTCCGTCGAGATTCCCCAGTGGGTGGGTGGTCGCTTCTCCCTGCCCACAGGCCCGATGATCCTATTATCGGCATCGGCGATTTGCGTAGTCTCCCTTCTTTTTGCACCCAAAAGCGGTTTAATCAGTCGGTTTTATCGGGTGCGCTCTTTTCGACTGCGTTGTCAGCGCGAAAACATTCTCAAATTTTTATGGAGAGAGGGGAAGGAAACCTCAATTGGGAGGGTGGCAGAGTCCCAGGGGATTTCTAAAATCACCGCCGCCTATCTTCTCTTTCAGCTCAGCTGGCAGGGGTGGATTTCTTCTGGAAAACTGACGAAAGAGGGAGCTTTGCGCGCGGCTCAAATCGTCCGTGTCCATAGACTATGGGAAGCTTACCTTGTTTTCCTCGGTCAGGGCGCGGAAAAGGTGCACCGCAGTGCGGAAGAGATGGAGCACATCATTACTCCTGAGCTCGAGCGCAGACTCTCTGAACTTCTCGGAGATCCCAAGCAAGATCCCCATGCGCAGCCGATCCCCCCCAAGGAGCCCACCCTATGAATAATCCCTATGCTGGATCGACCTTTGGGGAATTTTTCCTCCTCTTCTTTCAGAGGATAGGGCAGATCCTCTTCGGACAGGAAATGTTGGCATCGGATGAAGTGCAGGTCCTCGTTCTCTCCTTAGTGGCCCTCTCTTCCGTGCTCGTTGGCTCCTTCCTCGTCCTTAAAAAAATGGCAATGCTCGCCAACTCTTTGTCCCATACTGTCCTTTTGGGAATCGTTATTGCCTACATCCTTCTAATTCCCCTTGGAGAAACCCCTTCCCACGCCCATGCCATCGGCATCGATGTCCTGCTCATCGCCTCTCTTTTAACAGGGCTGATGACCACCCTCCTTACTCAGGGACTAACCCACCTTTTAAAATTGCAAGTCGATGCGAGCACAGGTCTTGTGTTTACCACCCTTTTTGCCCTCGGCGTCGTGCTCGTCACTGTCTATACGCGCAATGCACATATTGGGATTGAGGCGATCATGGGAAATGTGGATGCGCTCCATGTTCACGATCTCAAATTGATTGCGGGGATTACCCTTTTCGATGCGCTGATCATCACTCTCTTTTACAAAGAATTCAAACTCACGGCTTTTGATGCGCCATTTGGCAACGCGATCGGGTTCTCTTCAAATCTACTCAACTACCTTTTGATGTTTCTCACCTCCCTCACAGTCATCGGTGCGTTTAGAGCGGTTGGGGTCCTTCTTGTTCTTTGCTATCTCGTGGGACCCGTTCTCGCCGCCCGGCTGTTGACCCATCGCCTAAAATATCTTCTTTTCATTGCTGGGGCTTTGGGGATCGGTTCCTCTCTCATTAGCGTCGCCCTCTCTCGCCACCTTTTGAGTGTCTACCACCTGCCGGTATCGACCGCAGGGCTCTCTGTCACCGTTTTGGGAACCCTTTTTCTCGCAATTGCCCTTGCAAAGCAATTGACACGGCGTCTACAGAGTGGTAAATTCCTATCCAATCATGCATAAAACTATCGCAGTTTTGGGAAGTACTGGTTCGATAGGGAGGAGCACCCTCCAAGTCGCCCGTCATCTAGGAGAGCAGTCGCTGCGTGTCGAAGCGCTTGCCGCCCACTCCCAGATCGATCTTCTCGAAGAGCAAGCTCGTCTTTTCCATCCGCGCCTTCTTGCGGTCTATGACAAAGAAAAGGCACATCTTCTCCAAAAGAGAATTCCCCATATTCCCGTCGTGGCTGGAATGGAGGGACTTCTCGAGGTTGCATCCCTTGGCTCCGTGGAGCTCGTCGTTTCTGCACTATCGGGAAGTGTGGGCATTGCACCTACTCTCTCCGCCATTCGCTCGAGAAAGACGGTCGCTCTTGCCAATAAAGAGGTGCTGATCAGTGCAGGGGAGCTGATTGTGAAGGAGGCGGAGAAATTCGGCGTCTCGATTTTGCCTATCGACAGTGAACACAGCGCTCTTTGGCAATGTCTCGATGGAAAGCCCCGCTCTGAGGTACGCCGTCTTGTTCTCACTGCATCGGGCGGTCCTTTTCTCTACCATTCCGATGAGGATTTGCGCTCTGTACGCCTTGAAGAGGCCCTTAAACACCCCAACTGGCGGATGGGACCTAAAGTGACAATCGATAGCTCTAACCTCATGAATAAGGGCTTAGAGGTGATCGAAGCGCGCTGGCTCTTTGGTATTCCCCTCGATCAGATTGAGGTCGTCATTCACCCCCAAAGTATTGTGCACAGCTTTGTCGAAATGATCGATGGCTCGATGCTTGCGCAGCTCTCTGAGCCGAGCATGCTGATCCCGATCCAATATGCTCTGACCTATCCCAAAAGAGAGCGGGGGATTCTCCCACCCTTTGATTTTACAAAGATGAGAACCCTCGAGTTTTTCCCACCCGATCGAGAGCGGTTTCGCTGTCTCGATTTAGCCTACGAAGCGCTGCGCAAAGGGGGGACGGCTCCCTGCTTCTTAAGCGCTGCAAATGAAGTGTGTGTAGAGCAGTTCGTCTCCGGAAAAATCGCATGGATCGATATCCCCGATCGGTTGGAGCGCCTTTTGAGCTCCCATAGAGTAGAGTCCCCACTCAGTTTAGAAATTCTTCACACCGCGGATCAAAACGCGCGGGAACAAGCCCTGGCAATGAGTTAATTATGATTTTCACGATCCTTCACATCCTCCTCGCGGCATTTGGCCTCGGATTTCTGATTTTCATCCACGAATTTGGTCACTTTTGGGTGGCAAGAAGGCAGGGGATGACAGTAGAAGCATTTTCCATTGGCTTTGGAGACCCCCTTTTCGCCTGGGAGAGAAATGGCGTGAAATGGCAAATCGGCTGGCTCCCCTTTGGCGGGTATGTCCGCATTGCCGGGATGGAGAAAAAAGGGGCTCTAGAACCCCACCAAATCCCCGATGGGTTCTTTGGGAAAAAGCCCCTATCTCGGATTAAAGTGGCCTTAGCGGGCCCGATTGTCAACATCGCCTTTGCCTTTTTCGCCTTTTGCGCGCTCTGGTTTCTCGGCGGCAGACAAAAACCCTTCTCTGAATTTACGCACCTCATCGGCTCTGTCGATCCCACTTCTGCTGCCTATCATGCCGATATTCGTCCGGGCGATGTGATCACCAATCTAAACCACAAACCTTTCGGGAGCTTCCAAGATCTCCTCTACGCTGCCATTCTCGATGAGACCCCTCCTGTTCTGGGCGGGGAAAAAGTCGACTATCTCGCACAAACAAAGAGCCCCTTTACCTTCCAATTCACCTACGACAAAGACGCAAATGTGATGGATAGAGCGGGTATCGTCATGGGAAGTGTCCGCCCTGCGGGGTACGTGCTCTACAAACCCTATGCTGATGGGACGGCAAACCCCATTCCCGCCGATTCCCCGATGGCAAAAAGCGGCATCGCAAATGGGGACCGAATTCTCTGGGCAGATGGCGCTGTCATCTTCTCCAAACAGCAACTCATTGAGACGGTCAATGAACCCAAGGCTCTCCTCACCCTCTCTAGAGGGGGAAAGACATTGCTCGCCCGCATTCCGCGCCTAAAAGTTGCGGACCTGCGCCTGACCCCTCTGCAAAAGGAGGAGCTAGGTGACTGGCAGCATGCAGCACAGCTCGCGGGAAAACTCTCTGATCTCTTCTTTATTCCCTACAACCTCACTGCTTCTTGCATAGTGGAAAACCCCCTCTCTTACCTCAATGAGGAGACGATTGAACAAGAGCATATGGCGACATCTCGAGCGCCCCTTGAATCCCCCCTCCAGGTAGGAGATCAGATCCTGGCCGTCGATGGGATTGCCGTTACCAGTTCAGCAGAGATGCTCCGTCTTCTGCAAACGCGCCACATCCAAATTATCGTCAAGCATGAGGGGACACTTCAGAAGATCTCCTCAAAAGAGGCGGATAAGGCGTTCATCGGAGATATCGACTGGAATGACCTCGAAGCGCTTATTCAATCGATTGGCACCCCAAATGGAGTGAAAGAGCGCGGCAACCTGCGCCTTTTAAATCCCGTCGCTCCGAAACCGCTAGATGCCTTTGAATTGCCTAAAGAGCTCAGCGAAAAAAGGGCTAACGAGATCGCTGCGGAAAAGAAAGTCATCGAGGAGATGAAGGATCCCGAAGCGAAGAAAATGGCGCTGCGCGATTTGGAAGAGAGCCAGAAGCGGGTACTTCTTGGTATCGTGCTCCTCGACCGCGAGGTGACCTATAACCCCTCTCCCTTCGTGTTATTCGGCAACGTCTTTAAAGAGACTTGGAGAACACTGGTCTCCCTATTTACAGGGAACCTGAGTCCCAAATGGCTCTCTGGACCTGTGGGGATTGTTCAAGTGATGCAGCATAGCTGGGGCGTGGGGATTAAAGAGGCCCTCTTTTGGCTCGGTATGATTAGTCTCAACCTTGGGATTTTAAACCTTTTGCCAATCCCTGTGCTCGATGGAGGGCATATCTGCTTTTCTCTGTGGGAAAGTGTGACAGGCAAGCCGATTAGCGCAAAGACGATGGAAAAGCTCATCATCCCCTTTGTGATTTTGCTCATTGCCTTTTTTATCTACCTAACCTATCACGATCTCGCGCGCCTCTTCACGCGATTCTTTTGAGCGCCTCTTTCTTTTGCTCAGGAGTTAGCGTTGTAGAGGCTGTAATCGCTTGATGAGGTTTTAGATCCTCAAGCACGAGCTTTGAGATGCGGATTAATTCCCGTACATCGCAATGCTCAAGGGTGTCTTTGCCATAGTTCATCGGGAGCTCTGGGACGCCAAGCTCCTTCTTATGCACTGTGTAGATCTTGCCTTCGAGTTTCCACCGGATCTTCTCGGGCAGCTCTCCCACAAAAGACGTATCAGCTCGCGTGATAAACTCTTCGAGCTGCTTGCGCTCTTCAAAAGCAATCGCCTGCTCAATCAGATTCCCACCTGTTGGCATGATGTAGGGATCTTTAATTTCCAAGAGCCTGCTTGGATTTTCATCGAGAGCAGCCCTTCCATCCTTTCCATAGTGGATCCACAGAATGTGGTGAAATGCCCATACAATTTGAGGATAGGCAGCTTCTAATTCCCTTAGCTGCTCGGCAAGACGCTTAGGTTCTCTTAAAAGCCCCTCCAGTCTCTCTATGGGGGAGATCTGTCTTGGAGAAGTAGAAACCGCTTCCGTCGTTTTGCTATAATGGTAGATGTAACTTGTGCGAAGTGCCTGATCGACATCTGCTTCAGATACAGCTCTTACGGTTGCGTCATTACAGCAGTACCACCTTCCATCCACGCGTTTATACGCGATATAGTGGCCCGATCTGCTAGTTGCGCCTAGATGCTGAATAAACGAATCGAGTGCATAGCGCCCAGTATGAGCTGGAAGGGTCAGATAGCGGGGGACATCGACTCGGTCTCCGATTTTAGAACCATCCATTTGGAACCGATTTAAACGGAGGAAGAACTCCTCGGGCTCTTTGGTAAAGCAGTGTGTTTCCGATAAGCGTTTATAAGATCCTAAGTTCCCATCGGGAGTCCAATAAGTCGCCAGGTCATCCTGATTTAGGTCGGTGTGGAAAAACCCTTCTAATAAGTACTCAAAAGGCACGCCCGGGGCGATGTGTAGGGGAATGAGATTCGTCCTCTCTGTAGAGCGGATCGTATTGTCTTGATTGAGTTGAGTGCGATCGCGCACGTTGTTTGGATCGCAGGGCAGAAGGTTTACCAGCTGACACTCTGTGATCGTCTCCAGGGGAGTAAAATGGGGAGAATCTGGCATTAGGAGGGAATAGGCCTCTACAAGAGAAGAGCGCGCCTCATCCGCATCCTCTTGCCTTGAAGCAGATGGAGAAAAGCGGTTAAAAAGCTCATGGAACGCTTCCCTTACGCCTTGAGAGACTGCTGCATCGGCTGGCTCAGAACTTGTATTGCGGTATTGCTCAAGCGCACGGAGCATTTTTGCTTGCACGTTGGGATTTGCATTTGCAACCACTCTATACATCTCTTCCAGACTGGGCGTGTTGAGCACCATTTGCAAGAAGGCATTCGCCCAGCAGTTATTCGCGCTATTTCTAAACCCTTTTACACCGGCTATAGGCTGTGCTATGCTGCTAGAACTGGAGGATGAGGTAGCTTGGCTAAAGACGCTTGCAACTTTTGCTTCGATTTCCCCCTGTACCTTGACCCTCTCGCCTTGCAGAGCGGGCTGAGCGAGAAGTTGGTTGATTTTCTCTTGCTGCGCAAGCACAAGTGCAAGGCCTGCATCCGTTGGGGTAGTCAAGAAAATGGTATGCAGACGGTTGAATTCATTAACAGCCTGTTGGATAGTCATAAGAACCTCTATTTGTATTTATTATGACAATGATTATATCAGAAATTAGACTTAGATTAAACATAGTTTTAATTTTAATGTTCTCATTACAAGCAGCTCATTGTAAGCAACTTAGCGATTTATCTCTAGACCAGAAGATTGGGCAACTATTCATCATCCCCGCATGCCCCCTCGGAGGGGAAGCCCATTTTATCGCTTTAGAAGCCCTTCTAAGGGATCACCATATCGGAGGGGTCCTCTTCAAGCAGGGGACCTCCCAGGACCAGCTAGCTCTCATTTCTCGCCTTGCAAAAGCCGCCTCAATTCCCCTCCTTCACGTCCAAGATGCAGAGTGGGGCGTTGGCATGCGCCTAACCGATGTTCCCCCCCTTCCTAAGAATCGGGAACTTGGAAAACAAGACGATCTCTATGAGATTGGCCAGGAGATCGGGCGCCAGTGCAGAGCAGTCGGTGCGCATCTTTGTCTTGGTCCCGTGGTCGATGTCGATTCCAACCCCGATAATCCAATCATCGGCGCGCGCTCTTTTAGCCAGGATCCCGAAGTGGTGGCTCGCTGTGGAAATCGCGTTATTCAGGGGATCCAGTCAACGGGTATTCTCGCCTGCGCCAAACATTTTCCGGGACATGGAGATGCTGCAGTCGACTCCCATGTCGCGCTGCCCCAAATTCACCGCTCTAAAGAAGAGCTGGAGCAGTTAGAGCTCATCCCCTTTAAAGGCGCAATTGAAAGCGGCGTTGCTGCAATCATGAGTGGACACCTGTACGTCCCTGCTCTTGCGGAAGAACCCGCAACCTTTTCTCGCGCAATTATCACCGATCTATTGCAAGAAACCCTTAGGTTTCACGGTCTGATCCTCACCGATGCGCTCAACATGAATGCGCTGACTCGCGAGCATTCTCCAGGAGAGATCGCCCTGCGCGCATTTCAAGCGGGACATGATCTACTTCTCTATGGGGATCATCTCTCAGATGCAGTGGAACACATTTTGTCCGTCCAAGTACCTGAGGCCATTAGGGCATTAAAAGAGGGATTTCTTTCAGGGCAGTTGTCCGTAGAAGATCTTGACAAGCGCGTGGAAAAGATTCTCAACTCCAAAAGTTGCAATATTTCTGAAAGAGTTGATGGTAGGTGATCTTATTATCAGGTGGGTTCTGGTGAAACCTTTCTAGATCAAATTCAGCATCTGAATAGAACTCCTTCATATCCTCCAAGAAATCGGCCATTTCTTCTTGAAATGCTGTGAGTTGAGGATGGGCTATGGTCAGATGCTTTACTCTTGAAAGTAGAGATCCTATTTGAGACCCCTCTTTGCCCTCTAGGTTTTTTTGGAGTTTTTCGAGTAGGGCAAAGTCAGGGGAATAGGGGCTCCTAGCCAATTCATGCAACCGAAGATACTTGTCGAGTAGGCGAATCTGCATCTGCAAGAGGATCTCGCGAAATACCGGTTTCGTTTCTGCAATTTTTTCCCGTATTGCATCGGGGTCGGAAAGATGCTTTGTCGCTTCGACCATTAAAACGACGTAAAGTGCTGCTTCGATGCACGCCCATGAGCAGTTCCCGACGACCTGATTTTGGATGGGGCTCTCTTCTTCGAGCACTTTTTTGCTCTCAGAGGGGCGGAGTGCCACGCGCTGGTGAAGCACATTCCGCTGCTTAGCCTCGCGGATATCGGCGATGTCTTCCAGATCGAGCTCTTCTGGGTCAAAATCGCAAAATAAGATGGGATTTTGTTGATTGGTATCGCAAATAGCGACGGTTTGATCAAAAAAGACAAGCATCGAGGCATGACCTGTATATCCCGAAGGGATCAGAGTCATTTCGCCTCGTTGAATTTGCCCGAGAATCTCTGCATCACTGCGTCCGAAATCCCGGATGGCGGAGAAATGAGGGGCAACTTGGCGCCCTCCATCCGTTTCACTTAGCACTTTGATGAGAGGTTTTAAAAAGGCTTGCGCAAAGAACCCCTCTAAAAAGGTAGTCGATCCCCCTTCTCCTTCCAAAGCGACAGAAATCCCGCCCAAATGATGTGTGTGGGCATTCATGATGCGCAAACTTTGATCTTTTTTCCTCGCTCGGACGGTTTGTGAAATCGTTTTTTTATCAAAGAATCCGATCTGGGTTAAGTCATAGAAAGCCTCCTCCGAAACCATCGGGTTAGCCCCGTGTTCGAATAGAAAGCTGCCAAGGGCAAATGGGCGCATGTTAAAATATGCACAGTGAAAAGGCGAAAGCAGATCGGCATCGAGGGTATTGGGATCTGCTCCCGCATAGACTAGAGCTTGTGTGATGGGGAGATTGCCATTGAGCGCGCTAAGATGTAGTGGAGTGATCCCCGAGAGGGTCGCAGCATTCACAGCGGCACCTTTTTCGATCAAAAGCTGGACCATCTTTAAATGAGAAGATCCTGCTGCAACATGCAAAGCTCTTACTCCCTCTTCAGAGCAGAGCTCCAGATCCACACCCATTTCAATCCACTCCCTAACGAGGGCTATCTCATCCCTTTTAACCAGTAAATGGAAGAAAGGGATCCCGTGCCTATCTTTACCATCCAGAGTGATCAGATGGTGCTCCACAAAAAGACGCATGAGGTTTTGAAAGGGCATTCCAGAGAAGCCGAACAGAGATGTGATCGCATAATTTTCCAGCTTAGCTCCCAAAGAGACAGCAAGCCTCACCTTGTCCATATTAGGAGAGGCGCGGTCTAGAAGCGCGCCTAAAAAGAGATTTACGCAGGAAGAGAGGAGCGGAGTGGGAATGGTGGAGTTTGCTACGAGAAAGCGGACCAGATGCTCATCGTATTCTACAAGCTGGATATACGCTTTGCCGAGCTCTCTTTGCCAGAAAGGGGTATTGGCTAACTCTCTCATGCATTCTGGATTTTTTTCATGCACATAGAACAAGAAGTTAATAGGAGATTTTTTAATTAATTCAAGTCTTTCTTTGAAATCCCTTGTAAGGAGATAATCGACCAGATATTCAATCGGATAATGTTCTAAGCTGAAATCGGGGATTTCCGCATGAAGTAGCTCACTTACAATGGGACGCGACTCAATTAGCGCGGATGCAGAAAAGGAAAAGCGCGAGCCAGTAATTGCTGTCATTTTATTTTATAAAATAATTATGTAATTAACTAGATTGTATCAGAATTTGAACTTACTTGCAATACACTTTAAATAAAGTGATATAATCTATTCTGTCTTTTGCTAGGCTTGCATCATATCGATCAGGATTAAATCGCCCTCCCCCGTCGCGATAGGTATTCATCCTTTCAAGGAAGGCCTCATGTCTTTCTTCAAAAAAATGCGCTCTCGGGTGCTTGTGGATGAGTTGTCCCAATCTTTCTAACATGGAGGAATCTAAATTGTCAGCGCGCATCCCTCGGATCCGTTTGAGGAGCGGAAAATCGGGAAGAAAGGGACTTTTATTCGATTCATGGAAGCGCAGGTATTTGTCTAGAAGGTGGGTCTGGATTTTTAAAATGATATTGCGGAAGGCAGAGTCCTTGTCAACCATTTGTTTGATCATTTCTTGGCCACCACTTATACCTTTTGTTTCGCGGACCATGAAAAGCACATACAGTGCGGCCTCTAAGCAGGCCCAGGTACAATTCCCTACGGTTTGAGTTCTAATGGAAGAGAAGCGGTTAATTAAACGGTGTTTGCTAACGGAGGGTTCTAAGCCCGGCAGTAGCTCAACGGGTTTTCGTGTCTTGGCCTCGCGAATCTCAAAGATAGTCGCCTCATCGAGCTTTTCCCTATCAAAGAGAAACGCCTGGATCGGACGGTCCTGGTTGGTGTCGCAGACAAACACATACCCATCTATAAAAATTAGCATCGATGCATGGCGCCGGTATCCGCATGGGATCAGGGTGGTTTCTCCATTTTGAATCTGGGATAAGATCTCAGCGTCGCTGCGCAGCACATCTTGTTCAAGCCCCTTCATCGCAATTACGAGATCTTCGCACTTTAGTGCCGCGAGGATCGGTTTAAAAAACAGAAAACTGTGAAATCCTTCTAGGAGGAAATCTGATTCCTTCTCCCCTTCAACCAGAAGGGATGGGCCCCCGATATGGTTGACATGCGCGTTCATCTTGCGTAGATGGAGCTCCTTCATTCGATTTTGCACCTCTTCTGAGATGCCCCACTTCGTAAAGAGCTTTAGCTGAGCCAAAGGGTATAACGCTGACTGAGAAATTAGGGGATCGGCTCCATGTTCAAACAAGAAGCTCGCAACGGAAAAGGGGCGTAGGGAGGGGTAGAGACTTAAGTAGGCGCAGTGAAAGGGAGAGCGATCTTCAAAATCGAGAAGATTGGGATCGGCACCACTTGTAGTGAGGAGGATCACCATAGGTAGGTTGCGTCTCATTGCAGCAAGATGGAGGGGGGTGATCCCAGAGGACGTCGCTTGGTTTACATCCGCTCCCTCCACAAGGAGAAGGGAGGCAATTTCTAGATGATCAGAGCCTGCGGCAACATGCAGGGCAGAGACGCCCTCCTTACTTAGCTTATGGATGTTTACCCCGCGCGCGATCCACTCTCTGATGAGCTTGGTTTCATTTCTTTTCACGAGCATGTGAAAAAAGGGGATCCCCTCCCTTTCTCCATGAATGTCGATTAGATACGACAGACCTTCAAATAACGCATCAGAATAGGAAAAGAGGTATTTCTGATGGAGTTTAGATAACTTAGCGCCACGGGCGATGGCAAGTTTTACAATTTCTAGATTGGGAGTGCCATTTCCCATCCGTACGGCAGATGGAAATAGATGGCGCTGTAAAAACGTATTCAGTGCAGGTGGCGTCATCGGATAGAGAGGAATAAGGTGTTCCAAGAGATAAATGACAAGCGGGTCAGAAAGATGATGCATATCGCCATAGACGACCTCTCGCCAGTAAGGATCTTCAAGGAGTTGTTGAGTCAACTGAGGATCTTTTTCGAAAAGGTTGTCAAGAAAGCAGTAGGGGGTTGTTTTCAAGGTGGCGCTTCTCAGGGGATCCTCTGCCAAATAATCTAGAAGGGGTAAGGGAGGATAGTGTTTTAGACTGCCGAGTGACAAAGCATTTTCCAGCGCTTTGCGTGGGTACTCTATGCCTTCTAAGGTAAAGGAGTTTGCAGCTGCATTTTGCTTGAATTGCAAGCGTGCGTTCTCCCAGAAGGGGAGAGGTTCTAATGAGATCGGATTAAATAAATTACTGCTTATTCCAGTTAATGCGGACATGTTCTTTTTGTTGTTAATTATAACTTATTATAGTTATTAGTTCAACAAAAGAAAAAGCCCCCTCTCCAGAATGGAGAGGAGGCGATGAAAGGAGCTTATTTGTCTTCGTCGTCGAGGATTTCAACCTCTGCTTCCTCGATGTCAGGCTTGCCCTGTTTCTGCTCGGGAGCAGGAGCTCCTTGCTGCGCGCCCCCTTGGGCTTGCATTGCCTCGCCGATCTTCTGCATATGCGTGTTTAGAGCATCTGACGCAGATTTAATGCGTGAGATATCTCCTGACTCGAGCGCCTTTTTCACATCGTCGACCTTGCTTTGCACCGTATCGACGACATCTTTTGGCAGCTGTTCCTTGTTGTCCTTGAGGGCCTTCTCGGCGCGGAAGACGAGGGCATCGGCTTCGTTGCGCGTTTCGACTTCCTCTTTGCGCTTTTTATCCTCTTCTTGGTGATCCTCTGCATCTTTGAGCATGCGCTGGATCTCACTTTCAGAAAGGCCCGACTTGGCTTCAATTCGGATTTTCTGCTGGACGCCGCGCTGGACATCTTTCGCGGAGACTTGGAGGATTCCGTTCGCATCGATATCGAAAGACACCTCGATTTGGGGTGTGCCGCGTGGCGCAGGGGGGATGTCGGCGAGGTCGAATCTGCCGATCTCCTTGTTGTCCTTGGCCATTTTGCGCTCTCCTTGGAGGACGACAATGGTCACAGCGGGTTGGTTATCCGCAGCGGTAGAGAAGATCTGCTTCTTCTGAGCGGGGATTGTCGTATTGCGCTCGACAATCGGCGTCATCACGCCCCCTAATGTCTCGATACCGAGGGTTAGAGGGATCACGTCGAGGAGCAGAACCTCTTTCACTTCGCCTGTAAGAACTGCGCCTTGGATAGCCGCGCCGATTGCGACGACTTCATCGGGGTTTACGCCCTTATGGGGCTCTTTTCCGAAGATCTCCTTCACTTTTCTCTCGACAGCAGGCATGCGCGACATTCCACCGACGAGGATCACTTCGTCGATCTGGCTGGCGCTTAGGCCCGCGTCTTTGAGCGCCTTGCGGCAAGGTTCTGCTGTGCGCTCGATGAGATCGTGACAGAGGCTCTCGAGTTTGGCACGAGACAGTGTGAGCGCAAGGTGTTTAGGACCTGTCGCATCCATGGTGATGAACGGCTGGTTGATATCGGTAGATTGGGTTCCGGAGAGCTCAATCTTCGCTTTTTCCGCCGCATCGCGCAGACGCTGCAGC
This sequence comes from Verrucomicrobiota bacterium, assembly GCA_018240135.1. Classification (GTDB taxonomy): domain Bacteria; phylum Chlamydiota; class Chlamydiia; order Chlamydiales; family Rhabdochlamydiaceae; genus SZAS-13. Next base: position 21,230 of record JAFEGI010000019.1, read on the forward strand.
GCCATTTTGTCTTTGCTTAAGTCGACGCCGTGCTCTTTTTTGAACTCGTCTAACATCCAGTGGAGGATCGCGTTATCGAAGTCATCTCCACCGAGGTGGGTGTCCCCATTGGTTGAGAGCACCTCGAAGACGCCATCGCCAATTTCCATGATCGAGATATCAAATGTTCCGCCCCCTAAGTCGAAGACGGCGATTTTTTTCTCGTGTTGCTTATCGAGGCCATATGCGAGAGCTGCTGCTGTGGGCTCAGGGATGATCCGTTTCACGTCTAGGCCAGCAATCCGCCCTGCGTCTTTGGTCGACTGGCGCTGGGCATCGTTGAAGTAAGCGGGAACGGTGATCACAGCTTCTGTGACCGGCTCGCCGAGATAGGCTTCTGCAGTCTCTTTCATCTTGAGAAGCACTTGGGCGCCGACTTCCTCGGGAGTGACGATTTTGCCATCGATTTCAAAGACGGCGTCTCCATTGCTGTTTTTCGTCACTTTGTAGGGAACCGTTTTTGTCTCACCAGCGACCTCATCATAGCGTCTGCCGATGAAGCGCTTTGCGGAGTAGATCGTCTTCTCTGGATTGGTGACGGCTTGCCGCTTCGCAGCGACGCCGACGAGGCGCTCGCCCCCTTTATAACCGACGACCGAAGGAGTCGTGCGCGCCCCTTCTGCGTTGGCGATCACCTTAGGAGTTCCTCCCTCCATGATCGAAACGCAAGAGTTGGTGGTTCCAAGGTCGATACCGATGATTTTTCCTTTCTTTTGTGTCATAGGTTTATTCTCCTGTTTTGTTTTCTGTAGTTTGTGTGGCGACGCCGACTTTGACGCGTGCAGGGCGCACGGTTCTATCGCCGCAGCGGTAACCTTTTACGTATTCTTTGAGGACGGTGCCTGCCTTTTCCTCGCTTGTCTCCTCCGTCTCAATCGCATCGTGCAGAGCGGGGTCAAAACGCATTCCCTCCGAGGAGAACGGAGTGATGCCATTCGCGCTGAGGACATCCTTAAACTGTCCGAGGAGCATCTGGAACCCTTGGGCCCATGTGCGCAGCTCGTCCGAGAGAGTCTCTGTCATCTTAAGCGCATTTTCAAAATTGTCGATCGGCGTTAAGAATTCTGAGAGGATCGACTCGACAGCAAAGCGGGTCATCTCCTGCCGTTCTTTTTGCATCCGGCGGCGCATGTTCTCCGTTTCTGCAAGCTGACGGAGGTATTTGTCTTTGTAGTCGATGGTCTCTTCTTCAGATTCGATTTGCGGGTCTGTCATCTCTTCTCCTTAGGTTTTATCTTCCAGTAGCAGTCCGGGATGCCCCTTTTTAAACTCGAGATGAGAGGGTTTGGGACTTCTGAAGGAAATTTTGTGTTTATAGACGCTTTTTGTCAGCGACTCTGAGATCAGCGCCGCGATGTGCTCGAGCTGGCCGAAGAGGTGCCGGTAGGGGATCCGGTTGGGTCCTAAGATGCCGATGGCGCCGCAGACGGTTTGGTGAATCCGGTAGGGGATCACAATAGCAGAGCAGGAGGTTGCATCGGGGGCGAAGGGGAGAAGATCATCGCCAATCCAGCAGCGGAGGCCTCCGGATTCGCACGTTTCATTCAAGAGAGTGCGGAGCATCTGTTTATTTTCAAAAAGGGAAAGTCCACTTGCAAGCGCTGCCGCATCGTTGAAGTCGGGATAGGAGAGGAGTTTGGAAAAGCCCGCTTGCATCAGATCTTCTGCGCTAAAGTTGGTGTAGCTAACGATATGGCGGAGCATGACCTCTTTGTAGAGGCGAGAGGCCAAAGTCTCCTCTTCAGGATCGAGGGTGGGTTTTTCGATTCCGTTGAGGCGCCAGTTAAAATAGGCCTCAAGTCTTTTGATTGTGAAGCTAGAGAGTTTTTTATCGGCATAGAGGACCTCTGTGTGGATCAGGCCAAAGTCGGTGACAAAGACACAGAGAAGTCGATTTCCATCGATGCCGATCAGTTTGATATCGAGGATAAAGTCCTGATCGAATCTGGGCGCGGAGAGAAAGACGGCGCACCGGGTTGCCTCGCTAATGGACTCGATCGCCTGTTGGAGGTAGGCTGCTACCTCGCGCGTCTCCTTTTGGAAGAGGGGATCGATGGTCCGCTTTTCCTCACTTGTGAGGAGGGGATCTTTGAGGTGCGCCTCCGCATAAGCCTTGTAGGCAAGAGCGGTAGGGATCCTCCCTCCCGAGGAGTGCTGCTGCTTGAGATACCCCTCTTCCTCGAGCTTGGAGAAGTAGTTGCGGATCGTCGCGGAGCTAAGCGAGTCGAATCCATTTTCTCTTAGGGTGTTAGAGCCAATTGGCTTTCCCGTTTCGAGGTAGAGGTCGACAAGGCCGAGGAGGATGAGCCTCTCCCTTTGATCCTTGGCGGGCTTTTTGGGTGTTAATGGTTTCATACCTATTCTCTTCTTCTGCCACTGAATATAACAGAACCGAAGAGTTTAGGCAAGGAAATTTTAGCAGTCTATGCTTTAGAGTGCTGAAACAGATCTTAAGCTATTCATCTCCAACGATATGCGGATCGGTGGCGATGAGCGGTAAAATGTCGACGAGGGTCGGAGACCACTCCAAACCGCGGTAATAAACGAGTCTGGAGGCGATATGGCAGGCGATGACCGCTTTCTTATGGACATCGGGGACCTCTAGGAGGACCCTCTTTTGGTACCGGTCTCTCAAGATGGGAGGGCAGTATTTGAGTAGACCGCGGATCAAAGGGTCTTTGGGGTCATTAGAGAGGGTTTCTCCTTGGAGATAGGCGATGAGCTGATCTTTATAGAGGTTGATTTTTTCAGAGATCCACTCAGAGATGTCGGTGAGAAAGGCGCCCGTCTCCTTATGGGTTGCGAGCATCAGATGCGCTTCTTCTCTTGCGTGAGCGCGAATGATCTCAAGGATCTCAGCGACAATCGTCTTCTTCTCTTTGAGGAACTCCTCTTCAGAGAGGGCAAGACTAGTCAATACCTCAAAAGAGGAGCAGGTGACCCCTCCCTTGTTTGCGGAGCTATCTTTGATGATGAGAACGCCGAGTTTTTCCAGCGATCTGCGCGCCCAGGGGGTCAAGTAGAGGTTCGCCCCTTCGACGATCGCCCGCGCGGTGGGTTTGCCCGTAGGATCGAGAAAGTCCTTCACGCTATTTTCATTCAGGGTGCGCGGGCGCCCTCCGCCAGGGATGAAGACATCGGCTTTCGTTTGATGGACATTATGGCGGAGCAGGTGGTTCATCTCATTTCCAGATAGCCAATCCTGGACGAGCTTTCCTCCCTTTTTGCGCCAGCACAGAGTTTGCTGGGCATAGGCCGTTTGTTCTCTTCGGGTGCGCGTGTCGAGGAGAAAGCCCCCCTCGCTTAAGTTTTCAGGTGGGTAGAAGCGCAGCGGCTTGCTTTCGAGGAAAAGCTGATTGATGATCTCCAAATCGAGTCCTTCTGGATCGAAGATCGTTCCCGAAACATCAATTGTGGCAAGGAGTTTTGCCGTTTTGGGATAAAATCGGTAGAGGTTATGCATCTGGTTGCCGGCGACATCCCCGTCGGGGCCCCCGGTCATCTTGACGGTGAATTTCTGCTTGGTAGGATCGATGCCGAGGTATTTGAGGACCTCTTCCATGAAGACATTCACTCCAAGGGAAGTGACACCAAACTCTTTGTGATTGATCCCCGCTCCTGGCTTGCTGGAGATAAAGGCGCCGCCCGGCTTGTAGTCATAGTACTTGCTGTACGCTGAGATCCACTCGATCATCGCGTTATGCATATTCTCATCGGGGCCAAGATACACATATTCTGGTTTTTTCCAGTAATCGACGATATGTTTTGCGCGCAAGGTGCCATCGGGTTCGCAGTTAAGCAGGGTAATGAAGCTTTCGATGTAGGAGCGCTGGGTCTGGTAGAGGTATTCGAGTTTTTGCTCTTTGTGGAACTGGCTGAGTTTTTCTTGAATTTCCGCATCGGAAAGGCCTGAAGCTTCTAGATCCCTCTTGTAGATCTCCTCTTCTGTGTGAAGTCTTTCATAGGGTTCGAGGAAGATCACCCCTTTTGCGCCCCCTTCGGGAATGTCTTTATTCTTCTTATTTTGCGTGTAAGCGAGATTGTAGCATTCGGAGAAGACGTTATTTCTCTCCACAAGCATCTGCTCCATCTTTTCGGGGAAAACGGTGCGCAGTCCTCCGCGCGATAGATCGCGGAAGCGGATGTGGAATCCGATGTAATAGAGCCCCTTCATGAAGAAGATCGCGTAGGGAAGCTCGGGGAACTTGTCTTTCCGGTCATAGGGAAGGTGATCGAGAAATGCGGGATCGAGACGGAAGGAAAATGCCGTTTTGTTATTTCGATAAAAATTCGTCTTGAGGGTGTATTCGACAAAGTCGCTGCCCATTTTGAGGATGTTTTTGCGCCGCTTGTCATTGAGTTCATGGCCTGTGTCGAGCTTTTCGACAAGGGAGAGAAATTCACTGCGAATTTTTTGGTACTCGTCGATTTGCACGCGCTCTGGGTTAAATTTTCGCTCAAATGCCTCGACAAGCTTTGAGGTCAACTCCACATGGCGACACAGCCCCTCTTCCACATGCCCTAGAGAATACATATTCACATCGGCATGCAAAAGCGCCTGGTGAATGAAATAGACCATCGTCTTGATCAGGTTGCCCTGATTGCCCGTGAGCAGTCCCGTGTCGACAAACGTCGCTTCGACCGTTTCCATCCCCTCAAAGTACTTGAGAGTGACTAGCTCCTTGAGAAAATCGTCGAGATTCGCCTCCTCCCAAGCAGCGCCCCCATTTCTCCCATGTAGACCGATCGACATGATCAAAATATTCTGGTGGCTAAAGGGGTCGATATGGGTGGCTGAGACCCGTTTCATCGCGAGGCCATGCCGGTGGATCACTTGAGCTAGCCGGTAGAGAAAGTTGTATTTGGGGACATTGCGCCAGGCAAAGACGATCTGCAGGGAAGGGGTCTCTTTTTTCCCTTTCCAATCCTCGTTTTTGCGCACCTCATACTGGCAGTTATCGCGCGATTTGGCTCGGAAGAACATATCGAGCGCAAGCACGAGTCTCTCTTTTGTCAGTGCGCGCAGAAAAAGGGGGCTGAGCTCAGAGAGGAGTTTGTGCACATCGCTCTCTGTCACCTGGGGATTGCGGGCTTTGACCTGCTCGGTCAGCTCCTTTTCTTTTTCTTGTGGAAGGAGCTCCTCATCGGGAGCCTCCTCTTTGCCTTGAAACAGAATACAAGCAATTCTTAAGGGTGCGTTGACTCCCGGAAAAGGAGGCGGCGCGTTCGAGACAAACGAGCGGTAGTGCTTGATGACATAGCTCTTGTAGTGGCGCAGCACGTGCAAATCGGCATCTGCGCTATCCAAACAAAGAGCAAATGCCTTGCTCTTCATGTGGAAGTTGGAAAAATAATCGTTGAGATCCAGGGCCATTAGGGCGTGCACGACCAGCACGATGCTCTCATGGTCGAGTTCTTCGAAAAAGCTAGGGGGCATGTGCTCGCCGACCCAGAGGTAGTATTTTTCAAACTTTTCCCCTTCGATCTGGATCGCCATCTGGAGCTGTTCTTTCGTAAGGCGCATATGCTCCTCACTAAGCACAAAACCCTAAATTTTTTCAACTGATACTGATTAAAAAACCGACTCTTGAAGTCGTTTCGGTATAGATAGAAAAATCTTTACGTATTTCTGTAATTCTGCAATTTGATGTACAATCCCCAGAACATAGGAGGAAGACATGTCTCATAGGGTAGCCAGGGTAACGATCGATATGTCCATAAAGGAGCATAGACGGCTAAAAATGGCGGCGTCCATGATGGATATTTCCATGAAAGATCTCATGCTGATGAGCTTTGAAGAGTTTATGGAGAAAAGGCCCAATAAGGTCACTGAAAAGGTCTTAAAGCAATCCAAGGCTGGTAAGAATCTCAAGAAATTTGATAACCTCAATGATCTATTCGAAGATCTAGGAATCTAGATGTTCACACTTTTTCGTACAAGTCAGTTCAAGCGAGACCTAAAACTCGCGATGAAACGCGGCAAAGACATGGAGCTTATCAAAGAAATCATGACCCAGCTTGCGAAAGGAGTCCCTCTCCAAGCTAAATATCGCGATCACAAGCTTTCGGGAAATTTTAAGGATCATCGTGAATGCCATATTGAACCAGACTGGTTGCTCATCTATAGAATTACAAGTTCGGAAATTATCTTTGAGAGAACTGGGTCGCACTCAGATCTCTTTAAGAAATAGTACTTCGTGCGCTGCAGCCCTTTCTAGATTGATATAGGAGATTGCACCTCATGGGATGATTTAAATCACGATGTGGATGCTGAAGTCTCTTCAAAATCCCATTCTTGAAGTGACTGCGGTGTAAGCCCTGAGAAAAAGAGAACGCTTTTCAGGAAGCTTGGAAAAATAGATCTTATTATTTCGAAAATCAATAAAAATCAGATGTTCGTCGATGAATTCCATGCCGATAATCGCATCCAAACCTATTGGGGATTTCATTTTTACAAAGTCTACAGGACCAAAATCTATTCCACTGATTTGGAAGGTTTTTGTTTCCCATTGGTTTTCTGGATTCAGAACAATTAAGTCTTCATTTGTGGGGTTAAATTCGGAGGGTTTTCCATTAAGATGATCCAAGTCGATGATTCTGTGGTCTTGTTTTGAGCTCTCAAAATCCTTATTCAAAAGATTCCAGGTTGAGCCAGTATCTAACACACAGCGCAAAGGACCAGCTTCTGTCATGACTACAAAATCTATCGTTCCTCGATCCAATAAAAGAGGCGCTTCTACAAAGGTCTCTATAGAATAGCCTTGGCTTTTGATGGTATCTAGGCTGTCGCAAAGCGCCATTATGGAATGATCACAGTCAAGAAACAGATTAAATGGCTTAAATACTTGCCATCCTATCCTTCCGAAATGTTTTTCTGGAGGTTCTTGTTCGCTCTTTTTGATGCTTCCGTCTTCTAAAAATTCCTCATTTTGCTCTTCCGCCCATACGGAAAGCAGTTTTAGCTTTCCGATGTTAATGTTGGGCAATTCATACACATCGGATTCGTAGCTTCTCCCTCTTACTCCAAAAAAAGATTTCCTTTTTTTAAAAGACTTCTCCTTCAGAGACCGAATCATCCCTCTAGGAAGGACCACTCCACCATCCCATCCCAGATCTACCTTAGCATGTAGGGTGGCATTTTCAACTTGCATTTGCATTTCAGGGATGTTAGCAGGAGTAAAGTCAAGAATCTTTAGGGGAAAAAAATGACAATTTTCATTAAAGAAGCCGGGGTATTTCGATAAATCGACATCCCCCGGGGTATGGAACAAAAAATATCCCGCAGTACCTAGCAGAATACATAGAACTAGCGACCTCAGTCTATTTTTCTTCATGACCTGTACGGGCGTTCGCTGTACCTTCCCCTTTATCGTTTTGTTTCACTTCCGCCTCAACATAATTTCCATGGTTGTCGCGTTTACTGATTAACCGTCAGCTGGCCATTTAATGCTTACTGATACCTTGGGAGAATCCTCATCTTTTTCCTTGGAGCGGGAATGCTTGTTTCGTTCCGCCCTTCGATTCTTCAAGTTCTTTTTCCATTCAGTACGTAGTTGAGAGGTCTCATCTATATTTCTACCTTCAATAACCACTTTCACGTTGCCGATCGTCTCCTCGTGGACGACTACTTTAGAGTCCTCCTTATTGGTGGTTTTTGAGTCCTCAGCACTTACATAGGTCGCAAAGCTTAGTAAGATGATCACAAGAGACAGTTTCATAGGAGCACCCCCAAGATTTTTCCTCAATTCTGAACCTATCATGATAAAAAGGTCTAGCCAAAAAAAGCGACGTATCCGCTAAACTACCCGCATGCGCTATTACGATCAAAATGCCCAGGAATTCTTCGACCGCACGATTGGAATCGATATGGGAGATTGCTATACGCACTTCCTCAGCTCGATTCCCCAAGGGGGAAAGATCCTCGACGCAGGGTGCGGCTCGGGAAGGGACGCTCTCCACTTCAAAAACGGCGGCTATCAGGTCACAGCGATGGACCCCTCTTCCGAGATGGTGCGCCTCTCCTCAAAACTAATCGGCGAGCCTACGCTGCAGCTCTCTTTTCAGCAGATGGAGTTTTGCTCAGAGTTTGATGCAGTTTGGTCGAATGCAGCTTTGCTCCATGTGCCCTATGCCCAGATGCGCGGTGTCTTCGAGAAAATTCATAGGGCGCTTAAGCCAAAGGGGATCTTCTACGCTTCTTTTAAGCTAGGCTCCTTGGAACGAGATGCGGATGGGCGCCATTTTTCCGACATGGATGAAAAGACGATCGCTCCCTATCTCGAAGGACTCTTTGAGATCCAGAGTACATGGCTTCGCGATGATGCGCGCGGCAGAGCATGCAGTCCTCTGCAGCAATGGTTTCACATCCTCTGTAGGTCTGCTTGCCAGCTTTTGAGTTGATCTGCTGTAATGCCAAGGCCGGCAAGCCGGCTGACATCCATCTGTTCGAGATCCTGGTAAATATCCTCGATGAAGTCTTCTTGATCTTCTAGGGGAATCTGCTGTTTGGTTGTAGAGAGGATGTGCTCTTTAAGAGCGATGTCGTGGAGTTTGCATGCGATGATATCATGCAAGATCGCTCTTCTTTGTGAGCGGTACTGGACGCGTATGGCATCAATTCCGAGGCCTTCTACTGTTGAGTCGTACTGTGCACAGGTTCTGAGGTAGGAATAGACATAAAGGTCGAGTAGAGGCTGAATGTCTTGGAGTTCATAGATCGCAATGATGGCAGAGATGTAGTCTTCTCTCTCAATGTCGTTAAAGGAAAGGGGAACTAGGTTGCGTTGGACAAGGGGGATGTTTGCTCCTAAGCGAGCTGTCCTTTTGTTGACATCGATAAAGGGCTGAAGATAAGACAGGTGAACGAGCAGAAAGAAACTTTGTTCATGAGGGTCATGGATCTGCGATGCCTTAAATGCAATCTCATGGAATAGAGCAGAAAGTCTCCGCGGGTTTTCATAGGGAATATAGGTCGAGCCGCAGATGCGCACGCCGTGGCTTCGGATCTTTCCGACATATTGTGGATCAATCAATCCATCTGCTAGAAGGTAATGGAACGTACAGAGCGTGTCTATCGAAATTTTAATCCGACCTGCATGATCGACGAGATAGCGGATTGCCTCTTTGTGGTTGAGAATCATGAGCTTTTCTTCATCTGGCTTGCCCTCAATCCCTTTCCCTTCAAAGAGAAGGCGCGCTGTATCGAGCAATGTGTACGTATTTCCTTCGAGCCTAGAAGAGTTGTAGGAGAGATCGATGAGCAGCCTTCTAAATATTTTATACGCGTAAGTGCCCGCAGAGGCTGTGTTTTTAGAGCGTTTCCCTTGGTTTTCTAGCTCCATGCGGACATGTTTAGGCACATAATAGGTATAGTTGGGGACGTAGGCTGCTAACCACTCTGCTACATAAGTCACAGGAGGGCGCAAGAAGAGGGGTTTTCGAATGAGATGAATGGTATGAAGACTTTTTTCGCTAAAGCAAGAGTCGATTTCTCTTAGCACTTCAGAATACGACTTTTTAGGAACTTCGTACAAAGTCGCGCGCCGATTCCCTATGCGGTTGATGAGACCTTCGTTGAGCATTTCGACGAGATAGCGCCGGATGCTTCGCTCTTTATGGAGAGGGCCTAAAGAACGGAGCAGTTCTTTTAGGCTAATTGGGTGCGGCTTGCGTTCGAGCTCTTCAAATACGGCCCATTTTTTCTCAGACCAGCGCATACCGCTCCTCTTTACGGCCAATTCTGGCAAAGATACGGCCAAAAAAGCAAGCATTTTGGCCAAATCTTATTTTAGGGGATCAGCGCTAAGACGTAAAGTCGCCAAGGCGCAGAGGCGGATTGCCGCCACTTCTTCGACACAGCAAGTAGGGTTAATGATAGGAGTCTATTATGACTTGGAGCTGACTTAAGAATGAGGGAATAGATTCTCGAACCGTCTGCCAAATAATGTCATGATCCACGTCAAAATAGGCATGAATGAGTCGGTTTCTCATGCCAACCAGCTCTCTCCATGGGAGGTCAGGGAATCTTTTTTTTGTTTTATCAGAAATTCTGTTTGCCGCTTCACCAATAATTTCCAACTCCCTTAAAACAGCGGACAAGAGAATGCGGTTATTATCTAGAGATGCTCTTCGTTTTCCCTTAGTAAAGGATAGAATTGCTTCTGCTGAGTCGAGCATGTGCTTGAGACGAGCCAAGTCTTTATTTTCCATATAGGGTCTTTGCATGGGTTAAGACATCATCGCGAAAATAAGGGCTCAAGTCATTAGGAGTCTTCAGATCGACAGGGTATCCTATAATCTCACTGAGCTCTGATTCCATTCTTATTATGCCAAAAAGATGCGGGACGTGTTTGCTCTCAAATCTTACAAGCACATCGACATCGCTTTTCTTAGTAAAATTGGGGGTTAAAACAGAACCGAAAAGAGCCAAGTAGGCGATATGATGCTTTTCGCAAAAACTCTTGATCTCACTTTTTCTCAGGCTGATGGGCAACTTTTTCGCCATAAAACCTCTCTCTTTACGACTTTACCTTAACTGTTCCTATTTTTCATAGGGAGTGTCTTATTTTCTTTTGAGGAGGCGGAGGCTATTGAGCCCGACGAGGACGGTGCCTCCTTCATGCAGAATAACGGCGATCCAGAGGGGGATGAAGCCGAGCAGGGTGGGTGTCGTTGCAAAGAGGATCACGCTCATGGCGAGCGTAATGTTCTGCTTGACGATGCGGAGGGTGTGGCGCGATTTGCGGACCAGCCAGTCGAGGTGGGTGAGATCGTCATTGAGGAAGACGATGTCGGCTGCGTCGATGGCGGTTGCGCTGCCGATCTGTCCTAGGGAAATGCCTACTGTTGCGCGGGTGAGGGCGGGGGCATCGTTAACCCCATCGCCGACCATGATGAGCCCATGTTTTTGGGAGAGCTCTGCGACTTTGAGGAGTTTGTCTTCTGGGCGCAAATCGGCGTAGACCTCATCAATCCCGACTTCCCGGGCAACTGCTCTTGCGATCTCTTCCCGATCTCCGGTGAGCATGATCGGGAGGAGTTTGACAAATGTTTTAAGCCGCTCGATCACGCTGCGCGACTCAAGGCGGAGGGTATCGACAAAGTGGAAGAGGAAAAGGGTGTCTTTCACGAGGAGAAGGGTGCTGAGCTGTCCCTCTTTGGAGAGCGCTTTCGCAAGAGGTGTGCCAGGAGGGAGTTGTTTCGTGATGTAATCTGGATGTCCAATGAAGACGGGGATGTTTTCTCCACCTAGGAGTACTGCACCTTCGAGGCCCGATCCTGCCACCGAGCGGAAAGAGGTCAATTCAATCGGTTCTAACCCCTTTGCATAAGTGGTAAGGGCGTCTGCGATGGGGTGTACGGCATTTCTCTCGAGAGCCGCCGCAATCTGAATCGCCATCTCCGTGCTGCACGCAGGGAGTGTTTTGGAGATCTGCTCGATCGAGGTACAGGAGAGCTTCCCGGTGGTAAGAGTTCCCGTTTTATCAAATGCCACCGTTTTGCAGCCGGCAAGGGCATCGAGAACGACACCTCCTTTGAGGAGGATCCCTTTGCGCGCGCAGCTGCTAATTGCACTGAGATAGGCAGTCGGTGTGGCGATGATGAGAGCGCAAGGGGAGGCTGCGATGAGGAAGGCAAGTGCGCGGTAGATTCCCCCTTCTGCACCGAGATAGGGGATGGAGAAAATCCAGGGGAGAATCGCCGCAAAGAGGAAAAAGAGGGACATGATCGTCATGGCATACCACTTGCCAAACCGGTCGAGGAAAGTTTGGAGGCGCGGTTTTGCCTGCTGGGCTTGGGTGATGAGCTGAATGATCCGACTTAAGGTCGAGTCACTGCTTGTGCGCGTGACTGAGATTGTGAGTGTTCCATCTAAATTTGTAGAGCCCGCTTGCACCTCGTCGCCTATTTTTTTGGGAACGGGATGGCTCTCGCCGGTGAGATGGACGAGGTTAACAAAGGAGCTGCCCTCTATGACGGTTCCATCGAGGGGGATGATCTCTCCCGCTTTAATGAGAAGAAGGGTTCCAATTCCGATCTCTTTGACAGCGCGTTCATAGACGATTTTATCGGGCCCGATGACGCAGGCGAGCCGAGGGGAGAGCTCATGGAGGCTGAGAAGGGCCCCTTTCGTTTTTTCTGCGACCATATTCTCCATGGCGGCAGAGAGCTCGAAAAGAACGAGTAGAAGCGCTCCTTCCATGCCACTGCCGATGAGGACAGAGAGAAGGGCGGCGAGTGTCATCAAGACATCGATATTGATCTCGAGATTTTTAATATCCTCGATTGCGCCGAGAAGTGCAGGTGTGCCAGAGAGAACATAGACGGCGAGCAAGAGAAAATGGGAAAGCGGGGGGAGGAAAAAATGGGTGACGAAGGCGCCAATGAGGCAAAGAAGGGAGAGAATCGCGACTTTAAGAGGGAGGTTTTTTCCCCAGTGGCGCGAGGTTTCCGTTAAAAAGGGGCTGATGCTCTCCTCTTTCCCTGAGGCGAAAAACTCATCGAAGAGGTAGGGAGCATTTGTACTCATAGGCCTTTGAGAAAATAGACGGCGCCGCACGCAAAAGTCGCAATCGCTAGGGACCAGATGACGGTGCTCGTCACGTGGTTGCGCTCGAGTTTAGCAGAGAGGATCGCAGACAAGATGAGGGTAAGCGCTGAGAAAAGCAGGAGGCCGAAGGGGGGATAGACCCATAGTCCAAACAGGCAGAGAAGAGACGCGGTGAGTGAGCCGACAAGCGCACCCATTGCCTGTTTGAGAGGGTGCTCATAGGCTTCGAGAGTCAGACCGAGCTCTTCTTCGAGCATAACGCGCAAAAGGCGGTTATCATCGGCCATGAGAACATCGACGACCTCTTCGAGGAGTTTGCCCGTTAGCCCTTTCGCTTGGTACATCTCGGTGAGCTCTAAGCGCTCTTGTGCCCTGTGGTGTTCAATCTCCCATCTCTCCTCTTCGATCACCCGGTGAAACCGCTCCATCCGCGCCCAACCGATCAGAGCGCTGCGTCCCGTCTTCCAAATGCACCAGCCTGCAGCGAAGAGGGGGATGACGATCCAGCTGTTGAGCGTGGTAAAGGTGAGAAGGATCCAAAGCAGTGCAAGACCGGTGGCAGTGTCTTTGGCCGCATCCGACCCCGCTCCAAAGTGTCCTGGCATCTCCGTTCCGTGCACTTCACTTGACGCAAGAGCGCCGCGGATCCTTGCCTCTTTTAAATGCTCTGGGACCGATTTTCCTTTAAAATGTTCCGCTTTCATTGAAGTAGGTGGGTGAGGATTCGGACGAGATCTAAATAATCTTGGCAGGCCATCACCTCGCGGATCGAGTGCATCGAAAGTTCGGGGATGCCGATATCGACCGTATTGATTCCCATTGCTTGAGCGACGATAGGACCTACCGTACTTCCGCAAGGGGTGTCTGACCGACTCACGTAAGATTGGCAGGAAAGCCCGAGTGTTTCGCAGGCATGCGCAATCACCGCAGCGGAAAGGGCATTGGAGGCATATTTTTGATTTGCGTTGTATTTGAGGACAACCCCCTTGCCAAGGAGGGGCAAGTGGTGCGGCTCATATTTTTTCACATAGTGGGGGTTGAGAGCATGGGCCATGTCGAGAGAGACGCACAGGGAGTTGGTGCGCAGAAGAATGCTCTCCTCCGCATCCAGGTGGAGGTGGTGTGCAATCCTTGTCAGACAATCGCTAAAAAATGGGGAAGCTGCGCCCTCTTGGGTATCAGAGCCGATCTCCTCGTGATCCCAAAATAGGGCCATTTGGAGGGTGTGGTCAGAGGGTTTTGCGATCTTTCCAAAAGCGGTGACGGCCGCATGAGCGCTTGCCAAATTATCGAGCCGATAAGAGGCGAGCATCTCTCCTTCCATCCCCACAAAATGGGCCTTTTCTTTGGGGACGAGAAAGAGCTCAAAGGAGAGCAGCGTTTGGAAGGGGACATAGCGTCGCAAAAGCGTCTCGATGGCAGCTACCGGGGAGCTTTCCTCTGCATTCCCAAGGCCCAGCAGCGGCGCGAGGTGTTCTTGTTTGTTGAGAAGAAGACCCTTCTCGTTGACCTCCCGATCGAGGTGGATGGCAAGCTGGGGGATGAAAAGCGTCACATCGTCGAAATGGACCAGTCGCTCTTCAATCTGTCCGCCTGGGTGGGTAATGACGACGCGCCCTGCGATCTCGAGATCCCGGTTGAGCCACGAGGAGAGGAGGGGTGCGCCATAGACCTCGACACCGACGAGCGACATGTTTTTTTCTTTGTAGACCGGCCTCGGTTTGAGTTTTAAAGCAGGGCTGTCGGTATGAGAGGCGAAAGAGAGAAGTTGAGAGGGTTTTTTTTCTGGGAGGACAAAAGCGCAAAGGGCCCCGCCGCGCGTCGTGAAGTATTTTTTTCCAGGCGTAAGCTCCCACTTGACCTCTTCGTCGAGAGGGGAAAACTCGCAAAGAGCGAGGCGGCTGGAGATCTCGCGTACTGCGTGCCAAGACGTGGGAGAGGCGTTTAAAAAGGCCTGTAGATCGACTAGGACGTTTCCCATAAAGGCTTTAATTCCTTCATTCCATTTAGATACTTATGTAATACCACAGGAAGAGTTACAGAGCCATCGGGATTTTGATTATTTTCAAGAAGCGCAACCATGAGGCGTGAGGTCGCAAGCCCCGAGCCATTGAGGGTGTGGACGAGCTCGGGCTTCTCCTCTTTGTGCTTGTACCTTGTCTTCGATCTGCGCGCCTGAAAATCGGAGCAGTGGGAGACTGAGGAGACCTCGTAGTAGCGATTTTGACCGGGAAGCCACACTTCGATATCGACCGTTTTCGTCGCTGCAAAGGACATATCCCCCGTGACAAGAAGCATATTGCGGTAGTGCAGACCAAGACCCTTTAGCACCATCTCGGCGCTTGCCATCATCCGATCAAAAACTTCTCCGCTTTGCGCAGGAGTTGTAAATGCAAACATCTCGACTTTGTTGAACTGGTGCATCCGGATGAGACCCCGCTCTTGGGATCCAGCGGCGCCCGCTTCCCTACGAAAACAGGGAGTATACGCCGTGAAGAGTTTGGGCAGCTCCTCTTCTTTTAAAATTTCGTCGTAATAGAGCCCATTTAGCGCCACTTCTGCTGTCGGGATTAAAAAGAGCTCGTAGTCCGCGTCGGAGATTTTAAACAGCTGTTTCTCAAATTTGGGGAGCTGTCCTGAGCCAAACATGATTTCAGGTCGAACCAGATGAGAGGGCATGCACATCTCAAACCCATTTTCGAGGTGGATATCGAGCATGTAGTTAAGAAGAGCCCACTCGAGGCGCGCGCCGAGATCGCGATAGATGGGCCAGCCGCTTCCCGCGATTTTTGCCCCCCGTTTAAAGTCAAACAGCCCTAAGCCCTCATTTAGCTCCACGTGGTTCTTAAAGGGAAAGGAAAATTCTGGTTTGACGCCGACTGTCTTGATGCAGACATTATCCTTCGGGTCGGGGGACACCTTGGCTTCTTCAGAGGGGATATTGGGCAGCCTTGCCAAACAGTCGGTGAAGGCATTCTCCGCCTCCCCCAGCTCTTTATCGAGTGTTGCGATCTGATCGCCAAGACCTGCAACCTCTTGCATGAGCCCTGCCGTGTCCTCTTTGAGCCGCTTTTTCTCCCCAATCTCCTTGGAGAGGTGGTTGCGGTGCGCCTTGATTTCCTCGACTTTAGCTTTCAGGCCGCGGATCCTCTCATCGAGAGCGATCAGGGGACCTAAGGTGACTTCAGGGTCCTTGGTGCGCAGTTTTGCCTCGATTCCCTTGGCGTCGGCGCGGATGAGCTTAATATCGAGCATGACAATTCCCAAACTTTTTCAAAGAAGTATAAGCCGTCCTTAGCCGCAAGTCAATGCTCTAATTGCCCATCATGACGCCGTATAATGCCCGCACTTTGTAATAGGTCTCGGCGGCTTGATCTCGATTTGGATCCTTAAGCCAGCGGTTGAAGGCAGCCTCTAGCTCGTACCGAGAACCAAATTCACCCACAACCTCCCGTAATTCGCCACGTATCATCTCCTCACGTTCGGCTTGCGTCTCCCCACCTCCCCACCGCTCCTCTCTATAATGTCTGAAGCCAAAGGGGTCTGCATCATAGGGGATATGAGATGTTTCATCCCTTTTTTTATTCCAATATTCTGAACGAAAACGGCCTGCCATGTAATAGCAGGCCCCGGAGTGCCCCGCCTCTCCAGCTTTTTCGTAACACGCGACCAATTTTGCATCATTTCCCCTCATACGAAAACAGAGGAGACCTGCCATATACACCTTCTGAGGGTCAGTCTGGTTCTCATAATGGCGGATAATGCTGTCCTTTTCTGGGTTAGACACATGATCGAACAGGGCTCCGAGGGCATAGTCTACTTGAGAGCGCAAATCTGCAGGCAAATCAGGCCGGTTACTCATCTGAGTATAAAATGTGATCCTTGCGGAGGCATAGACTTCATCTGGAATTTGAGCGATTTTGTTCCAAATAGTGCGATGATGAGGAGAATCAAAATGCGTAGCCAAATCCATTGCCCAGATGAGTAGATCCCCATTTCTTTCGCAGATCCGATCGATGAGCCAATCCAATGCTCGTTCATTTCCCTGTTCAGCAGCCGTTTTAAAGTTCTCAAGGATGAACTGGCACATCCTGCCGTCATTTTCTCTCCACATCCGTTGAATATGGCAACCGGCAACGCAGCTCTCTGCATCTTGCCTGCCAGACAGATAGTCTCGAGTTGCCTTTTCGAGGAATTTCATTCTCATTTCAAAAGTCATCGTTTGCTCATCGAAAAGACCGATGCATCTGTAAATGCCCATCCCCTCCATGTCTTCAATTCCAAATCTACTCCGTTCAGCACGTGGACGTGGTGTAATCGAGGGCTCATAGTAGAGGGAGATATCTCTTTTAATTGCGAAAAAATTGCCAATCACCGGGATGGCAAGCAAGAGGTTATAACCAAAACTTTTTTCCTGGATATGGTTGTGATAGGTTCTCGTACAGGAGGAGAGTTGGGAGGGATTTGGCCTCCAACAGGAACGCAAAGCAATCTCGAACAGGTTCTTCCCTGTCGAGACAAAGGGAATCCAATCTCCCAAGTGAAGGATTCGCGTGAAGCAAATATTAACCGTTGTCATGGATCCTCTCATTTAGTTCATGTATACGAGCGAGGATCTCGCTTGTTGGATCCTTAATCCTAGAAAAGCAGACCCAAGAAGCCAGCCAATTTCCTGATGTGTAGTAGTAATATCCCAGGACCATGTTCGATGCAATGTGACCTGCTAAAGCAGCCCTCATACGCCAAGTGTTATCGACTCGATTAGTTTCCTTCTGATCAATCTCTGCAAGACGTGCCATCCTATCAGGATTCTCCGCCTCAGCTGCTCTTTGATTATATGCAGAGATCATCTCTCGATGGGGACCGGGCCCCTTGTCATACAATCGATCGAGTTGATCATGAATAAAGCGCGTCCGCTGCTCGGACACCCCAGCGCGCTCGACAGTCTGGATATAAAAGGGGACGATGAGGTTTACGTCTTGCTCATTCAGAGCAGAAAGATCTAGCATTTCCAAGACACCCCATACAACCGGATACAAAGGAGAGTTCGTATCCGCTCCATTTTTGAGACACCAGCTAATCAGAGCGCTATAAGATGCCGCATCTTGTCGGCATAGCTCGGGGAGCAACTTAAATCGCTGAGCTGCATGTAGATTTCCAGTTAGAATCGCACCTTGATATCTATCTAAGATAAATACCCTGGTTTCTTGGTCTGAGCTTGCCCAGATCTCATGAAAGCCTATCCGCATTTCCCCATTAAGATCTGCTGCGATGGCCAGCTCCACGAATTTGCGTTTAACGCCAGCTGGACAAAAAGGCTGTCTATACAGATCCAGTCCCTCGGCAAGGGGTTTGCCCTCCAGGTTCTCCATCAGCCACTTTTCTGCTTTCGCCTTTTCCTCTCCATTCCCCGATCGCAAAACTCGAAAGAGGTAGTCTCTATTTCCAAAATTTGACCGATTCGTAAGAGCCCAGTAAAGCGCAATCCCATTTCCAATCAAGGGGATAGCCAGGAGGAGATGTTCTCTTACAGAACGGCCCGTCTCCATTTTCCAGCAACGCTTCAGGAAAATTTCTGTAATGTGTTTGCAAGTGTTGGCAAGGGGGACGAAGTCGAGTAGGCCCCATACACAGGAAGCCTTAGAATGAATCGCGATAGACATGATTGCTCTCACTTTTTTGAAGAAAAATCATCCCATTCCACTCAAATTCGTTCAAGGAAAAATCCTACAAAAAAAAGATTTCATTTTATCCATTTAGCCCATTTATCCTTGAAATCGACCGTTTTTTGTGTTACCCTACCGTTTTAAAAACACGGGCCTGCTATGTCAAAGTTCCCCAAAGCTCAAAATCCTCTTTTACTCCGCTACCACCGCCTTATGGATGCCTTTGCTAAATCTGACGATGAAAGGGATTTCTATCTCGATCGGGCTGAAGGGTTTATCATCTATGTCGACCTCGACAAAGGCCAGAAAGAACTCGAAGACCTCGAAGCAGAGATCTCTCAGAGCAGTGACCGGTATTGCCTGATCCCCAAAATGACCTTCTACGAAACGAAGAAGTTCATGGAAGGGTTTGTCAATGAAAAAGTTTACGATATCGATACGAAGGAAAAACTTCTCGATGTGATTCAGTCCAAGGAAGCACGGGAGAACTTCCTCGAATTTATCTACGATCACCTCTCTGAGCTCGAAAAATGGCAGCAGTACTATGTGGAGCGTTCGCGTATTCGCATCATCGAGTGGCTCCGTTCCCAGAACTTCCAATTTGTCTTTGAAGAAGATCTCGATCTCACGAAGAACATGATGGAAAAGCTCAAGCGCCATCTCTTCGACGCGAAGGTGCCGAAAGACATCGCGGGAGTGCGCGAAGCGCTCTTTACTAAAGCAAAGACCTACTACTCCAATGAAGCGCTCAATCCGCGGCCCAAGAGGGGACGTCCACCTAAACAAGTCGCTAAAGTCGAGGTAGAGCCCCAAGTCACAGTCGATATGTATACGACAGTGCCTCCTGCTTGCCGTATGTTCCTCTATCTCCCCGAGATCACAAGCGCCGCGAGCATTACCTTTTCCGCACGTTTCGATACAGAAGCGCAGCTCCTCGCCAACTTGCGCGGAAGCTCCCGAGTCAAGGTCGATACGAAGCTTCAAGCCCTTTCAGAGCGCCTCGAATCTCTCCGCAGCCTTTCCAGCCGCCTTACAGGGATCGAAGACATCACGGGAGGTGTTGAGAGCCGCATGATCAAAGCGATCAGCAAGCCAGAGCCTGAATCGGAGCTCGAAGAAGGCGCTCCCAAAAAGCGACAAATTTCTAGTGTCGTACAAGGCTTTCTTCCAGGGAAGAAGAAAGAAAAGCCCGCTATATCTGGCGATGAAGAGATCAAGCGTCCAGGAATTAAGATGGTAACACCCATTCAATCCAAAAAACCCAAGAAGAAATAATGGCATTACAGCTTGAAGACATCACACTTCTTAGCAAAGAAAAGGCACTCAAAGCCCTGGAGTCTATGTATTGGACCCGCTTTGCCGATGAAAAGATGCAAAAGCTCATCCGCCAGAATAAAGGGGGCACCTTCCATCTGTGCGTCTCAGGGCATGAGATGGTTGGCGTCCTCTCCGCAATGGCCCTCACTCCTGGTAAAGATTGGGGCCTGCCCTACTACCGCGACCGCGCTTTTGCCATTGGAATAGGCTGCGACATCAGCGAAATCATCGCCGCATGCCTAGCGCGCGCTGTTCCCCATCACTCCGGTGGGCGGATGATGCCCGAGCACTTCTCCCATAAAGCTCTCCGTATCCCCTCCCAATCCAGCTGTGTCGGCTCTCAGTTTCTACAAGCCGTAGGCGTTGCCAAAGCCCGCCAGCTCGCTGGAGAAAACGATATCGTCTACGTCTCTGCTGGAGACGGGGCCACCTCACAGGGAGATTTCCACGAAGCCCTTAACTTTGCATGCCTCCATCGCCTCAGCGTCCTCTTCGTGATCCAAGATAACGGATGGGCGATCTCTGTTCCCGTCCACCATCAAACTGCAGGCGGCACCATTGCAAAGATGGCAGCGGGCTACGAAGGACTCTCCGTGCACGATGTCGATGGCTGTGATTATGAAGCCCTCGCTCTCGCTCTTGAATCTGCCGTTGCAAAAGGCAGAGCAGGGGAGGGACCCACACTTCTCGTCGCCAAAGTACCCCGTATCGGGCCCCACAGTAGCAGCGATGACCCCACTAAGTACAAAGAAGCCTGCCATTTCGAAGAAGATAAAAAGCGCGACCCCCTTCCCCGCATGGAAGGATGGATGCTCGAGCGCAATTGGATCACTCCCGAAGAGATCCAAACCTTGAGAGACCGCTGCTTCCAAGAGATCGAAACCGCCTCCCTCGCTGCGGAACAAATTCCCTTTCCCGACAAAGCCACCGCAGCCACTGGCGTCTACAAAGAAGTCGATACCACCTTTACCCCCTTCGTCGAAAACGACTCCTCAACTACACCCGATGCCATCGTCATGATGGATGCCCTCAACCATGCCCTCGATGAAGAGATGACTCGCGACCCCAGCGTTGTCCTCTTCGGACAAGACGTCGCCGATGGAAAAGGGGGAGTCTTTGGCATTACCCGTGGCCTCACTGCAAAATTTGGTCCTGAGCGTTGCTTTAACTCACCCCTTGCGGAATCGAGCATCATCGGGATTGCACTCGGCATGTCTGTCGCAGGCTCCGTCCCTGTCGCCGAAGTGCAATTTGCTGATTACATGTGGACTGGTGTGAACCAGCTCTTCAACGAGCTTGCAAGTTACTACTACCGTGCCAATGGCGAATGGAACTGCCCCGTGGTTCTCCGCATGCCCTGCGGCGGCTATATCCAAGGCGGGCCCTACCACTCACAAAGTATCGAAGCCTTCCTCGCCCATGCCCCCGGTCTTAAGGTCGTAATCCCCAGTAACGCAGCCGATGCCAAGCGCTTGCTCAAAGCGGCAATCCGCGACCCCAACCCCGTCGTTTTCCTCGAGCACAAAGCACTCTATCGCCAGCGCGTCTTCTGCGCGCGCTCTGAGCCCCCCGAAGACGAGCTCCAGCCGCTTGGCAAAGCAAAAGTCGTCCGTCCAGGCACCGATGCAACCCTCGTCTGCTGGGGCATGATGGTTTTCATGGCCCACCAAGTCGCCGAGAAGCTCTCTCAAGAGGGGATCTCCGTCGAAGTCATCGATTTACGCACCATCGTCCCCTTCGACCTCGACACGATCCTCAGCTCCGTGCAAAAAACAGGCAAGCTCCTGATCGCGCACGAAGCTCCCCGTACAGCAGGATTTGGCGCCGAGATCGCCGCCCGCGTGATGGAAGAGGCCTTTGCCTACCTCGACGCCCCCATCGCCCGCGTCGCAGGCAAAGACTGCCCCGTCCCCTATGCCAAAGACCTCGAGAACGAAGTCCTCCCCCAGCTCTCCGACCTCGAGTCCGCCCTCCGCCACCTCTGCCGCTTCTAACCTTATGAAGTCGTATGAAAAAGCACAAAAAAGACGAGATAGATGTTTATTATAATCGTTTGAAGCGAGACTTAAGGAATAGTTCTCAGGATGTGTCTGCATTAATACAGATTAGCGCCCTTGATTTCGAGTACTTTCATCGACATAAGGAGGCTGTAGATTATCTTGAACGAGCTATTAATCTTAGTCCACAAAATTCAGATGCTCGTTTTTGGCTAGCAGCATGTTTATACCATGATTTTTGTGACTATGATAAGGCAGAGCAAGTGCTAAGGGAAGCCCTGCAGTTGGCTCCTAATCGAGCTGACTGTTTAAGTCTTCTCGCCTCAATTAGTTGGCATTCTGGAAAGTCCCTTGAAAACGCTGTCTGCTATCTTAGGAAAGCTGTAGAAGCTGCACCGGATTGGCCTCTTCTACGACATAAATTAGCAACTTATTTGCTAGAACTAAACCAAGTTATTTGCGCAGAGCAAGAAATTAAATTGGCGCTTGCCTTAGAGCAGTCTCCTCCCATGCAAACAAATAATGAAGTGGAGTTCTACTATGAGAACGTTGTTACGGGACGTGCTTGGACTGATGTAGAAGGTGAATTTCAAGAGCTCATAAAACGAGTTGAAAGTGAACGATAAAATATAGCACTTTTATGAGTGGGTTCCCCGCTCATAAGCCCCTTTTCAAAGTGGATAAAACCCAATCCATCTAATCCCCAGCAGCCCCACACTTCGGACAAAATTGACTCCATGTGTCGCTGAACCACCAACGAGTTCCACACTTGGGCTTCGGGCATGTAAAAAGGTAATCATCTGGACTTCTGCAACGCAGATAGCACCCCTTTTCGTCCGCAAATAGATTCCCAAGAGCAATGACAGAGCTACCATGACAGAGAACCCAGCCACGTATCCCTGGATGAATTTTTTCTGTTTTTAAATATAACCTCTCATCCTCATAATGCTCTATAGATTCCGCTTGTTGAGTGACGACCCGAAGAATCGTAGGCTTTCTGCAAGCGCTTTCACCCGCAAATAGATTTAAAACTGGAAGAATCAGTAAAAATATCCAGCAAAACATGCGATGCCTCCATATGAAGAAGTATTTCCACCAAAGTCTAGTCCTCCTCATTCTTTTGTGCACACTCTTTTCTGCCTTGAGCTGCACGTCAAAAAAGCAACCAGTGCTTAACAGCTGCTTAACTGCGGAAGAAAAAGCGGATCTAGAGTACTTCTTTCGCATGCTGTTATTTGAGAACTATGGGGCATTCGTCCTCTACGGTAGTAAACCTCTATGTGAAATGAGCCTATTCGACTCAAGTACCGATCCTCTTGCCTTCAATGACTCCTGGAAAAAGGCTCTAGTAGCAATAGATCCAGAAAAACAGGCGGAACTCCACAAAAAACTAGAGACAAAAACACGCGAACCAATGGAACGAGAACGAAACCTCTACCAAGGCTGGCTTGCATGGGAAAAAGCGAGTAGAAACCTGAAACCAAAACGATATATTCTTAGTATTCACCCATCGAGTAGTCTTGGACATTACCATGTCTACCTCGCTAATATCCAAGAAGCATCCCTAGTCCTTGCTGAGAACTACACTATATTCAAGGAAGCCGCTGGCATGGATTTTCATCCGTTACAAGCTGTGTTCGACCTAGAAAATCCAAACAGCGAGTTCTGGAAAAAGGTTCTATCCCTACCCAATCATCTATCCAAGGGCCTCATTTATGGTTTTGGATTCAAAAATGCTCTTTTTGGCACTTGGGATCTTCAATATTCAGATACGATCCCTTCCTCTGCCCTTACTAATTACGTAAAGAGCCTCCCCCTCAAACCCTCAGCAAAAGCAGTGGATCTGGGAACGGGATCCCCGACCCATTTTACCATCCCTATATTTGGCATCCTTGAGGGTGATGACACCGCTAAAAAGTATGAAAAGGAAAAGAAAGCCATCGAAAAAATCTATCAAGGGCACGACCTAGTTGAAGTTACCCTTCAACACCTCACTTCTACGTAAAAGCAAACCAGAAAATGGCAAACAACCTCCGCGGACAGGCCAAAAATCTCTTCCTTTCTCATCCATACTCCTTTAGAGTGAAGACCTCTCTTCCCAAAAGTTTGAGAGGGAAGGAGAACACCGTAATTCTAGGAGTACACAATGAAAAAAGCATTCTCATTCATTATTCTCTCCCTTGCTTCTGTGTTTTGCAATGCTACCGAGTGGCAGGCCTGTGAAAATTACCTCTTTAACTCTTCGGGTGAAGCAAACTTTGTAAAACTGTATCTCAGAAACACACAGTTTTCAAACTTTGCAGTTTTTGCGGACGCAAAAGGTGAGTACACTATAGCCACTATAAAATCCTCATATTGGACATGTCCTGCCTGTGGGACTTCGAACCCAGATTGGAGCGACTCCTGCCAGAACTCATCTTGCCCCTTCAGCTGGAGGAGATGATAAGCTATCGTGCGAATTTTCTTGCATGTAGAGGGCTAGAGCCTTTTCGAGAAATTGGCCTTCCTGGAAGTGCTGACTTAAGAACTTATGAGCTCTCCTGTAATTTGACAGGAGAGCCTGTGTTTCGTGAAGGGAATGGTCGCAGCGAAAACCTACAGATCTAATTACTGACAATGAGACCGTCTTGGGCTGCGAGAAAGCGAGCCGCTTTTCGAGCTCATTTCGCTCAAAGGACACCTTTGGATCCTCTTTTATACCCTGCTTCCAGGGCGCCTGGTTCCCATACTGACCACATTTTTTCATTATGGTCGCCAATTGAGAGAAAAGCTTGGCATTAACCGCACCATATCCTAGACAAATACCAAGATGCTTGTGATGACTAAATATCTGCTGTCGACTCTTTTCATTGCTCACGATAGCTTGTAATACTTCTTCAGGCCTCGAAAATCCCAATTCTTTGAATTCAGAGAAGTTCTCAGCAATGGTGTTAAAAAGGAGTGCTTTGTTTATGAGGAATAGCTCCTTAAAGCATTTTCCATTTCCTGGGTCGCATACTCGAATTTGCTCAAAGGAAAGATTGCTTCCAGGAAATCTCTTCTCATACTTTCTCCATGTCTCTAGAGATTTTTGGAAGAGTGAATCTCGACTCTTAAACTTAGCGAGGAAGGCCTTCGTTGTCGATATATTTCCATACCGATAATTTCTTCGGAGAGAGTGATTTGGATCCAGATATGAGAAAACGACCATGGGTTTTGCGTGCCCCATTACATACCCTGCAGAGTCTTCTTGAATGAGAGTTCTAAAAAAATAGTCCAGTTCAAATCTGTCTTGAGTAGGCAGATTAGATACGAGTTTGTGGAGATCTTCAAGGCTGCATATCTTTTTTTCTCTCGGAAAAGCTAAAATGACCCCACTGGTGATAACCCCACAGCAAACTATACACCTTAGAACGGCACGACATCTCATCTCGCCCCAACCTCCGACTATCATCGTAACCGACAAAGTGTTTATACGTAATAGCTATATTCGGAAGCTGCTTCAATCTCTCGGCGTTTTCTTCTTGGACATCGACCCGCTCGCTGAAGAACCGTGATCCTGCTCCTCTCTTTAGTCCAGTCTTAGCTAGAGGTTAAAGTTCTCTTTACAGAAATTTCGACATATCCATGTTGACCTCATATGACAGGCATTTAGGATCTATAGTCTGGTAAAACATCCATTCAAAAATAAACAGATTAAATTATTTAATAATAACAATTATTCGGACAATATCTAGCAACTAATTTATTCAGTTGAAATGATTTTCATAAATCTACAAAACGGTACAGGTTTTCGATTCTAACTTTTACTGGAGAGACTATGAAATATTATTTGATCCTTCTGACAGTCACACTATTGGCAGGCTCCTTTGCATGTGCTGAGGAAATGAAAGGGAATACAAATCAGATGAAACCGCAATACCATCGATTTTCAGTAGGAACGGATGCGTTTTTTGATCATGCCGAGAGTGAAATCTGTACGGGTTTTGAAAGAGTCAAACAAACGGCAAATGCCGTCCTTCTAGGCATAAAAGTCGGATATGACTACCTAAAGCCTAATACATTTTATTTTGGGACAGATGGACTTCTTGCTATGGGTAGGTCATATGCCAAACATGATGAGGCATATCTGCTCTTCTCTTGCAATCGGAGTATTAAACTCAGAAGTACACCGTTAATGGCAAATATTGAACAGCGATATGGGTATACCTTCCAAAGTCCGATTCTTACGAGATCCACTTTGATCCCGTTTATTGGTATGGGCTGGTACCTTACCAGGCCTCAATTTGATGATAGCTTTTCTTCAAACTGGTGTTATAGTGCTGTTGGACTTAGGGTGAATCAAAAGTTTAGCGATAGATGCAACATAGGATTCCACGTAAAGGCTATGTATGCTTTTGCTGGGAATGGCAGTGGCACAATCGAGTATAATCTGGGAAAGGAAGACATCAAAAACTCATGGGGGTATGAGATGGAATTCCCCTTCTCTTGGTATTTGGGATATTCCAGAAGGTGGGGAGTTCAGTTCCAGCCCTATCTACTTAAATTCGATGTCAACAGATCGGATATGATTCTTGGAGCGCGCCTACTAGCCACATACGACTTCTAGCAAGGAGAGCTCTTTCTCCTCTAAGTGGCATGCCCACCCCCTTTCGTTACTTATAGAGAGGGGGATTGTCATTTTTCAAGAATGAAACGTTTTAGACTCTTAGAAATAAGTATTGCATAAATCAATACCCCAGCAATTGCGGCAAATCCTAAAGAAACAGCCAACGTCTGGCTAAATTGCCAAATTTGTAGGATGCTGGCGGCTGAAGTCAGGCTCGCAACAACGCTGATAGGACCAAATCGTTTGATTAATCCAGACTTGTAGTATCCTACGTTTTCTTTATCTAAAGCATGAAAGTGATGTGAGACGACTATTGGCGAGAAAATAGTTTCCAGATTTTCCCCCTCTTCGGTGTAATGAGCAATTTTTCTGTCATATTCAAATGTAAAAATGAGAATCATACTGAGAGCTAAAAGAGTGCCAATTCCAGACCAAATGACTCCAGGTAGACAGTTTTTAATAATCCCGTACACCTGCAAGAAAAAAAATGCCGTTGAGATGAGAATAAAATAGCAGCAGTAGCGTAGGTATAGTCGATCCAGTCTAGACTGGCTTTTTGAGAGATGCTTATGGGCCTCGATAACAAAGCCATGTATCTGCAATGCTTCTTCCGGAAGAAGCTCATTCATGCATGTTTTTGGAAAATCAGTTCTCATGCAAACTCACTAAGGTAAATCCCAAGTTCAATCTTCATCCTAACGAGTCAAATTTGAAGTGTCAAGAGATCAAGGAAAGCCCCAGGTGCACTGGGCCACTTTACTTGCATATGGAGGAAGCGGATGGTAAGAGGTATATAAACGAGAATCTATTCCTAAACCTACAGGAAGCGAAGAGGCTTGTTGAAGAGTGGAGAGAAGAGTATAATGAGCGACGTCCTCATAGCTCTCTTGGAAGGAGGATATATAACGAGATGGCTAGAGAAGAGGAAAAACTAGCGGGAACCTCTAGTTTAAAACTGGACTAAAGAAAGGGGCAAGGTCAGCGGGAATCGACCAAACAGGTGGCCCATAGCACAGAAGAAGATCTTATATTAGTGCCTTTGTCTGACAAGATTTTCCCTGTGGGGAATCGACACGTGTACGTATAGTTTTTTTAGGAGCATTCTGGTATGTATAAATTCATTTATCAAATACGCATTCCAATGACTTTTTTCTTCGTTTTTGCTCAATTTAGTGTTTTCTCAAATGGGCTAAATCACATTCAAAACACTTCGAGACAGGAATACAAGCAGTGGTTTACAGGTCCGATTATTACCCCAAACCCAACAACAGTTCCTCCTGGACATCCTGGGCTTGAATTAGATTTGATTGCTACAAAAAATTATGGTTTTTATGATTCTCAAGGGAAAGTGAATCGCACTCCAACGATATGGGGAATTCAACCGTTGTTTGATTTTCAAGTGGGTTTTAATAGGATATTAGGGGCCGAACTAATTGGGTCAATGGTTACAAACTCTTGCAAAGGAGAGTCTTCAACTCGTTTAGCAGATTCGATTTTTCGATTAGGCTTTCAGGTGTCTATAGACAAAGAAGGTTCCTGGATTCCAGATTTTCGAATTTTACTACAAGAGACGTTTCCAACGGGAAAATATCAAAAATTGAGTCTAAAAAAGCGAGGTGCGGATTCTACAGGGCAGGGATCTTTTCAAACAGGCGTTCAGTGCGTTTTTCAAAAAGCATTCTGCATGAATAAGTCGCATTCTTTCAGATTACGAGGGAGTATAGGCTATTTTGTGCCTTCAGCAGTAGTAGTCAAAGGGTTGAATTGCTATGGAGGAGATACAAATACGAAGGGAACCATCTACTTGGGAAACTATTACACAGGATTTTTATACGGAGAGTATGCTTTGTCTAGAACGTGGGCATTTGCATGTGAGTTAAATTACCAGCAAGGAGAGAATGGCAAATTCACAAAAATGAGAGGGCCTAAAATTCAAGTGCCATCATTCAATCAATTGAGCGTTCTTCCCGAAATTCAGCATACATATTCAGAAAATCTCGGAATAATATTTGGAGGATGGTTTACAGTGTCAGGGAGAAATTCTTCGGCTTTTGGCAAGATCTTCGGTGCAGTGCTTTTCCTTTTCTAGCAAGTGGTAGTTTTCTCGAAATCGATCTGTGCTTTTCATATATGGCTGGTTGCACAGAGCTTAGAGTGAAGGAAGGATATAGCTGTAAGTATTTGCTTACGATATCTCTTTGTGCTTCAATATCAAGTGGAACGATTTCAGAGACGCAATCGGACATTTCGCAAGCCTGAAATAAGGCAGCCATTAGTAAAGCTCTAGTTAGCTGAATTTTTGTAGGAGCCACGCTATTTCTGCCTCCGTCAAAGTTAATCGGGAACCCACAATTTAAAAGAGTTATACCCTGGACTTGCACATCGGCGTGGCAACTTTTTATCAATTTTACCAATTTTCTGAAGTTTATTGCATCAAATTCTCGATCAGAGGAGGACGCGCTAAATAAAACGCATCCTTTTTTCAAAAGCTTAAATTTGCTAAAAGCAAGGCTCTTTTCGCCTGTACAGCCTATTATCAAATCAGCTCTTTGCAAATGTTCATTAAGGCTATGGGTATCATTCATATTTTTGTCGTAGATATAGGCCCTATAGTCGTCTTTTAGCGCTCTATGAATTGCAGATCCAATTGCACCATTGCCGATGATGAGAATTTCCTTTGGGGTACATTCTAGGGCTGCAATTCGTTTAAGTGCTTTTTTTACCACTACCTCAGCGATCATTGGAGACTCGTAGTTCAATTTCGCTTGACACCTAGCAACATTTATCACAGGAAATTGAAGAGTGCAGGATTGGATTTTTTTGTACCCAGACGTGGTTTGCTCGATTGCAATGACGTTATTATGACCCTTCAAAAGCTTTGAAGACAAAGCCAAAAGCTGCCCTCCATCATCCATGAGAATGATTTTACTAAACTTGGACAGTTCTACCCGCGACAGAGTTTGTTCCAGGAATTGAGCCACAATACGACAAAATTGGTCATCAAAAGCCTGGTAGCTCTTAAAATCAAAACTTAAAGGAGAAACATGGATTCCGTCCAGTTGCATTTCTTTCCAGACAGCTTTATTTGTGGAATAACACTTTCCAAGGAGAAAGATATTTTTTGGACATAATCCAGCGCTGTAGAGAGACCTGAGCATTGAATGAGTGGATGCCAAAATATGTTGACAACCAATGAGAAGAACGTTACTTAAAGAGGTTGATGGATAGAATGATTTTACATGATCCAAAAGAGGCATTTTTCCCATAAAAGGCCTGTCTGGTTAATTTAGCAACGATTTTATTCGCAGGCGTAGATAGGGTCAATCTAAATCTATAGGAACACGATGAATGAGTAAGATGACTTCCGAATACAGGCTTGGAGTCTATGCCCAATTGGAAGAGCACATCGATGGCATACAGCACTATGATGTTCTTCAATGCTTTCTCAGGAAGATATGCATAACTCTTCTAATGGGAACGTTTGCTGCTATAGGATTTTTGCTTTCTCTCGATCCTAAGATATTACCATTTAGTGCAATGCTTATCTCAATATTCATTTGTTTATTCTCTCTTTTAATGAATCTTATAATATCTTCTATAGATTTGATATTTATTGAGAGATTGTTGATGAGCGCTTTTATTGATGCTTTGCGTCTAGAAAAAGAAAATCCATGGTTGTTCCCGATTCACTCGCGTATGATAAATTCCTCGAGAGAACATCATGGATCGCTACTAAAAAAAGTTCAATTTTATAGTGGATATAACAAAGATTTGCTCTTTTTACTATTTGTCTGTGTTGCATTTTTGCTTGGAGCAGAAAAATGGGAGTGGATTGCATTTGTTATCTCACCAATATCTATAGTATCAATTTTGTTGTATGGTAAAATTTTCGAGATTATGGCAGAAAGATCTGAGCAGCGACTATATAAAAACTTTGAAAACGAATTAGGGGACCATGATAAATGGAAGAAGACATAGTTTCACATGAATCTTCAGAAGGCTCCAAATTTATAGTAGACCCAATCAGTGGTTCAGAAAATTCAATTAATCTTGGGTTGTATGCAAAAGCTTTCTCTTATACCAAGCACTACAACTTTTTAAAAATGAAATACAAGTTATTGCTCGTGGGTTGGGTGTTAGCAACATTTGTGGCATTTAGTTATGTTTTAT
This sequence comes from Verrucomicrobiota bacterium, assembly GCA_018240135.1. GTDB lineage: Bacteria > Chlamydiota > Chlamydiia > Chlamydiales > Rhabdochlamydiaceae > SZAS-13. The sequence goes on from JAFEGI010000019.1 coordinate 51,557, forward strand.
CTGAAAAAGAAATCGGGGCTCCTATTGATAAAATGATATCTCTTGCACTTGTGGCGATCTTTTCATCAAGGGGTGTCCTGCTTCTCCTATTACTCGATGCTGAGATCTACCACCGTTTGCTTAATTCTTCTTTCTCGGCTAACTTAGAAATGGAGATGCAAGGGATTAGCAAATCGAAAATTCATAAAAGTATGATGAAAGCATTGTTGCCAGAGGCCATCCCTGAATTTAAAATGGAGTATGAAAGTTCGGTCAGTCCGTCCTCTCGCAAGATTAAAGAAATATTTTGTTGGATTTTTACAGGCGAAAGGGTAGGTGGATTGGATCCTGTGTTTTACGATGGGCTATTCTATTGTGGCATTTGCTTTTGTCTATGGGTTGTAGCGGGGATTTCGATTGCAACCTACTTTTACTACCATGGGCATAAAGTTATTGCCCTCGTTTTTGGCATCCTTACGCCATTTATTTCTCTTTTCTCATGCATTCACTTAATCAGGAAAAGCTTGAGATCTGGCCTAAAAAAGTTTAAGAGGGGCAAGAAAAATTAAGGCAGCTGCTCTGCAATTGCAGTATTAGTTAATTTGTCAATTATGTGTCGATGTTTTTTGCGGTGTAAAAAGAAGAAATTAAGTCTTTCTTCCTTAGTTTCTTTGTAGGCCGAGCAAGGTTCCAGTTTATCTTCGTTTGCTAAAAAGCAGTCATATCCTATGTCATTCAGCAGATGAATTACATCGTTTGGATGATAGTTGAATTGAATAGACCATCTTTCGAATAACTCAATAAATATTATTGGAAGAAAGGTTTTTATCGTGTTTATTCCGCCCGACAAAACAGATAATTCAGCCCCCTCTACATCACACTTAATAAGATCTATCCTATCTAATTTATGGTCGATCAAGAATCTATCTAATTTATCTACTTTACAGCGCACCTCTTGAGCCTTTGGGCAGTTAATAAGATTCTTTTCGGAGGCAAGGACAGACCCTTCTGGAAAGAAGTAATATGATGAAGATCCTTCTTTATCTGATAAGCCAAAATTAAAAGGGATTACGTTGGTGGCCGCGTTTAATGTAAGATTCGTTATTAAATACTTATATGTATTTTCTATTGGTTCAAACGTGAAGATTTTTGCTTTTGGCAGTCTCTTAGAAAATAACAAGGAGTACCATCCGATATTTGCTCCAATATCAAATATAACTGCGTCATCTTCAATAATATTAAATAAAACCTTCTCGTCCTCTTTTTCATAGTAGCTGAAGTTTATAATATCGAATGGTACGCATCTTCTATCCAGTCCATTAAATGCCAATTTAATATTGTCTTGTCTAGTTGTAAACAGCAACATGTCGTCAAGAATTTCAATTTTTTCAATATCAGTATTTTTTATTCTTTCGGAGAGATAGAAAAGTGTTTTATTATATGTCTGCATTTTGTCGATGTAGTCATATTTTTCTAATTGCTTATCTTTATACATGAAGACGAGTTCTTCGATACGATTTTTACTCATTTTTTCCTCACTGTAAATTTTTTCCTAATGGCTCAAAAACACGTTTCTATCTGAACCATGATTTAATTTTCCATTCGCCTCTATTGCCATTTGGCCATAGTCGAACTTTAAGCGGATCTTAGTTAATAACAGAGAGTATAACCGAATGAGGAAATAGAGCAATGCAAAAAGTATTTGATTGACAATATTTTGCGGAGTTTTTTCTTCGGATTTTGAGAGAGCTTATGTATGCTCGCTCTGTCAAATCTGCAGACCCTAAAGGCCTTGTGTTTGAAGTTCATTGTTTTCATTCATATTGAGCTCTAGCTGGGCAATGACGCTGGCGAGTTGTTTCGTTTTGCCTAATATCTTGCGGTAGAATGCGCCGATATACTTAGGTCGCTTTTCGATGGATTCTTTGATGGCCCTATACAGCGAGGCATCTTGAACCCAACTTAAATCTAGGGGGATTAGGGGGGGTAGCTTGCCTATGGATTTTTCATTGATGTCTAACAAATGCACTTTGATGATTAGCTGTGTACAAGGGGGCAATGTTGTTAATGCACCATAGCCGTAAACGGGATGGATATGGAGAGTGCGTTTTTCTCCAACGCGCATGCCTTGTACCCCGTGAGCAAAACCAGGAATTGTTTGGGAGACGGATAGCCACGTGTCGTGGTTTGAAAAAAGGATGTTGTCTTGTTGATCTTCAACGATGTATCCCATGCGTACGCAATCGGCACCTTTTAACTCTTTCCCAGAGCCAGGGAGGGTGGTTTTATAGTAGAGCCGTTCAGGGACGATTGTTTGCAATGAGGGGTCTTTTGATAGGGTCTTACATTGGGCATTGGCTACGCTCAGGTTATCGAGCGCAATTTTTAGTCCTTTAAACATTGCTGCAGAGGCGCCAACAATTTCTGGGCAGGAAGGTTGGTCGGAATTGCAAAATGTATGAGCAAAGTTAAGCTGGCTCTTTTTGTCTTCAAATCGGAATGCGGCACTTTGGATCAAATGGGACCAATTTATTGTGCTATGTTCAAAAAGAAGGGCATCAGTGTAGGGAAGCTTTTCGCAGGTAACAAGCAGTTTTTTTTCCGAAATTTTTTCCAAGATGAGTTCTAGGAAGTTGGGCTTTTTGAGCAGATTTTGCAGCTCTTTTTGGGTTTTTTGGAGGAGATTGAAAAGGGGTTGATTGGAAGGTCCCCCTTTGAAAGCAGCAAAGACAAAACGCGGCTCTTTAGTAAGAGAGGAAGGAAGGGGTTCTTCTAGGCTATCGAGAGCGAGAAGTTCCTCTTCCAAGCTTTGAAAGCCAGGAGAAGGTTGCAGCAGTGGAAGTGTCTTATTAAAATGATGAGCATCTCCTCCTGCTAACTCTAAAAAGTAACACCCATATCTTTCTGGCGTCATAAAATCCAGGCTGTGTTCTTCTGTACTCTGCATCAGCCGACTTTGTGGCGCATAGGGAGCTAAGTCTCTTGAGATGGTGAGGCCACAAATTGTGTCTATACGTCCTCCGATTAGGCTATTATGGGAGCCAAAACCGAGGACTATCCCAAGGAGGGTGAGGTTGTGTTTGAGGCAATCCATCAGCTCTACATCGGAATATGCGATTTTGTTCGCAATTTGTTCTGCTTGAACGGTAGGTCCTAGCACGTAACGAAATAGATCAATGTGTTGATTAATTGTCTCTTTTAGTTTTGCAATGTTGATGAAGGTGACTTCAAAGGGAGGAAATATAGGGACAGTATCTTTCAGGGGAGTTGCTTTAAGAACAAAGTTCCCTTGGTTGGCGCACAACTTGTTCCAGAGGGGTATAGCTTCTCTGACTAAGAGGGCATTCTTGAACTCTTTATCAGAATATTCCAGATTTTTAGTGACCGTAAAATAATCGAGAGAACCGAAATTCCTAACGGAAATGGGCTTAGCCCCTTCAAGGACATAGCCGTATTCTTCAGAAGAAACTACCATTTTGAAAAATTGATCGAGAATAGCATAGTCTCTTGAATCGTCAATTTGCAACACAGGCAATTTGCCACATGTGGTGCATGCAATCAGAAATAGGAAAGGCCAGGCAATGAGTTTCATTGAGATTTAGCGCATCTTCTTTGGTAGAGAGGGCAACTTCTGTGGTGACAAAGGCCGCAATATGCGCAAAGAGGATGACCCCAAGGGCAATCTCCATGCGGGGATACTCGTGCAATCCATTGATCTGCAGTTTTTTCTAATGAACAAACGATATGGGGAAATCCATCAATGTTGATAAGGATGTTCTCCTGATCAAAATAGAGGTCTTGGGTGGATACAAGGAATGAGAGTTTTTGATGTTCTTGTCGTTCAACAGGTTCTGCTTTTTCATTTGCAGAGAGTGAAGATAGGACACTGGTTACCAGTAGAAGAATCTGAAAGAATATGCTTTGCATCTTGTGCCTCGCTGGGTGTAGAAATTAGCTCCTTTTCGGTTGGCCAAATTAGCAGCCTTGTCAGATTGTGGTCAATTTTTTGTGTGCAAATTCGGTATTAGCTATATGATGGCCTGATGCAAAAACGCACTATTTTTCGCTTGGCTACCTTACTGGCCATAGGCATAATCAGTTTCCTTGCGTATCGCTGTTTCCAAAAGGAGACCTATTGCATCGAAGTGCCTGTATCTCTATCTATTTCAAGTACCCCTTTAGTCAAAGTGGAAATTCAGGAAAAAACCTATGCTCTTGAAATGGATCTAGGTTCGAGGGGTGAGCTTTCACTTAACAAGAAGTATCTCGATGAACTTCGTAAACAGTCCTCTGGCACATATGTTAGCAGGGATATCAGTGGTATAGCCTATGAAACGCCTTCCTATCGGGTATCTTCCGTCAGTATTGAGAGTCTTGTATTCCAAAACGTGGTAGTTAAAGAGGATAGCGATGCATTTACAGAAAACAACACATTTTGGATGGACGAATCTATCTCAACGGACATATTCCAAGACAAAACGGGATCAATAGGGAGAGCACTTCTGGGAAACAGAAATCTCCTATTAGATCTTGGAAAGCCAATCATATACATTGCAAATGATCTACCCAAGCTAAAGCAATTAGGTTATGACCTCAATCACTTCTCCAAAACTCCCTTTGAAATGACCAGGGCAGGGGCCGTCATTCGCATCAGAACTGATGATGGAGTCTTCCGGTTTGCAATCGATACAGGCTGTACTGTCTCTTTCGTCAGACCTTCGATCCAACTGCCCCTTGAGTCAAAGCCCAATAAGTGTGGATTACCCTATGTAAAATCTCAACTATTCGAGATAGGAGGAGTAGATTTTGGATCCAAGGACCTTTATGTCTTTGAAATCACACCCATTCTAATCGAGATAGATGGAATCCTCGGGGTGGACTTTATGAAAAATTGCATCATTTATCTGGATCACTCCGTCAAACTGGCATATTTTTTTCAGATCACAAGGCCTAATCCCCACTCATAAGCCCCTTGTTGAAGAAAGAAGAAGCAAAAAGTTCTTCGTCTCGCAATTGTACCGCCACCAATTAGCAGTCTTGTCAGATTGTGGTCAATTTTTTGTTGACATTGGTTTGAGCTGGGGCTTAAATACTGGTGGTTTTTTAAGGGCACTCAACATTCGTGTTGCTTGGAGTAATCCAGCACCCCATCCATATGAGTAAATGCTATGTCTAAGAAAAAGAGTTCGTTTCGATCGGGTCTGTTTTTCCTTGTTGGCGTGCTCGTCTATTCTCTGTTTTTCTGGCTGACTGGGAAGAATGTCACCCATGTGTTCGGAATGATCATCGTGGCTTTGGCTTGTTATATCTTGTACCAATTGAACTATAGGGCTCGGTCAGAGAAAGCGCCGATCCAACCGAAGGATGTAATCTATATGTGCATTGGGGTGGTCTTTGACTCTCTTTCTGGGGCTTTCCCTTTTGGAATGTTTGCTTAAGAAGTTTTTCCTGGTGGATTTTGGGCGGGCTTGGGTATGGTTGTTGAGTTAAAATGGAGGGCCTTATGCGGCTGCTCGCTCTGTGTTTTCTTTCCGCTTTTTCCCTTTTTGCAGATCCTAAGCTTGCTGTAACGGAAGGCGATCCCGCATCTTTGATTGAGGGATGTGTCAGTGCCATCACGGGAGATTTGTATTTTGCTCAGGATGATGTGGTGGTGGAGGGGTATGTACCGCTCAGGTTGCCGAGGTATTATGTCAGTGGGGATGGGAAGGAGGAGGGGTGGTCCTTCTTCAACCATTTGGAGGCGACTTATCGGGGTGGAGATGTTCAGCACTCGATCACAATTTATGACACGAATGGGTCGAGCTTTATATTTGATACGCCGGCAGAAGAGGTCTTTAGTAAATATCGTAAACAGCATAAGAAGCGTAAGCCGAGCAAGCATCAGATAAAGTTCCGTCCTCAGGCAGGGCAACTGCTGGGTGTCACGAATACCTCTCACAGGTCGATCGGTGGACATACCAATTTAAAGAATGCCCGCCTCTATTTAGAGGTGAATGCAGAGACTCTTGTGTTTCAGTGCTGCGATCAGACGATTCGCAGCTATAAGGTTCACCATAAAAAGAAGCACTTTAAGGACATTTTCAAGGATGAGGAATGCAAGAGGCTGAAATTCTTGCTCGAGTCTGAGCTGCTCCCCACGGGGAATAAGGTGGTCTACAACTATGATCACGAAGATCGGCTCACTTCGATTCGGACGACCAGTCCAAATGGGGCTAAGACGTATGCCTCGGCCACTTTTCACTATCACCACAAGCACAAGGATTCAAGCCCCGATGTCGATATCCATACGAGTGATGGAAGGGTGCTCAGGTATCGATATGAAAATAAGCACGGCAGGTTTTTGCTGAGCTCGGTGGCAAGTCCCGAGGTTCCAGAGGAATCGATTATGTACCACCCTACAGCAAGCTGGGGAGGGATTTTGCTGAGTAGAAGGTCTTTGCCCGATTTGAGGTACTGTGACGCGGAGTACTACACGATTGGGGAACACAAGACGCAGGGGTTCGATGTCAAGATCAAGGACCGTCATGATCCGAGGTTTTTAAGGGTCAAAATGCTGAAGGCGCCAGTGGGGACGGATATCCACGGGCATCCGACAAGCCGGATGTACTACAACATAGAGCAGCGGTATACCGATGTGCGGGCAATTGATTTTACTCTCATGAGATACCGCTACTCAGAGGAGCAGCTTTTAACGTCAATTGAGCGGTTTGGTCATAACGATAGCTATTTCAATGCAGAGGTGTTTGAGTGGAGCCCTATGGGGGATTTGCTCGGGCATACATTCTACATCGCGCCGAATCAGCCTGTGCGTTCAAAGAAGTTAGCATACGATGAGAGGGGAAATGTCACACGGGAAACCCACCTCATAGGTCAAGAGGGGAGCTACACGACGCAGCGCCAGTATGATGCGCTCAATAACTTGGTCAGGGAAGAGGAGCAAAATGGAAAGACGACGCTCTATTCCTACCTTCCTGGGACGTCGCTTGTGACGAGTCAGTTGACTTGTTTTGGGGAGAGGATCATCAGTCGCTGTTTTTATGTGTATAACGGCGACCGTGTGCTGACTCATGAGATCGTGGATAATGGGACCACAGGGGATGGGGGTAATTTAACGGGGGTAACGGTCCGCAACATTAAGGCGATTTCTCCGATGACAGAGGGGCCTTATGTCGACATGCCACATGTCATTGAAGAGAAGATCTGGGATGGTACGAAGGAAGTAACGCTGAAGACGCGGGTTTTGAGCTATACGACAGGAGCAAAGGTCGCGCAGGAAGATGTTTATGATGCAAAGGGGAGCTACCGCTTTTCGCTGAAGTATAGCTACGATCATCTGGGACGGGTGGTGGAGAGGTGGGATCCTCTTGGACAAATGGAGAAGTATGTATATGACTCTACCGGCAATCTCGCTCAGGTGCAGAAGGCGAGAAGCACGCTTTTCATGAGTTATGACTGCTCTAATCGCCTGATTCAAAGTAAAGAGGTGGGGGATGATGGGATCGAGAGGGTCACGACCCACACGTATGATGGCAAACACCACAAGACGGATACGACAGATCCCTATGGGCATACAACGAGTTATCACCACGATCCCTATGGTCAGGTGTTAGAGACGCTAGCGCATGGGCAAGTCGAGAGGGCTTCATATGATGGAGCGGGAAGGGCGATTTCGCGGACAAGTTCAAGGGGATATGTAACAACTAGTGAATACAATGCCCGTAATCAGGTCACGAAGGTGTCCCATCCCGATGGCACCTCTGAAAAATGGCTCTACAACTTAGATGGGACTTTAAGGGCCTATATCGATCAGGAAGGGGGCAAAACAGAGTATCTATATGATCCTTTTGGTCGCAAGGTAGGATCGATTGACCCTCTGAGTCGGAAGGAGACCTACACTTATGACGGGATGAACCTGCTTTCAAAGGTGGATGCGGCAGGCTATACGACGTGGTATACGTACGATGCTGCCGGTCGCAAGATTGCCGAGGAGAGAGCGGGTGAAAAAACCGTGTTTTCCTATGATGCGCTGGGCAGGGTGGATTCTGTAACGAGGGGAGATCTACGGATCGTAACCGAGTATGACCTGCTAGATAGGGCTATCGAAGAGAGGGAAGAGGATCTAGAGGGGAATGTCTATTCCAAGGTGGTCTATGTCTATGATGCTGCCGGGGATCGATGCAGCATTCTCCGTGAGGTAATGGGTCAAAAGGCGAAGGAGGAGTTTGTCTACGATTCTCTCCACCGTCTCACCCTGCATAGGGACCCTCTCGGAGCGGCTACGAAGACCTTGTACAATGATCACTTTGTCAATGAACAGGGGCAGCGCGTCTTACAAAAGACTACGATCGATCCGATGGGATTAAAAACGGTTGAGACGTTGGATCCAAAGGGGCGGCTTGTCTCATTGGAGAAAAGAAGCGGCAAAGATGAGACGCTTGCCTTAGAGGTCTTCATGTATGATGCAGAGGATCACCTCCTCTCTCAGACAAGCACGCTCTATCCTCAGGGGACGCAAGTCACGACTCTTTGGGAGTATGACTCGATGGGCAGGGTTGTGGCTCAGACAGAAGCTGCTGGGACGGCTTACCCTAAGTGCACACGAACGAGCTACACTCCAAAGGGGCAGGTCTTGCAGATCATCAAGCCAGATGGGGTGATCTTGGCGCACCAGTACGACAAAGTGGGTAATCTCATTTCTCTTAGCGCATCCGATCATTCGGTGGACTACCTCTATCGGTATAACCAGCTAAATGAGCTGATCGAGGTGGTGGATCAGCTAAGTCGCGCGACGACGATTCGGAGCTATGATGCATTTGGGCGTTTGGTCAAGGAGAAGCTATCCACAGATCTCGTCTTGCAAAGTACATATGATGGGCAGGGGCGTAGGACCTCGTTAGAGCTCCCCGATAAGTCTTCGATAAGCTATCGGTATGCAGGACCTCACCTGAAAGAAGTTTCTCGATCTGGATATAAACATACCTACCATGCATATGATCTCTCGGGGAACCTCCTATCTGAAGAGCTCCTTACGGGGGATATTCTCTCGGGAGAATTTGATTTGGCAGGTCATAAGAACAAGACCTCTTCCAGATTCTACTCTCAGGAGGTATTAAAGCGGGATCTTGTCTACAATCCTCTGTTAATTGAGACGCAAAAAAACCAGGCAGAATACGCTTATGACGCCTTATATCAGGTCGTTTGTGAAAAGGCATCTGGATGTAGCCACAGATACACATATGACTCGCACCACAATCGACTCGGAAAAGACGACCATGAAGAAAAGTTCAACGCACTCAATCAGCTCGAAGGGGTTGGCTATGATCAAAATGGGAACCCGATTTGCTTAGGATCGACCTATTTCCATTATGATGCGCTCGATCGTCTAATCGCGGTGGAAGAGCCCCATCAGCGGCTGGAGTATTCCTATGATGCCTTTCACAGACGCATTTCCAAAACGATCCATACCTCTCAAGGCAAAGAGCAGTACCTTTTTCTCTATGATGGGGAAAATGAGATAGGCGCAATAGACGAGAGGGGACATTGCGTGCAGCTGCGCATTTTGGGTTATGCCCCCCATGCAGAGATTGGGGCGGCTGTAGCGCTTGAACTCAATGGCAAGCTCTATGTTCCTTTGCACGATTTGCAGGGAAATAGCGTGATGCTCCTGAGCCCTGAGGGAAAAGTCCTCTCGACCACGAGCTATGATATCTTTGGCGGTGCTCTAACGCCCCTACATGCGGAGAACCCTTGGGGTTTTGCATCGAAAAGGCATGATGAGACGGGTCTCATCTATTTTGGCAGGAGGTACTACGATCCGAAATTGGGCAGATGGCTGACGCCTGACCCCTTGGGTCTCGATGCAGGGGTCAATCTGTATGCTTTCGTGATGAACAATCCGTTGATTCACTTCGATCTATATGGACTTACAGTCGAGGGGGATCCGAATTGGGTTGGACAAAGGATGTGTATAGACACGCCCATGATTGGACAGAGCATGTATATAAACACGCCTATGATTGGACAGTCGTGTCCTGTGAAGACCTCAATGATTAACCCAACACCAATCGAGGTAGAGAGCATTCCTAGACCGGTGATGACGCAGCCTTCGACTTTTGCTAATGTTGCCAGAGATGCATTCAGTTCACCTCGATTTCACGGCACACTAAGAGCCCTTGGAGGATTAGTGGAGGTAGGCGCTGCTGGGAAATTGATGTTGGCCTCTGGAGGAATAGGAGTGCCTCTACTATGGCCAGTAATGGCTCATGGTTTTGATCACTTCATCACGGGAATCGACATGGTGGTTTCGGGAAAAACAAGAGAGACAGTGACCTCTCAGCTATTACAAATGGCGGGCGTGAGTCGAGAGCAGTCGATTTTCTGGGACGATACAGCCAGCTGTTTAGCTAACATAGTATGTGGAGGCCTTATATACAGGGGGATGCAGGCGGGTAGTCCTTTATACTATTCTCCGAAAAACTTGGGACACAATAGAGGGCTCATCTCCGAGCAAATCATATGCAAGCAAAAAGGTGGCGGCTTAGAAATTGATCGTATAGAAAAGCAGATTTCCGGCTGGTTAGGTGAGGATACCCACATGATTCGAAATAGAGCCGGGGATCCCGTTTTCCTTTCAAAGGATGGCTGTAGGCGTTTTAGATTTGATTTTAACAATCCACACGGAGATAAAGTACATCTACATATCGAGAAAAAGGCAGGAGGAAGATGGGAAGACGCTTCTGCAAATCACAGGATTTATCCATTCAATGAATAAGAAGAGCTTCAAGAAGTACGAATATAAATCTGATGGTTTTATTTACTTAATAGAGGAAGATTTAGTTGGCTGGTACTTAATAGCATATGATGTTGATGGTGGGTCGTATCAAGATTACTTAGTTGATTCACTACAGGAAGCACTATTTGAAGCTGAAAGCAGATTTAATATTCCAAGCTCCAAATGGGTGGAAATTGTAGATGAAGTGTAGCTGTATTTTTAGATTCTTAACCCAAGTTGCTACCCTTCTCACCTTAGCCGCTTGAACCCCATCCCATTGAACTAGATTTGTTTATAAAAAAAAAGTCCTCCAGGCTTAAAATTTTTTCAACCAAGAAAAAAAACACCGGAGGGACTACATGCAAGACACGATTACTGCCATTTTCTGCCATGTGGATGATTTTCTCAAAGCTCTTTCTTGGAAAGACGACCCCCAATGCCATCTATCCCTTTCTGAGATCGTTACCATTAGTCTAACTGCCGCTCGTTTTTTCTCGGGAAATCTTGAGTCCTCCAGAGCATTTCTCTGCGAGCATGGTTACATCCCCGCCATTAGTAAAAGCCGTTTAAATAGACGGCTTCATGCCATTGCTGTCTTCTTCTGGCATTTCATTATTGGATACCTGTCCTCCAAGCAAAATCCCAATTGCATGCATTTCTTGGTCGACTAGAAAATCGGATTTCTGGCTGGTTTGAGGAAGGGACAAGGTGCATTCCTAACCAGGCAGGAGAGCCTATTTTTCTTTCTAAAGACGGGCTGAGACGAGTCAGATTCGATTTTAATCGTCCACATCCGCATAATAATCCTCACGCTCACGTTGAGGTTAAAGTTAATCGCGAATGGGTGAAATCTGGGCCTATATATCCAAACGATGTCCCACACAATTAGGAAAAATTATGAGGATTTATAATTTAGATGCGGATCAAAAAATAGAAAATGTAATCATCTATCTTACTCCTGACGAAGCTCTGGAAATGAAAACTTCGTTGGATTTGATGATAAATGATAGCAATAAGCATCATCATGAGCATGTTCTTGATAGTGAATATAAAAGAGAAATTACTGTCTGCATATACAAAGATGATAACTTATCGAGTTTTGATGAGCGCTCAAAGAGACTTATTCTGAACGATGAATAGATCAGCGTAAATGACAAGAGCGCTCGTTATGTGTACGAAATAGCCCAGAATGGAGTCCTCAATGTTTAAAAGTATGAGAGGAAAGCTGCTTTTTCCCCTGAGTCCTCAGGTTAAACTAAAGAAGAAAATTTTGATCGCTACTGCTATCATCCTATTTTCATGCTTTTTTCTTGGCGATGTCGCTGTCGCGCGTATGGGTCATTTTGAGCCCCCGGTCCTGATATTTTTTAAGAATATCCATTTGCTCATTCCTTGGGGAATAGCTTATCTAGCCGTTGTAGGGTATAGGGACTTATTAAAAGCTTTTGCGCCCCTCTATCTATCTTTAGCTATGTTGGTTGCTACTTGTTCCCAAGTCTTTTTTGATCAGGCCAAGGGTCAGAATGAGACCCTTTGCACCTCTCCTGTCAATCAGAGCCAGTATGATTTTTTTAACAAGTTGTTTTGGCAACAGGATGCAGCGATTTCAGAAGCCCTTAGGGTAATCGATTTGGAAAATGTCCTCGAGTATAACGTGGTTTCAAATCTTGCAAATATCAACAGCAGAAAAAATCAGCTGGAGGGATTTTCTTATTTTTTAGAGGCCTGTTATAGGAGAATGGAAGGCATACACCTGGATTATGTACTCTGGGCGATCGCCTCACCAGATAACAATGAAGTGTCGCGCAAAGGTTTTGCTGAGGCTTATTTTCTAACAGCTGAGGATAATCGCTTATTCAGAATGGAGCCTTATAGAATTAAGATTGACATTATTAATGAGAACATAGCTTCACTCGATTTTCTTTCCAAAATTTACGGGACTTATGAGGTGGATGCAGATGGGCAGATTAGTTTTAGTCGGGCTGAAGATCATGAGGTTTGGAATGCACTCTTTGCCAAGATATCCAATCTTTTCGCAGAAGAAAAAAGGTATTTGAATTCTATTCGAGAGCTTGAAAATTCTATTGCCCAGAACACTGGGCCTTAAGGTTGTGATATGATTGGGTTTTGTCCATTGGCTTCGGGATCTAAGGGGAATTGCATCTACATCGGGACGGCATCGACGAAGGTATTGATCGATGCGGGCTTGAGCGCGAAGGCGATTCGGGAACGGCTTAAGATGATTGGTGTGGGAATTGAAGAGATCGATGCGATTTTGATAACGCATGAGCATTCAGATCATATTAAGGGGCTTGAAGTGCTGGGCAGGGGGATCCCCGTGCTGGCCAATAGTGAAACGGCTAAGGCCCTTTATGGCATGATGGATGCGCACCCGAAGTTTAGGATCTTTACGACGGGTGAGGTGTTTGAGTTTGGAGAGATCGAAGTGCGCCCTTTCAGCGTGCAGCACGATGCGGCAGATCCTGTCGCGTTTGTGGTGAAGGTGGGAGGGATGAAGGTGGGGTTCTGCGCTGATCTCGGGTTTGTATCGACGTCTGTGGTGCATGCATTGCAGGGATGCGATTATCTGTATGTCGAGGCAAATCACGAGGTGGGGATGGTCCATGCGTGCAATCGCCCTCAGGTGTACAAGCAGAGAGTGTTGAGCCGCCAGGGGCATCTTTCAAATGGGGAGTGCGCAGAGCTGATCCGACAGGTTTACCACCCAGGGTTGAAGCATATCCATCTGGCGCATCTATCGAGCGAGTGCAACCATCCGGAACGGGCGCTCATGGTGGTAAGAAATCAGCTGGAGGAGTTGGGTGCGAAGGTGGAGGTATCGATTGCATGGCAAGATGAGGTAAGCCAGCCGATTAGCTTTGCTTCTCTTTCCACTTCTTCGCCTTAGCTGCGAGCAGGGAATCGAGTTCTTCTGGGGTCCCTTTTTCTAGATAAAAGATAGAAAGTGCAACGAGGATGACGTCTACGGCTTCTTCGCGAATGGTAGAGGCGCTTTGTTTGTAATGGGAGCCCGAGGAGCCGTGCTGGATCAGAACCTCCTGGGCGAGTTCACCGACCTCTTCTTGGAGTTTGACCATCCGCTCGAGGAGGCTCTTTTTTTCTTCAAGGGAGAGTTGCTGTAGGGATTTCAAAATCATATGGGGACGACCATGCCGTCAAAGGCCATGCGGGGTCTACAATCAAACTGACAGTCGTCGAGGATGTCGTACTGGAGCTGGATCTTCTTGAGGAGGTCGGCATCGGTGTGCTTGGGGTCGTGGTGCGTGAGGATCCACTCATGGGCTTCGACGTGTTTCATGAGGATGGTGGCGTTGGTGATGGAGGAATGGCCCCAGCCGACTTTGGTCTGGTACTCGACGGGGGTGTACTGGGCCTCATGCACGAGTAGGTCGCACCCTTTGAAGAATTGGAGCATCTTTTTGTAGGGAGCGAGGAGGGCGTGGTTTTTGGTGATCTGGTGGGGCGTGCCGTGGTAGCCCATTAGGAACTCGTTATCGGTGGCGTACCCAATGGTTTTGCCGCTCATCGAGATCTTGAAGCAGACAGTTGCGCCAGGGTGGTAGGCATAGGTGGTAGTGACAGTGATCGAACCAAATTGTATCGGCTCGCCTTCGATGATGTCTTTGAAGTTGAGGTTGCCTTGCATGTCGTCGAGGCGGACGGGGAAGTAGGCATAGGCGAGCATCTCGGTGAAGAGCTCGCGGGTGCTCTTTTCAAAGCCGATCGGGGTCCAGATTGTGACTTGGCATTTGGCATTATAGATGGGCTCGAAGAAGGGAAAGCCGGCGAGATGGTCCCAATGGGTGTGTCCGATGAGGAGGTGGACGTGTTTGATTCCTTCATCTGCAAGGAGGTTGCCAAGAGGGCGGATGCCGGTGCCTGCATCGATGATGATGAGGTCTGATCCACAGCGCACTTCGAGACACGCGGTATTTCCACCGAAGCGGACATAGTCGGGTCCAGAGACGGGGTTGGAGCCGCGCGTGCCCCAGAATTTGATGTAGGAGTTAGGGGCATGGACACAGGGGAGATAGCAGTGTTTGCCGATCATATGGGTGGGCGTTTTGCCACTGAAGGGGGCGATCTGGAGCTTGCCTTCAAAAAAGTTTTTGATGAGGGAAAAGAGGTTGCCGTCGAAGGGTTTTTCGAGGAAGTAATTGCAGTTTTGTTTAACGGCTGCTTTGTAGTTTTGGATCATGGCGTAGGAAGAGGTGATGATGACGCCGATCTCTTTTGTGCGGGGATCAGATTTGATTTTGCGGAGGATTTCGATGCCGTGGATTTGAGGGAGGTGGAGCTCGATGATGAGGAGATCAGGTTTCCAGGTGTCGATTTTGGTGAGGCATTCAAATCCGGTATGGACGGAGGCAAACTGGTATTGGCTCGCTTGTTTGTGGGCTTTAAGGGCTGTATGGATCGCAGGATCGGGATCGGCGATCAAGATTTTCGGCTTTTTGTCTTTCATTCGATCTCTCCCAAGTGGAGGGTTTTTTGTTTGCTGCGCGCGATCCAAAAACAGGTGCCCCCAAGAGATGAGAAGAGAGTGCTCACAAGATAGAAGTTGAGAACTTCGTGGGGGTGGGGATCGTCTGTTGTCTCTTCGACGAGATCGATGCCTGCGAGAGCGAAGGTTTGCTCTTCTTGCTTGCCTAGAACGGCATAGAGGAGGGAGGCGATGGAAAAGAAAAAAAAGACGGTGCCCATGAATTTGAGACGGGGAATGAGGGAACGCTCTGTTTCTACTTTCTGAGGGTCATTCGAAGAGGTCTGGTTCTTCACTTGAAGCCCCCGTTGAAGATGGAGAGTCGATCAAAATCCGGCGCGGCTTGGCCCCTTCTTGAGGGCCGATGACCCCTTTGCGCTCGAGCTCATCCATCAAAGAGGCGGCTCTTGCGTATCCAATTTTCAGTTTGCGCTGCAAATAGGTGGTTGAGGCGGTGCGCGTTTCGACGACAGTCTGTAGGGCTTGCTCAAAGAGGGTGTCGCGGGGCCCCTCTTCTGCTTCTGTGGGAGATTCTTCTAGACGCATCTTATCAAACGATTCGATGAGGTAGTTGGGCGGGGCTTGGTCGCAGATGAAGCTCACGACGCGGTTAATCTCCTCATCGCTGATATAGACTCCTTGCGCGCGGGTTAGGGTCGAGGTGCCGGGCGGGAGGAAGAGCATGTCACCATTGCCGAGCAGGCTTTCGGCGCCGACATCATCGAGGATGATCTGCGAGTTAACGCGGCTTGCGACTTTGAAGGCGATGCGGGTGGGGAAGTTTGCTTTGATAAGGCCTGTGATCACTTCGCGCGAAGGGCGCTGGGTTGCCAAGATGAGGTGGATGCCGACAGCGCGGGCCATCTGGGCAATGCGCGCAATGGGGGTTTCGAGATCGGAGCTCGATGCCATCATGAGATCGGCAAATTCATCGATGATGGCCACGATGGCATGCATTTTCTCTGGCACGGGGATGCTGAGAGAGGATTCGAGCTCTTTGTTGACCTGGCGGCTGTTAAAGGCGGTGATATTGCGCAGGCCCAGTTGCTTGAGGATGTCGTAGCGGTTTTGCATCTCTTTGACGAGCCAGCTGAGGGCTGCGTAGGCGCCATGAGCTTCCGTGATCACGGGGGCGATCATATGGGGCAGGCGCGTATAAGGGGTGAGTTCGACTTTTTTGGGGTCGATCATGACGAGTTTGATCTCATCGGGACGCGCGCTCATCAAAATGGAGAGGATGATGGTGTTGATACAGACCGATTTTCCAGAGCCTGTGGCTCCGGCAATCAGGCAGTGGGGCATTTTCGCAAGGTCGCTGATCACATTATCGCCGGCTACAGTTTTCCCGAGCAGGAGGGGGACGTGCATT
>JAFEGI010000001.1 GCA_018240135.1 Verrucomicrobiota bacterium
GGCTCAAAAGAACCCGAAAATCGATAGAAGCTAATTCCACAGACAGTCTCCTATTCACAATATAACCAACGCGCGACACTATCTAGTGTAATGGCTGCAGCTGCAGGATGGCTGGAGGGATCAATCCCCGGGCCGATCACATCATAGGCACATGCGTCCGGCAGGACTCCCTTAATCACCCCATACTGATACCCGCAAAAAGGCTGCGTTGAGACAAAAAGAGAGGTCCCAGGAAATGGATCGGTCTTCAGCCAGGCAATCAGCGTATCAGCCGTATTGGGACGGCGCGCGCCATCCATCGGAACAGTAACATAAATCAGAGGTAAAGAGCGCATTTCCTCTGGTAGATCGCTCTCTTCCCAAATTCTATGGGCTGCATCCGACTCAGTCTGACACCCCTCTAGCAACTGATCCACCTTGGGATCAAGAGGGCGATCGCCAAGCAGCCATACGATCTCGCAAAATCGCACGCCCGACTCCCACTGCTGTTTGAGGTAATTGAGGCGCAGCTGCATATGCCCCGTGGTGGCTCCAAGGATGAGTGCCCGGTCATATTCCTTAAGCTTACATTGCCATGAGCTGTACAGCCCCTGCTCCCTCGCCCATTCCAGTACGAACTCCTTTTGACTGGGAGAGAGCTCCTGCATCTCCCAGCGCTCTATTCCCCCTTTGCGGAGCCAGCTCTTCTGAGTCCATCCCACCACATCTTCATCTGGTGGCATGCCGAGCTCTCTGCAGAGATTTTGGATTGCACCCTCTGGAATTTTTCGCTCTTGGATAGCTGCTGCAAAAAGAAGCAGCGGCGCGAGAAAAAGGATTAAAAGATTTTTCATTTTCACACCTCTCATGGTAGGCTATTATATAGCCTTGGGGGATATAGATGCACCGATTTCACCACCTTTCTCCAGAAGAAAGTGTCATCATTGTGCACAAGGGCACGGAAAGGCCTGGCTCTGGGGAATATGAAAGAGAAACCGCTCCAGGTATCTACCTGTGCCGTCAGTGCGATGCCCCTTTATACCTCTCCTCAGACAAATTCCCCTCCCATTGCGGTTGGCCCAGTTTTGATGGAGAAATCCCAGATGCTGTCGCGAGATATCCTGACCCTGATGGAGAGCGCACAGAAATCGTTTGCCAAAGGTATGGAGCCCACCTCGGCCATGTCTTTTTGGGAGAACGGGCGACTGCAAAAAATGTGCGCCACTGCGTCAATTCCCTCTCGATGCGCTTTATCCCTGCGCAAGTAGAAGGGGCAGAGAGGGCAATTTTCGCGGGAGGCTGCTTTTGGGGTGTCGAATACTACCTGAAAAAACTCCCCGGCGTACTCCGCGTCACTTCAGGGTACTGCGGAGGAACGATCGTGGATCCTTCCTATGAGGAGGTCTGTCAAGGGAACACAGGCCACTATGAAGCCGTGGAGGTCCTCTACGATCCAAGAAAACTCGACTTCACCGCGCTTGCGAAAGAATTTTTTGAAATCCATGACCCGACTCAAGAAGGGGGCCAAGGGCCAGACAGGGGAGATCAGTACCGCTCCGCCGTGTTTTATCTAACAGAAGCGCAGCGCGAGATCGCTCTCGATCTCATCCATGAGCTAAAAAGGAAAGGGTTTCCAATCGCCACTCGAGTCCTTCCTGCCAGTTTTTTTTACCCCGCCGAAGAACACCACCAAGATTACTATGCAAAAACGGGCAAAGAGCCCTACTGCCATCAGAAGATCAGGCGATTTTAGCATCTTGTAAAAATATGAGTAGACGAGCTATTTTTTGCTCATGATGTCTAAACCTTCTCTTATTTGTCTTGCTGCAGTTGGAATCTCAATCGGCGCGTACGCCTCCTCAGGGCAGCAGTACGCCTACCTGCCACAGATCACCGAGCAAATCGATTGGCGCCTGAGCCAAGCGATCTACACTTCGATCCGAGAAGAACTCGTACCCTGCTCCACGCATGAAGCAGAGGAGTTCTTCCTGTGGACAAATGGGGGGTTCGGCGAGAGCTGGGCTAACAAAGGGTACCACGGATACAATTGCGAGGGAACTATCGGCGCTCATGCCCGTTCCGGTCCCCACTTCCTCCTCGGCGTTGCGGGCTACTACTCTTGGGATAAACTGCATTTTCACCAAGGGGGAAAAAATGGGTTTAACACCTTTGAAGGCGCCCTCTACTTCGCTTATAACGCTCCTAGAGCCTATTTTTTGGCCAACTTAGGTGCAGGAAAGACCACCTCATCCTTCAGTAGACCTGTCCATAGTAGGCACGCGCATAGCCGCCTGCGCCTTTCTCATGGTCTTCTCTATTCTGAATTCGGTTATAATGCATTCCACTGCGCATTTCTCGTCCAACCATTCATTGGTATTGAGGGCGATTACCTCTATTCCCCTTCCTTTAATGAGCACCAAGCAGGCTCGTACGATCTCTATGTTGGAAAATTATCTGAGTGGCGCGGCAATGGCTATGCGGGAACGCATTTGCGCGGAAAACTCGCGAGCTGGCTCACTTTGAACCTAGATGCCGCATGGAGATACCACCTTGGACCGCAAAAAGAGCACGTCCATACCCTGATGCGCAGCACAGGAGAAAGGTTTACAGCGCGAACAAGTGAACAGGGGCAAAATGGCGTCATTGGCGCTTTAGAGCTCTCCTTCGCTCTATCCAAAGTCTTCCATCTCAGTTGCACTGGGAGTGGGGAGTGGTGGAAAAACTACCACGCCTACCAGACGATGGCAACCCTCAGTGCAAAGTGGTAATCTATGAAGTGGCTAGTCGCTCTTTCTCTCTTGATTTCCCCTGCTCTTTACTCGATGAGTGGCAGCGAGTTTGCTTCCTGGTGGAAAAACTACCGCGAAGAAGTAGAGATCCCTCTCGATTTACAGGTAATGGAAGATTATTATGTTTCCTCATCCCTGCATGAGCAGTCTTCCCTCTTTTGGAATTATGTGAACAAATACAATATCCAACAAATCGTGGATTATGGTTATGAGAATTTCAAGCAAACCGTTGCGCGCAACTACTTCACATGGGTTGTTTCATTAGACCATCTCTACGCCTCCCATCTCACCCAGCAAGTTCCCCACCTCTCTATCCGACTTACTCGAAGCGAAATGGAAAAAGTTCACCCCCTCTTCACCCCAGAAGAAAGTGCAGAATACAATCGGATCACAGAGTATTTCATCAACTACATAGAAGCAATCGGCGCCGCTCCTTTGATGCATCAGCTTGAAGAACCTCTGATTGGCAATCCTCCTTCCCTCCTCTATAAGGGCAAAAGGGTCTCTCAAGATATTTGCAATTCCCTCCTCGAATTCCTCCCCATCTCCAACCACTGTCCTCTTGAGAACATCTCCACAATTTTAGAAATTGGCGCAGGTTCAGGTCGCACCGCATTCTGTTTCCTATCGCTGCTACCCCACATAAAATATGTGATCGCCGATGTGCCTCCCGCCCTTTTTCTCTCACAAACCTACCTCTCTCAAGTATTTCCCGATAAAAATGTGATGAAATTCCGTCCCTTCGAGGCATTTGAAGAGATTGCCGAAGAGTATGCCGCTGCAGATCTCGTTTTTATCACTCCAGATCAGCTAGCAAAACTCCCAGACCAGAGCGCAGATCTCTTCTTAGCGATCGACTGTCTGCATGAGATGAAAGCAGATACAGTTGCAAGCTACTTTAGAGAAGCAGATCGCCTTGCCTCCTATTTCTACTACAAGTGTTGGGAAGAGACGACCATACCCTTTGATCTCGTAAAGCACACGGAAAAGAGTTACCCCAACTTTTCCCACTGGAAAGAGTTGTTTCGGGAGCCATGCATCGCCCCATCCACCTTTTTCCATGTCATCTACAAAACCTCTCCCATATGCGCCCCTATCTCATCTTGAGCTGTCTTCTAGTTTCTCTCTTGACGGCCGAAGATAAGCTCCTATTTTTGCATATTCCTAAAACGGGAGGTGTCACCGTCTCCTCCCTCCTTCTTGATCACTATCATTCTGATGAATTGAAAAACATCTATCCTCCTGGTTCTCATCCAAGCCTTTTCGAGTTAGAAATGCGCCATAATCTGTCTGACTATAAACTCATTACCTTTTTGAGAAACCCAGCAGAAAGAGTTTTAAGCGAAGAGAGGTATTGCATAGGAAAATTTCAGGGAAATAGCGAGATCCTACACGCCCATCGATTAGATCCTCACGGCCGACCAGTTGAAACCGCCTCCAACATTACCTGTTACCTTCTATCTGGCTTAAATTCTTCAGCTCCCATTAGCGCCCATTTAGCACATGCCAAGGAAGCGCTCTCCAACAGATTTTTCTTTGTAGGAATCACGGAAAAAATGGAGGAGTCGATCGATTTGCTTTACCGCTCTCTTGCCTGGACGCCTCCTTCAAAAATCCCCCACTTTAATCACACGCGATCCTACCAAAACGCCCCATCTGAAGAGCTTGTTGAAGCGATTCGAGAGCGCAACTGGGCAGATATTGCCCTCTATGAATATGCCCTTGCTCTTTATGAGGAGCGGCGAGCTCATATCCCCTTACCTCAAGTGCAAGTTCAAAGATTTGAAGACCATATCCATTACACCTTTGATCAACAGTTACAAGGGTTTGGATGGTGCCCGCGCGAGTGGGCTGAAAAAAGAGCGTACCGCTGGGCAGCTGAGGAGAATCGTGCCGTTCTCTTTCTCCCCCTTCCTCCCGGATTAGACTACAGAATCCATACAACCCTCTTTTTACAACCCATTTTTCTATCGCATCTTTCCATGAAAGTCAATGAGACCCCGATTTCGTTTGAACCAGAAGATGACTTAGATCTTTTGAATACCGAATTCTCTTGGATCCGCTGCTGCGCCTATATCCCGAAAAGCTGCATTGAAGGAGGAAAAGTGACCTCCATCGAACTTTCCATGAAGCCCCCCTTAGATCCTATTCTGCAAGAGATCTATGAGAAAGATCACTCTTTCCAATCGATTTACTTCAACTACACTAAGGGGAAATTTGCGTGTATCGAAATGAAAAGCTGCCCAGAGAATCTGGGCAGCTAATTGAGAAAAACTACTTCTTGATGTGCTTGCTGATATGTCCAGCGAGCTTAAGCATATCAACCGGTTTTTTGCCGAATACTGCTGCGAGCTTATTGTCTGGTACAATCATGCGGCGATTTTTTGTATCTTGGCACTTGTGCGCTTTAATGTAGACCCACAATTTTTTTACGATCTGTGGACGAGACAGTTTCGCTGTGCCGACAATTGCCTGAAGCTCTGGAGAAACGACGTAGGTCATCTGCATAAGACCAGAAGACTTTCTAGCACCCGATTTCTTCTTTGCTTTTGGTCTAGCTTTTGCTTTGGTTTTTGCTTTTGATTTCGTTTTTTTTGCTTTCTTCTTTGCCATATTCCATTCCTTTTCTTGTTATAAAAAACCAGTCCCATGACTGTTCAACTACTATTAAACTGATGTAAGAGCTTTGGAGAATTCATGCAAGTTTTTTTTATACGTGGTGAAAAAAAATCGCAAATCGCTATACCTCTCACCATGGTCACGCGTCCGTATGACTGTTGCGCTTTGGACACGGTGGAAGCTCTTACTGCAAGAGCAAACGCACTGTTGCGCGGTGTAGCCCCCCTCAAACCCCGTCCCATTCACGATCTCTTTGCGCTTCTTTTTTGCTCCGAGGCACACCGAGAGCATTTCCTTGCGATGCGCTTGGACAAGTATCACCCTGCAGCGAGTATTTACACCCTCCATTTCACTGCATTGCAATACAGAAAAACTCCCATTTCAGAAGGCCAAGCCTACCTATTGGAGTCTCTCATCGATGGGAAATGCTGCGCCACCTACGTTTTCAAAGAGCACCATTTGGAAAGTCGCCTTGTTCAGTGTGAACATCAATACAAAATTCCCTGGAATGGGTCGGGAAAAAGAGAGCAAATCGCTTATCTACGCGATGACTCCCATTATTTTTCAGTCCCCCCTACATTTTTTGTCGACTTTACAGAGATCGGTCTCGCTCTAGGCTCCTTGCAGTACTACGAAGCAGAGGCTTTAAAGCTAGATCCCTTTTACACCTATCCAGAAAGGGAGCTGAGGAGATTAGCCCTCCACTGCCTCGAGATCGTCCAGCTCGATCCCCACTCGGGCAACTTCTTGCAAATAGCGGGTAAACTGATCCCCATCGACTGTGGCATGAGTTTTCCCGAGGAATTCTGTCAGTTTGCAACCCCATGCGCTATCCGGCTCAGTCCAGGTCCCTATTCTGAGGAAGAAAAAGAGCACATTCACGAGCTCTCAGATGATGCAGAACTTTTGCGCGCACACCATTTTTCTGAAAAGGCGATCCGTCTGCACTGCACAGTGATTGCAGCCCTTAAAAGGGCAATTGAGCCTCCAGAAATTGAATTATCCGACCTGCTGAGTAAATTTTACGGGGGAGGGCATCGAGCGGGAGTCTGTTTCTTCCCCAAGGAACTCAATCCCTTCTTGACTAAGGCAATTGCATGACCGAAATAAGGTCTCTGCTTTTTAGCATCCTTGCGCTCCCTATCCCTCTATTTTCCCACTCACCCACTCTCTATGCGCGTCCTGAACTCGAACAATACCGAACAGACCAACTCAACCAGTATCTGTTGCCAGGTCATCTGAAAGTAGAGATTAGCAATTGGCTGAACCCCTCGCATGAGGACTACTTAAAGCTACAAGAGTACTTAGAAAAACAGCCGCGCCCCGAGTTAAAATTCATGAATTTACCCTACTCCACTTGGCGCGAGGAGAGAGTCCGAGAGTTCACGTTTGCAATAGAAGAGACTCCCCCTGAGTTTCATGTTTTACACATGAATCAAAACCCTTCTTCCAAAAAGAACTGCATTGTGACCTACATCTCCTACAACAAGAGCTACCGCGCGGGCCTTACCCGCCTGCTCAGCACGCTAAAATCTGTGGGTTTTAACGGGGATGTCGTCTACCGGATCGGAGGATGGCCGTATGTCGAAGAGGGGTCTTTGGAGTATTTCGATGTCCCCTATGCATTTAAAGTGTTTGCGCTCCTTGAAGCCAAGAAGCTAGGTTATCAAAATTGTCTCTGGATGGATGTCTCTTTGGAAGTACTAAAGCCGATCGATCCCCTGTTTGAACATCTCGATCGCTGCCCTGTCTATTTTCAGATCATCCCTGGTTTTTCCAATGCAAATCATATCCATGAAATGGCCGTAAATGCCCTTGGATTTTCTCTTAAGGGATTTTTAAAAATCCCCCCGATTACGGCAACTGTTGTGGGGATCAACTGTCACCATCCTCTCGGGATTGCCTTTCTCGACTCATGGCACCAGATCCTAAAGAACAAAGTAGGCTTTTTATCCCATATCCCTGAGCAAGCGCCCCTTTCTGCGATTGCCCGAAACCTCTACCTTTTTCCCTTTGCTGGGGAAAGGAAACATTACGCCTACCACGAGGGAGAGATCTCAGAAGAGACGATCTTACTATGGGCAAGAGAGTCACTCCACCTGCTCGACTAAGAGAAGCTGCTTGATCGCATGCGCCGATCGAGCTCTCTCGTGCACAACCGGTTTTAAGTTGAAGGGAGGAAGTGTTAGGTCCAAACACCGAAAACCTCCTACCGGGGCATCAGAGATCTGTCTCATCATTCCGCTCGGATCGGTGTCGTTGATGAAGATGCAGTACTTAAAGGGTGTTGCCTTTTCTAAAATCCTCAAAATGTGCTCAGTCGGCAGGTGCATCAATATGTCTTTACAGATGAGCAGATCTCCATGAGGCAAAGGTTCAAAAACGCCATCTGCCTGTAAAAATCGGATGTTCTCTTTGCCATATTTCGCTTGGTTTTTTTCGATTACAGACTGGACCACGTCGATGCCGAGGTAATGGCGATTTCCCCAATCAATCTCTCTTGATAAAACCCAATCTCCACAACCCACATCGACAATGGTATCGATAGAGTGGGTGTTTAAAAAATCTTGAACGAAGTCGATAAAGTACTGGCCATGCTCTAGCCAGGATCCAGGGCCTGATGTTCCTTCTCCTTCTGCATTCTTTCCCCAGGTCCCTTCTTCATAAATCCTTGCAAACACTTTCTCCGCATCGCTCAAGTAGGGATATCGGGCTATTGCCCAAGCGCGCTCTCCCGATTCATCCGTTACGGTTTTTGCCTCGATCAGCGTCAATAGTCCCTGCTTGATACAGTGATCTACGGCCGTTTTAACCCCAACTGGACAGTAATCATCGATCCACACCAAGGTGTCTTTGTGCGCCAATCTCTGACAGTTTTTGATATCTGCAACACAGGCGTCAAATGTATGGCACCCATCGATGAAGATCAGATCGAACTTATCTCCTGGATGACTCTCCGCATACTCGAGAACTTTCACTCGCGAGTCCCCCTCGATAAACTCAAATCGATCCCCATACTTTTTGCGGATAAACTCCACGCCGATCTTCGTGTAGGGGTGCATGTTGATATCCAGTGAAACCACCTCGGCATCTACCGAGCTATTTAAGAACAGCTCCGACGTATGCCCTCCATTAAATCCGATCTCGAAAATCCTTTTGACCTGAGGCATTTTCTGGAGATCCTCAAAAAATGTAGCGCGTTGAAGGAGTGAGGAATACCCCTCATTGGCTTTCGAGTGGATGGGATTGAGAAAGTACCCCTGACTCTGGAGATAGGCATCTAAGTCTCCATAGGGCAAAGACGCAATGCCACTGACTACCTGAATGCAGAAAAGTAGCAGACAATAAAATACCATAATGACCCTCTATTCGTTCTTGATAAGCAGAATCTGTTTCATCGCGTGCGCTGAAGGATAAAATTCCACCGCATGGGGCTGAAGGTAAAACGGTGGCAAGGTCAAATCTAAGAAGCGATACCGCCCCACGAGTGTATCTGGCACGGGTACAGCTCCCCCTTGCGGGTTGATGTCATTTACAAAAATGCAGTACTTGAACTTCTTCGATTTAGCGAGGGTGCGTAAGACATACTCGTGAGGGAGGTGCATCAGCATATCCTTGCAAATGAGCAAATCCCCATCAGGAAGCGGATCGATCAAGACATCCAGCTGCTTGAACTGCACGCGCTCAGAAGCATAGAGAGCCTGATTCTTTGCAATCAGCCAGGGAATGATATCCAATCCCAAGTAATTTCGATCCCCCCAGTTAATCGCCCGTCCTAACACCCAATCCCCGCAACCTAGGTCCACAATCGACTGGATGCTGTGAGAATTTAAAAAGTTTTCGACATAGTTGATAAAGAACTGCGCGTGATGGACCCAAGATCCTGGACCTGATGTCCCCTCACCTTGTGCATTTTTCCCCCATATCCCCTGGATGTAGATATCGCTAAAGGCCTTTTCCGCCACACTTGCAAAGGGATACTTGCCAATCGCCCAAGACCTGGTCCCCGACTCATCTGTCACCGTCTTCACATCGATCAGAGTGAGGATCCCCTTCTGAACGCAATCGTCGACAGCTGCCTTAATTCCTGAAGGGGCATAGTCATTGATCCATACAAGCGTATCGCGATGCGCTAAGCGCTGGCAGTTCTTGATATCAGCAACACAGCAGTTAAACGTATGCCCTCCATCGATGAAAATCAGGTCAACCCACTCATAGGGGTGTGCATCTGCATATTCCGCGACCTTGACCCCTGCATCCCCTTCGATAAAGGTGAACCGATCCCCGAATTTTCCGTGCATGAATTCGACTCCCGTACGCGTATAGGGATGGAGATTAATATCAAAAGAGATAACGCGACTGCCTGGCAGGCCATTCAAAAAGAGCTCAGACGTATGCCCTGCATTAAACCCAATCTCCAAAATGCTCTTGATCTGGGGGGCGCTTTGCAAATCGTGTAAAAATGTCTCCCTTTGGAGCTCCGATGAATACCCTTCATTGACATGGGATGGAGCGGGATTTAAAAAAACCCCTTTACTTCGCAAATAGGCATCCAATTCACCCCAGGGTAGAACGCCCTGCAGGGACTGAAAGATCAGGCAAAAAAGCATGGAAAGCAGCGTACGGCACATAGGTGGCTCTCTTTCTAGGTTTGATCATGGCCATGTATCATATAATTTTTTCTTGTCAGGCGTCAAGCTTTCATTGATATAAATTGCGCTCCACTTATATAATGAATGAACAAATAGAGGGAAAAATTAAATGCTAAATGCAGTAATAACAGCTATTATAACATCTATTTCTCAGATTAACTCGCAATTAAATCAACCAGCGACTGATATGCAAGAAGTTTCTACACCTCCCTATCTCTATAAAATTGTCTCCACCCAGCAGTGGGAAAAGAGCAAGGAGTTAGGCTATATCCTACCCGCTCCCACCGATGCAGAGTGCATTCACCTAGCCACCCAGGACCAGCTTCCCCACGTCCTTGAAAAATATTGGAATGAGCAGGAATACCTGATTTTGAAAGTCGAAACGAAAAGTCTGACAGGAAACCTCATCTATGAGACCAATCCAGGTGGCCAGACGAAATACTACCATCTCTATCAGGGGATGATTCCTCTAGATAGCGTCGCGGAGATTCTCGTATCGACTACAGACCCAAACTACTCCGCTCTTCTCGCCAGCCAATTTCCGCCTAAGTAGCTAAGCCAGTACCCAGATCCAAAGTTCCAGATGATCTCGAGAGAGGGAATCGTCCGAGATGCAAAGAAGAGTGCAACGATCCCGCCATAGACACAACCGACCTGACAGAGACGCATTCTCAAAGAAGGCATCTTCACCTTCTCCCCTCGAATTAACCCCACTCCTACACCAAACGTCGTGAAGAGTAGATGGAGGGTGAGCCCATAGGAAAAATCGAAGAGCAATCCCACACCAAAAAGGACAAAGGGAAAAAGCAGAGCGGCCCTCTTCCATTTCTTTTCAAATAGAGGAAACCCCTTCTTATAAACCCCAAGCAACACCCCGCCTACTACAAGACCGCCTAGGATATCAGATGGGTAATGGACACCGAGGTAGACCCTCGAAAAACAAAGAAGAAACGCAAATCCCAAAGCCAAAAAGCGCCAAAGCCACCTCTTGCACTCCAAAATAACCACACCCGCATAAATCACCGCAGACTGGGCCGCGCCGCTGGGAAAGCCAGGGGTAGGGTGGCAGAGAATCCCCACCATTGGATCCACCTGGCACGGCCTTGGCCACTCAAAGAGACCTTTCAGAATCTGATTGAACATCAAGCTAAAAATCATCAGATAAAACAGGCGGATGCCGATTTTCCGATCCCATAGGTACCACACACAGGTGATGATCAGGATCGCAAAATACCCCGTATCGACAAAATCCCACAGCCGAAAAAACTGGTCGAGCCACTCTACCCTTAAAGCAGAATGGAGCGCCTGTATCCACTGCATTTCTAAAGCGTGATTCAAAAGACCTCTACCTCACTCAATAATCCCTGATGGTCGGAAAGAGCTCCGTCTTGAATCCTCTCTGCATCAAATCCCGTTTTCACAAGAGTTGTAGAGAGGGATCGGAGACGAGCTCCCATCGTGTGATCCAAATTCAGCGCACCTGAAACTCGTTTGCCAACTAACCGCGCACAAAATGCATCTCCACCCCATGTTCTTTCTACAAAATTATCCCCTTTTTGAAAACAAGCATGCCAAGAAGAGCTCTGGTATTCCGCATCATCGAGATTCAAATCTCCCGTGAGGATCACACTGCCCCCATCTACCTCCTGGCTCAGTAGCTGCATTTGCTTCTCACGCGCACGCCTCTCCCCCTCTGTTGGAAAGGCCGGCTCCTCAGAGTGCTGCAAATGGGTCGAAACGATCTGAGCAAACCGCTTATCCCCACTAACCAGATCAAAGACAAAACCCCCTCTACTTGAATGTTTTGCTCTTCCGTCTAGGGCATCCTCTGGAAAAGGGAGAAATTTGGGGCGTTTTATCTCATATCTACTCGCAATAAAAATCCCTGAAGAGACCCCTATCGCCCTCGGGCCGATATTGTAATAAAAACGGCTGTATCCCGCCTTCTTTAGACTACTACACAATGAAAAAGCCGATTGAATATCAAAGGTCTCATATAAGCAGTTGACATCCGCACTATTTCGGATCACTTCCTCTGCAATGCGCTCGATCCGAAAGTGCCAGGGCAATACTCCCCCATCGCTAATTGAATAGCCTCCTCCGACACAGCAGATATTCCAAGAGAGCAAGGAAAATTTCCGTCCCTCTGACAATTCCTTACACTTTGCTGTCCCCTCTTCATAAATGTAGGGATCTGACTGGATCGATGCGCCAAATGCGCGCAGCAAAATACCAGGCCCCGTGGCAAATACCCCCACAAAGCCGCATCCCACGACACCTACTGCAAAGACCACCTTTCTCACTAAGTTCATGATCCGATACCCTTCAGGATGGAGCGCTTCTACAATTCCCATCCGTCGGTAGAATTCGTGGCTCTTGCACAGTGGATCTGTGAGATAAGAAGCCATCCAAAAAGAGGTCGCAGCAACTGCATTTAGCATCGGATCCTCACCCTTGCAACCGTTGCATAGTGATCGGAGAGCTCTCCCATCTCCGTTAAATGAAGCTCTGCGATTTCCACCTGCTCTGGATCATAAATGAGACCATCGATCTTCTCTTCACACTCGGTGCAACCCACTCTACTTTTCCCGCGGAGAAGATGCTTTCCCTCATCAGTACAAGTCACCCGGTTTTCTAACGCATTGACAAGCCCATTTAGCCCCAAACGAGTCGTATCAAAATTGAGATCCCCGAACACCACCCCAGGACCTTGGCTCAGCTGCGGCAGGACGTAGCACGTCAATTGCCGAATACGCGCCGCCTGATTCTCCTCCCCATAGTTGAGATGAACGTTTACAATCCGCAGGTTTCCTATTTTAAAACTCAACGCGCCCTGGTTTGCCCATTTGGCAAAACCCTCCCGATCTTCTGCTGGATAGGCAGTGAACTGCACATCGCGCAAGGGGACCTTCGATGCGATAAAGAGCCCCGATCCATTGCGTATCGGATCATTTGCCCCAAGATCTCTTAGGAAATACTGGTACCCCTCTCTTTGAAGAAGTGCGATGCACCGATCCTGCGCACCGATGCTATCAAACTCCTGTCCAAGAAAGAAGGTGGGCGACTCCCTGACGATCCTCTCAACAATCGCATCGATCCGGTGTGCGGCTCCCAGAGCAGGATCAAACGGAGGGACCACCCCTCCCGTGAGCGGCGACCAAGGATCTTGAAAACAGGCGTTGAGCGACATAATCTTGATAGGCAGCTCTGGCCAAAATAGGATCTGATCTTCTGGCCCGATTTGCTCAAATCTTCCCCTTCCCGCTAAGGCACCTAAGGCATAACAGGCCGCTGATGGCACAAAGAGCACCCCAGCAATCGGGATGGAAAGAAGAGCAGTGCATGTGGAAAAAAACTTCGTGCAGAACTCTCCTGCTACGGTCGGGCGCGTCAGCTGTTCAATGCTCCGCACCGCCTGTCTAGCACATCCATTACCATAGTAGCCGAGATAGACAAACAACTTCTGTACACTATTGACATACATCTAAGAACCTATTCAAGAGACCCATTTGGCACAAATATTCCTCATTATCCGTGACATACTTTGGAAAACTACTATCTAGGGGGACCTGTACCGTTGAAGATAAAATGCGCTGAAACTCCTCCCCTTCTCTCCAATTTGGCATTGCGGTTTTCTTTGTATGGGAGTAGGACTCTAATTTGACAATCCAGCGATTGACTCCTCCCATCGAGGTGAAGTGCCACCCCGCATCGGGGATCTTTTCAAACCGCGTGACATGAGCCCTTTTAAGCTTGCGCGTCGATCCATTGCGCAGCTTTCTCGCAAGTAAGACGCCTATCTCTTTTAATTTCCCATAGGAGGTGCCGACCGTGCCCCGCCAAAGCGATTGATACCGATCCAAAAATCCAAAATACATCTTCTGCTCGCAGACGACTACCTCCGCTTTCTTAGAGGAGATTTTTTTAACTATCTTAGGAATGCAAGATCCCCTTACGATCTCATCGAGATCAGAGATCAAAACGATGTCCCCCTTACGGCATCCTTTGAGTCCGCGCAAGATCTGCTCTCTTTGAAAATGCTCCCGCTCCCAGGGATCCTCCGTTTTAAAGTGCTCGGTGAGGACGATATGGCGGATTTTGTCTTTAAATGCCTCAAATCGGTGGGTATTTTCTGCAAAATAAAGGGGCTTTTCCTTCCCTTGAAACGTCTCAGAGGCTTCAACGATGACAAAATGGTCGACATAGGGACCCATCTCATTTAGCCGAATCTCTAAAAGCTCTAGTTCATTGAAAAAGAGAAAACAATCATAGACCTCAGCCCCATAGGTCCTCGCCGCAAGTAGGAGCCCAAGCAAAAGTACCGCTACAGAAAATCTCATTTTCGTAGCCAATGCATTTACTCAGGTTGCGTGCCCGCTGCGAGCACCACATTTTGGATAAAAAAGCGCAAAGCAGCATCCTGCGGAAAACTTTCAATTCCCCTTGAAAGGCTTGCTACCCTTCTTTCCGTCCAAGCACGCACAAAGGCAGTAGAGTCTCTTAGAAAATCGGCATCCTGTAGTATCGTTTTAATATAAGCGCGTACTTGCTTGCCGCCATGCTCATCTGGGACGGTCCACTCAGATGCCCTATTGTACAACACCGCAAGAGATGCCTGGTCTACGCAGACGGGTGCGGGTGTGAAATGAGTAGTCATTTAGGTCCTCCTTCGAACTAGGGACTAGGAGACTACTGTCGGTTAAATTTTCTGTCAATCCCGTAGGCGTAGCCCCTATTTGCCGTTGAGAAACGGACTTAGAGATTCCATCAACTCCGCTATGGATTTTTTTTGCGTTCGCATGAGGAGCTTGTTTAACCGCTCCTGGTTGATGGGCGAGACTACCCATTTATGCACTGTATGGCCCTGCTCAGAATAATGGGATCTTAATGCCCGGAAAAACCCCAGTAATTCCCTCCCTTGCGCAGGATAGGAAAATCGATATTCTCCCACATTTGGATCCATCACAGAAATTTGCGAACCTTCCACCTTGGAAATCATTGCATGTCCTTCATGCCCATCGAAGTGTAAGACGTGCTGTATAAATAGGTTGTCTTGCTGCACTAATGCTCTTAGCTTATCTAAAGTCCCCTCATCATCCCAATCCACAAACTCCCCATCTGGAGAAGAAAAACGCTGCGACAATCCATATTGTTCCTGCAATTCGAGAAATTCTTCAAAGTGGTTCTGGATCCGTTCAGAAAACTGGTCTGCATGTTTTATATAGCCCATACAAATGCCCGCGCAAATTCCGTTTGGAAAGGGCCCATTGGGATCGAGATGCTCGCTCTGTTTAAATGGGAAAACACAAAAGTCTTTATAATCTGATAATGTGCTCATAAAAATCCTCAATTTATATATAATTATAAATTAATTTATAATAAATAACAATCTTCATATAAGCACATTACGGAATAACGCCGCAACCGACTGATTTTAAGCTAATTACGACAAATTTGAGTGCTCAGAAATTACTTGAAAATTAATTTGAAAACTTGTATAATAAATAATATATTATGAGGAAACCATGTTAATTAGCACAGATCATGTCAAAATGGGAGCTAGCTCCTTAGCAGTAGGCGGCCTTAGCGTCGCTGCAGCAAGCACAGCCACATTAACCACAGTATGCGTGCTGCTTGCGCTCAGTTACTCTGTTCCGCCAGTTGGCATCGCATTCACTGTTCTCATGGGTCTAGGAGGCTTAGCGATTGCTGGCATATCCATTACAACTGCGATACAAGCTGACCGCTGCTTTAAAAAGCATATCCCACCTCATCCAAATCGGGAAACCCCTCCCCTTAAGCTCCCTGATTCCATACCTGCGTCCAATATACTTAATTGGGCAACACCTCCTCATCTTGAGAACAAAGCACCCTTCAATAGGGCTCAAATTACTGAGAAATCAATGATAGACGAATTTGTAGACTATCTTGTTGACCGTGACAATCCCCTATTCGAAGATATGGGTGATTCAAGAGAAGAAATCATCGAGCTCTACCGCAGATAGCCTCTTAGATAGAATCTAGATCAAAGTCAGTGATGTCTAGATCGATAGGAGTTTTGTAAAAGAGGCAGAGAGCGCTCCGGAAGGTGCTGGCCCTTACCGAAAGCCCTTGCCCGCAATAGATTTTAACCTGATTGTGCACTGCCTCGACAAATGCTCTTGAATCTGGGGCATTCCCATTTAGGTTATCGAGACTCAAACGAAAAGGGTATCCCGCAGCTTTAGAGAGGATCCACTCGAGCGCCTGAGGTTTGATTTCCACGCTTTCAAAACGCGTTTGCTCCTCGTTACTGCGCCCATCAGGGACATACCAGTATCCAAAATCCACCTGGAGCCTTCTTTTTTCCCCAGCGATCAACCAATGAGCGCTCTCGTGAAGAGCGCTTGAGAAAAAGCCGCGAGCAAAATAGAGCGCATGATAGGGCCTATCTGCATCAGCGGGAAGGTAGATGGGCTCATCCCCTCCCTTAATAAGCTGCGTGTTGTACTCTTTCTCAAAACACTGATTAAAAATCGCAATTAAATCCTGATACTGGTGCATTAACCCCATTCCTAAAAAATCCCAAGACGAAGTTTTAGCTCGGCGATCTCTCGATGGATCTCAATATCTGACTTAGGACCTTTGCCTCGATTTTCTTCAAGATCCACTTGATAGTTTCCTGCATCGAGATAGCGCTCGCGGAGCCCGCCGCCGGTGCCAAATAGGGGCAAACAGCAGAATGCATTACCTGACCCTCTGATCCATTTTGGCTCATTCCCGATCAATTGCTCAAGAACGTAGCTGGTAAACCCATAGAATTTGCCTCCGAAATCTGCATCACAGCTTTCCCTGACCTCTTTGGGATTTATGTGGGCATAGCATGCTGCAAAGCTATCATAGCGTCCAGCCGTTTCAAAAAGGGGGCTTGAGGGATTGTAGGTAAAATTGTCCTTTGCTCGAGAGAAGCTCACCGCATCGGGGTCCCTAATCAGCGCAAAACTATCTGCATTTTCAGTCCCTCTTCTTACAATATAGCTATGAATCCCAAAAGCTTGAGATAACAACTTGCCAAAGCCATACTTTTGCTCCGAGTAAGGATTTGCTGCAACGAATCCCGTTCCAAATAGAAATCCTCCGCGATCGAGCAGATTATAGGCCTGTTCTAAAGTGCCGAGAGGATCGACCAAATGCTGCAATGTCCAAGAGCAGACGATATGCTGCACCGAGTTCTCCAGCTTGAGATCGAGCTTTTCAAACGACTCCAGAAGATTTTCCAGCTTAAATCCCGTAATTTTATGAGTCGTGACATTGCCATCGACCTGTTGACGATCATTCGTTTCCCCTTCCGCTGTGACTCCAATCACGTGAAAATGCTGCTTACTACCTGAATACTTGCTGCGCAAAAACTGGTGCACGTCGTCAACCCATCGAAATTGCCCTGCCCCTAGGTCAATGAAATACATTACCTTTTTCCTAGTCTTTTCAATCCGCTGAGCAATTACATCCTGCTCTTT
This sequence comes from Verrucomicrobiota bacterium, assembly GCA_018240135.1. Classification (GTDB taxonomy): domain Bacteria; phylum Chlamydiota; class Chlamydiia; order Chlamydiales; family Rhabdochlamydiaceae; genus SZAS-13. Next base: position 17,536 of record JAFEGI010000001.1, read on the forward strand.
AAAGTCCAGGAGGTGATAAAAGCCTATCGCCCCATTATGCCCCCAATCGGAGGTACCCTTTCTGGCAAGCCGATTAAACACTTCATCGATCTTATCTTGTACTTCTTGGGGACGAGTGGAAAATAATAGGCTATCTGCCAAACGGCTATCAACACGAGCTATACTAGACACAAAAACCCCCGTTTTTCCCCGTGGAGTATGCGTATTTGAATCTTAACTTTCAAACACATACAATTTTTCAAGACTTTTACTCCACAGGAGGACCCATGGCCGCTATTTCTGCTCTTGCTACTTCCCACTTTACTCAGCCCATTCTCAGGGAAACGCAGTCCCTTCTCTCTATTATCTCTCTAGAAGAAGAGACGGCTGCATCGGTCATTTCTAAAATAAGGCAACTTTTTAAAATTCAAGGAGAGCTGAGTTTTCAAAAACTCCCAGGAGGCGATTGCAACTTCCCTATTTTGATTCTTCAAAATCCGGTCACTCCCCTAGCAGTTCTCAAGCAGGAGAAAAACACCCAGGCAACCCATAACCGGCTTTACGCGCTTGGTGCAATCCGCGCAAGTGGCTTTGATGCGCTCCCCCTCATCTATGATCTCGGAGATCTCCCCTTCTCCTGCATCGAATATCTCGAGCCAGACCCCAACCCGAGCCATTCGCTTGAGTCGATGTTCCAGCTAGCTGCAAAATTCCACGCCCACACAAAAAACAGCCCGTGGACAGAGGCGCTCCTCGGCAAAACCATCTACCTCTACATCGATTACCCCTTTGAGACCCCACCGACAGCTTGGGAGCCCGAGTTATTTCAAACGGAGCAGTGGAAGCTCTGCATCCAGTATGTCCACTACTTTGCATCCCCTGAATTTCTAGAGATCTATGAAAAATTGCCCATGCAGATTATTCATGGCGATCTCACTCCGAATAACACCATCATCTGCCAGGGCAAAACCTATCTTGTGGACCTTGATAAAGTAAGAACTGATGTGCGGCTAATCGACTTCGCCGCACTTTGCGGATGGAGCTTTTTAGATCGCTATCTTGAGCTAACGGAGTCTGGCAAGCTTCAGAGCTTCATCGAAACCCACTATGGTGTGCTCGAGGAGATCGAATACCGCCATTTCCACAAAATCGTCATGCTCTTTAGGTGTGGCGTCCTAAAATGGTCCCTGAAAGAGCTCCTAAATGGATTGTCTAGTAGCGATACGCAAAAGATCGAGCAATTTGGGAAAATGTTAAAAGGCACCATCCAAGAGATCAATGCAATCCACAAATACGCGCCCATTGAGTTTAACAGCCACTTTTAGTTAAGCGAATAAATGCAAAGAAAAATTATTATTTTCTATTACAGAAAACATTTCAGTTATTTTCACTGATCCTCAAGAGTCTACTAAGTCTTCTAGAGGAGCCAAAGGTCACTATCACGAAATGGGGGCGGCAACCGACCCCATGAGGGATTTGATCTGAATTTCTCGGAATTTTTTCGGGTAGATAGTGACCGACGCGACGACGGCAAGCCTCCCCGGGCTTGCCGAGGAATCAAAGGTCGCTAGATGCGAAAAAAAACGAGAAAGCCAGATCAAATCACGAAATGGGGGCGGTTGGACTCGAACCAACGGAAGCCGAAGCTGGGGGATTTACAGTCCCTTTTAAACGAGTTCCCTAACTTTCCTAATCCAACATTAAACTGTTGACTTCCCAATATTTACGAGGTAATCTGAGTTCTCAAAGATTCCCTTGGACGCTTCTAGCGTTATCACAGTTTGGTTGGACAAGGGTTGGACAACTTTTAGACAGGAGTTCTCAATGGGATGGATCAAATCAAAATTTCAAGGCGTACGTTACCGCGAACACCCAACAAGAAAGCATGGCTTACTTCCAGACCGCTATTACACCATCTTCTACAAGCTTGATGGGAAAATGGTCCAAGAAGCCCTTGGCTGGGCCAGTGAATCTTGGGAAGAACAAGTCAATGGCGAGAAAAAACGGGCCAATTGGACAGAAAAACGAGCAGCTGGCGTCCTAGCCGAGTTACAGAAAAACCAAAGCGTAGGAATGGGTCCGAGGACCTTAAAAGAAAAACGGGCCATGCAAGAAAAGACTCAAGCTATTTTGAAAGCCGAAAGTTTGACCCTGGCTGAATTTTGGGAACAAGACTATCAGCAGGTCCTAAAGGCTCGCATTAAGCCTGCATCCTGGAAAAAAGAAGTTTCTCATTTTCAGAACCGCATTAATCCAGCGATGGGAAACAAAGCTTTAACTTCTATCACCTCTGTGGATATAGAGCGAATGGTTGACCAAATGCGAACTGCTAAGTTAACACCTCGGACACAGCAATATGCTGTTGGAACATTCTTTCGTATCTGGAAACTTGCAGCCAAGCGCAAGCTGGTTAAAATCGGAGATAATCCAGCAACAGCTATACCCGTCAAGCAAGTGAACAATGCTCGATTGCGCATTCTCTCTCCTGAAGAATTGAAAAGCATTCTCCAACACCTTGCTACATCAGATCCACTGACACACGATATCACCTTATTCTGTGCCTACACAGGCTGTCGATTTTCCGAAGCTGCCCGTCTCAAGTGGGAACATGTTGATTTAGCTCGAAATGCAGCCCTCTTGACAGAGACGAAAAATAAAGATTCCCGAGAAATTTATTTGGAACCCGAAATAATAGCCTTACTCGAACGCCGCATCCCAGGAAGAACAGGTGAATTCGTTTTCACGAAAAAAGATGGATCTCTCTTAAAAGAGCCCCCAAAATCCTTTAAGACAGCGGTTGATAAGCTAGGATTCAACAAAGACCGAGGCCCTCGCGATCGCATTACCTTCCATTCATTAAGACATACAGCAGCCACATTTGCAGCCCGCAATCATATCGATGTTAAAGATATGCAACTGATCTTTGGTTGGAAAACCCCTTCCATGGTCTTCCGCTATGTCAAAGGCAATGAAAGCGCAAGACGCCATGCCATGAAAGGACTTGCACGCACTCTTTCAGGAGAAGAATCAAAGATCGTACCTATAGAAAAAGCTGAAGAAGTTAACGGGTAAGGAGTCTTTGATGAACTATGAACAAGCCAAAAGGCTGATTTCTAAAAAACTTCAGACTGAGCTCTATCAGCCCTACGGCATGGAACGTTACAAAATGGTCCTCATGCTCAGAACAGGAATCGAAGCGACCACAGAAAAAGGCCGCATCTATGAGCCCTTCCCTCTTGGCATCAATCTAGAATGGCTAATCAAAGCTCTATGTGGAAAGGAAAGCCCCTTTGTGAAAATCCGATTTACCGGAAAACGCGCCTCAAGTCTGATAGACCTTGCCAAACATGATCCAATTGCATGGGACGCAGCAAAAGAGCTGACAGCAAAATTTCTTGAACAAGAATACCCTTTGCCAATTGAGTTACGTCAATTTACCATTGACATCCTCAGAGGGGTTGAGCGGCCGAAAAAACAAGGACGCTACAAAATTGAAAACCTCTATCGCGATCAATGTGTGGCTGATTCTATCTACACGCTACACGAATGTGGTTATAAACCTCTGACCAAAAATTCCAACGACAGTGAAAACAATTCTGCTTGTCATGTTGTCGTTGAGGCGTTGGCAAAATTAGGCGATATGATCTCTTATGAAGCCGTCAGGTCCATTTGGAAAAACTATAAAGAATCTCTCTGATTTTCCCTCTTAAAAGCGTGCGGTGAAATATGATATTCATTGTTCACCGCGCTTTCTCTTCTTTCTTTTTTTATGATCGGCATCAATGAATCCCTAGCTGTCTGCAAGACACATAGGGGAACAGAAAAAACCATTACAAAGGTGCAATACATGGAAAAAGAAGTGCTAATCAATGATGTCTTTAGTGAGATGGCAGCACGTTGGCCATCTTCTGTTGTCGCTCGGGCAGAGGTCAAACAATTCACTGGTGGAGGAATCAGCCCTAAAACTTTAGCCAATGCCGATTCTGAAGGCAGCGGACCCACAGGCCGTTTCTTTATCGGACGGCGTGTCTGCTATACCGCCACTTCTCTCGTCGAATGGCTCAGAAAAAACACGAAAGGGGCAGATCATGCAAAAATTCATTAAGGCGGTGCAAGCAGCAGGGCTAACACCTCCTGAATGCATCAAAATAGATGGCAACATCCAACGTTTTTCTAGCAATGGAAATCGCCATGACAAGGCAGGCTACTACTGCTTATTCAACAATGGGAATGATTTTATAGGTGGGTTCTTTGGCTGTTGGCGCTCGGATGTTTACCAGATATGGACAAGCCAGTCCGAAGCAGAATTAAATAATCGCGATTTATGGCTAGAGAACAGACATAAAATCGAAGCTTCAAAAAGAGAAATCGAGCTGGCTCGAAAGGAAAAAGCCAGCAATGCAGCCAAAAGAGCCATGGAAATCTGGGTGCAAGCAAAACCAGCAACAGATGATCACCCTTACCTCAAGAAAAAAGGCGTTAAATCCTATGGCTTGAAAGTCGATGAACAGGGAAATCTTCTCATCCCTGTTTTTGACTTAAAAAAGGATTTGCACTCTTTGCAGCTGATATCAGTTGACTCTGACAAGAAGAAGTTCCTTCCAGGCGGAGTTGTGCGCGGTCATTGCTATTGGATCTCTGGAAAAGAGGACACCATTTATCTCGCAGAAGGATATGCAACAGCAGCCAGCATCCACCAGGCAACAGGAGCCACCGTCTACATTTCTTTTATGGCGGGAAATCTACTTCCTGTTGCCCAAGCTCTGAAAGTCAATAAACCTGGCTCTCGACTTGTGATAGCGGCAGACAACGATGCTTTCACAGATCAAAACCCAGGTTTGACTAAAGCAAAAGAAACGGCACAGGCTATTGGCGCTCCATTCATTTGTCCCGAATTTGCTCCAGAATATCATGAAACACAGCCAACAGATTTCAACGATCTACATCTACTCCAGGGGATTGAAGCTTTAAAACTCAGATTAGATCAGATGCAGCCACAACAAGAGCAACCAAAGCCAGCAAAAGAGCCCAAGCAAACACCTAGACTTAGAACCGGTGCGGAAATTCGCAATCTGGACATTAAGATGGAGTGGCTCATCGAAGGCATCGTACCCAAAGGAGCTGTTTCCCTCCTCTTCGGCCGTGGAGGAATTGGGAAAACCACCCTAGCGTTGCAAATATGTGATGCGATTGCTTCAGGAGGGAGTTTTCTAGGTATCCCTACTGAAAAGACACCGGTGATCTATGTAGACTATGAAAACTCTCTTGCTATCCTTGTAGATCGTTTAAAAAAAGTGGGCGGAGAACAGATTTTATTTTGGACAGCCGCCGATTCACCTGCACAGCTCGACAAAGATCCTCAAGCCTACGTCAGTTTGTTAAAAAGCCATCCGAATGCCCTGCTGATTTTCGACACCCTGCGGAGCGCGCAGACCGGTGATGAGAATGAATCCAGATCGATGGCCCTTGTGATGCAAACTCTACGCCAATTGCGAGACCAGGGTGCAACGGTTATTCTTCTGCATCATACCAGGAAAGGATCAGATAGCACTTATAAAGGGTCGACTGCCATTTTTGATCTAGTAGATCATGTCATGGGATTATACCCTGTGAAGGGACCGGAAGATGATCAAGAAGTTGACGAAGATCATATGGAGAACTCGGATCGAACCTTTCGTTTTGGGACCAAAGATAAAACTCGCTTTCAGCCTTTTAAACACTTCCTTCGCTTTGACAAAGAGAGTCATCTTTTTGTTGCAGCCGATGATCCTGGCAATTTCACCCTTGAGCAAATTCAAAAACTGATTCCTCCAGAAGGAATCATCCAAAAAGACTTGTTGCCGATCCTTGATAGCCGCTTGGGTCTTAAACAACGAAGAGCCCTTGCCCTCCTACAACAAGGAATAGACCGTTATTGGATTGCTGAGAAGAAACCCCTCAAAAACTCTCTCATCTACAAACAGTTTTGTAGTTTTGTAAACCCCTAGGAGATGAAAAAACTACAAAACTGCCTGTTAAGCCATCCTAAAGGATGAAAAAGCAGCTTTCGGAAATATATATTTAACAAACTAAATATAAGCAACTTGCAGTTTTTTAAGAGGGGGTTTACAAAACTACAAAACTGAACCGTCTTACATAGAAAAAACTACCCAGACTTCCCGTTCAAGAATCCGAAAGCTTTGCAAACTCAAAAAAACAGGCGGTTGTTATTTACGCAGGATCGGCTTGAATTCGAGAATAGACCTTCTCAACTTCTCTAAAAGCCTCGTCTAAGCTCAATATCAAAGCACACTCTTTTGCCAGTTCGTTATATGGGATTTCCCACGCCTGGGGTGGCATATCAATCTTTTCCGGAAGAGCATGTGTTTGGCGCACTTTAAAGACCAGCCTTAACGCCTCTTTCAGAACCTCAAGATCCATCGATCTCATTTTTGCAAGGAGTACCATGTCGACTAAATCCTTAACACGTGTATTCGGTCTTTCAAGACGAGGGAGCGTATAGGCGTGCAATTTTTCCGCAAATTGTTGTTCAACAGAAATCATAGAAAAAACAGGAGAAGGAATACCACAAAAACCCAACCAATCTGCTCCTTGCATAGTTTCTGTCCGAGTCACAACGGCATCAGCTCCTACATCCAATTGAAATCGCACAAATACTTTGCCATCAAGAAGAGCGGTGACGGAATATCTCGCCCCTCCATAAGGAGCATTATCTAAATCGAGCTGAGCTTCTCCGATACGATAGACAAAAAAATCACCAAGGTCTTGCTGAGCAAGCGTACGCAGCTCTTCTAGAATCATAATACTTAAAAGGTCACTTTCTCCTTTCAACCTCTTTAAAGAGGTAAGATCGATGTCCTTCGTCGCACGTGCCGTTTTGAGCCTTAATTCCATCGCATAACCACCTTTCAGAAAAAAGCTTTGTTCTTCCGAAAAGAAAAGTCGTGCGAGCAATCTGTCAAAGGCAACTTTTCTCCTCAGACGCTGTAAATTTTCTCCCTTTTCTGTTGCCATGGTTTTTAGGCGACTTTCGAGGCTTTTTCTAAAGTCGGCAGATGTTTTAAATCTTATAGTCATTGAGAATCCTCATCAATTTTGAACCAGCCTTGCAAGTGGCTATTTCATAGAGTTCTTTGCGAGAAATAAGACCTTTTCGAAGGGCATCTTGGATCGCTTGGACGATAAGATCCAACGAGAGTTTTCCTTCTTCAGCGATATCAAAAATAGTTCTTAAAGGAGTGGTCACCAGATATCCTTGCTGGGCTATCACTTCAGCTTTGGAAAGGTCATTAAAGTGAAGAACAAGGTTTTTGGGTATGGTAGTCCATTTTCGGAAGTACTTTGGCACAGTCATGTGCATTTTCGCTGGCATGGCATCAGAAAGCTCATGGATTTCTAAGGCTGTTTCATGAGACCAGATTCCTTGCACTTCTCCCTTTAGATTGCGGCTCCATAGACTCCATAAAACTAGATCGGGGTGTGGAGTGATTGGATAGTGAGCTAAGCGGTAAATACCGCGCTGCTCTTTGACCCATTCTCCAGAAGCCAGAAAGCGATGAAAGTTCGTGCGAGAATAGCCGCACTTTACTGCCTGCTGGGTAGTAAAGTAGCCCTGTTGACGGTCGGCGGTTTCAAAAAGATCATCTTTTTTGCTCATACATGAATGTTATCAATTTGATAACTTTTACACAATACATAAATATAACTTGTTTTATGTAAACCACTTACAAAAACTACTCAGGATGATCTTTCTTTTCTTGACGATTTGGACTTAAGTATTGCATCCAAAGACTCTTTCCTCGAGTAACTAGCCCTCCGTATTCCGCCGTGACGCCTATCAAGCTTATATTGACTAAACTGACTAAGACAAAAAGCCATGCTGAGAACGCCCTCTTAGTTTTGAGGACATAACCCCTAAAAAATGCGTGCCCTATACTATAGGCCAAAGTGCTAAGAGCCCAATTCCTATGCAAAAGAACATATGAATTACCTGGATGTCCCATTTTAGCTGCATATAGACCTGTAGTGACCGTGAGGATCGCAAAGAATGCACCAGCAATCACGATCCAATGCGAAATATTGTGGTAAGGTTCTTTGACTTTCCCGATAAAAAATAAGCAGTCAAATACAAAAACCAAAATGAAAAGAACAATGGGAAAATGGAGAAGAATGGGATGGAGATCCCCGATTTCAAATGCTGTCGTATTATGTGCATGTCCAGCTGCCTTATGCTCTGGCGGGTTCATCCCCTCCATAGGATTCATTTTCATGTCTGCTGGCATTTGTTCTGATGGCTCACTCTGTTGCAACATATTGCCATCCATTTTCATCTGACCATGTTGCATATGAGATGGGGCCTGCTGCTGTAAAGATGATGGATGACCATACCACCCTGGGTCATTGTAATTGGTAATTCCCTCACGCACTTTTACAACAGTAAACATCCCGCTCATATCAATGAGCCCAAAGGGACCAGGAGAACTATAGGGCAAAAAGTTAGGGGGTCTTTGCACATGATGGCTCATCTCAAACATCTCTCCCATTCCCGTACGCCCCATAGGCATATAATCGGGAAGGACTTTTTGGATCTTATCCGCCCACTCTCCTTGATCAACCCCAATCATATTAGGAATGCCGTGCTCCATTCCGCTCATGGTATGATGCGTCTTATGGCAGTGGAGAGCCCAATCGCCAGGTTCATCAGCTACAAATTCAATATCATGTGTATTACCTACAACGACGTCGATCGTATTTCCTAAGTATTGGGCACTCTTAGGTAATCTCCATCCTCCCGATCCTGTGACAGTAAAAGCAAATCCATGTAAGTGGATGGGGTGATTATCCATGCTTAAGTTAGCAAAGCGGATTCTCACCCGTTCTCCTTTTTTGACTACAAGTGAATCTGCGCCAGGAAAAATGCGTCCATTAAAGGTGAAGTAATTGAAATCGAGCATGACCATTGGATCGGGTGTTGATGCTCCAGAAGGGATGTACCACTCATGGACAAAGATCGCAAAGTCTCGATCGACAGGGGGAGATTCGGGTTCTTTAGGATGAATGATAAAGAATCCCATCAGTCCCATTCCTAGCTGCGTCATTTCATCAAAATGGGGATGGTACATATAAGTACCGTGCTGCTTTAGAGTGAATTCATAGGTGAAAGTCTCTCCTGGAAGAATCGGAGCCTGATTGAGGCCCGTTACACCATCCATGCTATTGGGGACAAGAATCCCGTGCCAATGAATGGTTGTAGGTTCAGGAAGATGGTTTGTGACTAAAATCCTGACTCGATCTCCCTCAACTGCTTCAATTGTAGGTCCTGGAGTGCCTCCATTGTATCCCCAGCAATTGACAACAAGTCCTGGTGCAAACTCTTGCTTAACAGGTTCTGCAATCAGGTGAAAAACTTTGACTCCATCTTCGATGACCCAAGGCAGTTTAGCCGTATTTGGCGTGATGACAGAATGCCTTTCCTGTTTACTACATCCAACAAGTACTAATAAGAGGAGAAGCCAATATCTCACAGCTCTCTCCTTATAAGAGCAAAAGATCCTCCTACTGCGTGGAGTAGTTCAAGTCTTGCTTTTTTATAGTGCTGTAAAGCTCGTATTTGCTCAATGGTTGCTTGGATTTCATTTTCTTTAAGATCAAGAAGGCTATAGGCTCCGAGCGTCATGACATTGTAGTGGGTCTGCCCAGCCATGATCTGCTTTTCAAGATTGGGAAGGATTTTCATTTTTAGGTCTTCTAACTGGGATTGATATTTATGAGCGGTCTTATAAAATTCTCGGACTTCAGAACAGGCTTGAACTGCTTTAGAGAGAAGTCTTTTTTGCGCTTGCTCTAGCTGAGAATTATACCTCTTTTTTTCGCCCTGGCCATGGTTGAAGATAGGAATTTGAAGATCGATGGAAGGACCTGTCGTTGTAAATCCCTCTGGCTGCATTTCTGAGGAGACTCCGATCAGAAGATTAGAGTAGGTCCACCAAGCTTTTAGTTTTGCTCTTTGTGCAATGGCATGAACTTCGCGACGGATAGCTTCGATATCCAGCCTGTTTTCGACAGCTGCCTGCTCCATTTGGTATAAATCTGGTAGATCGGGTTCTTTGTCTCCATTGAGCTCTCCAGTCATTTTCCAAAAGGCTTCTTTCCCAAAGAGACCTAAGGCTCGATTCATTTTTTCTCTCGCAGCTTCCAGATCAGCTTCAAGGCCTTTGAGGTTTTCTACAGCATTTTCATACTCAATTTCTCGACTTCTTGCAGTGAGAGCATTGATATTTCCCGCCTTGTTTTGTAGGCTTGCCAGCGCTGCTGCCATCTGTTTTAGCTCTACGCGTTTCCCCTCTTCTTTGAGCTGCATCTCCAAAGCTCTCATCTCAAGCCAGTGGATCTGTACTTCTTTTACAAGATCAAGGACTCTTTGCCCAATTTGCGATTCAATGACTTTGATCTCAGCTTCAGCGGCTCTTTTGCGAAGTGGGATGAGAAAAAGATCCAAGAAACTAATCGCTGCATCGAATAGGTTATTTAAACTATAGCCCGATTTACTAGGAAACCGGACACTGGCGCTAAAGAATGGATTCTGCATGAGCCCTGCTTCCAGCAAATCTGCATAACCTAGCTCAAGGTTTTCATAATAGGCAAATAGATCGGGATTATTGATCAGGGCGAGTTGAACTGCCTTCTCTTGGGTTAAACCTTCTTGTTGAATTTCTTGTAAGAGTTGCGTTTTAATTTCATTGACTCCTTCACGCCAGACGATCTTTTCAGGAATCCGCTCTTCAATCACCGTCCGAACTGTTTCAAAGGAGGAATCACTCGACCGGACAGAACATCCAGCGAGAAAAAGTCCGCAGAGAAACAAGAGGCTTAACATGAGCTTATTCATACCTTTCCCATACCGAAAATAGAGGAGAAAAACAAGGAAATATGTAAAATAATTTTTAAAGTCTGGTGTGTACTGCTTGTATAAAAAGTAAAAAGCTCCTACTTTAAGGAAAGACTTTCATCAACCAAAAGGAGCCTTATATGAAAAAGATTTTTTTCGCTTTTATCGCAGTTAGCCTGGGACTTATTTCTTTTGCCTCTGCTAAAGACTGCGGCTGCAAAGGATCAGCCGAAAAGTGCACTTGTACTGAATGTCATTGCCCCTCCTGTAAGTAAGACCATTAACAGAACAGGATTTCAAATGAAAATTCAAAAGATCATAGGCCTCATTGCAATGGCCTGCTCTAGTTATTTTGGCTCTGTGCATGCGGAAAGTGCTCAAGACTTAGGCGGGATGGTAGCAGCCAGTCCTCCCTATGAAAGGCATCATTACAAGAAAGAATGCAGTAATTTTTCAGAAGAGACGAAAAGATTTTCCGATAAGCTGAGCGATGCAAATTTAAAGATATTTTGTGAGGACTTTAATGATGCACAAAGGCAGCAAGCGATACAAATGGCTAGCCAAAAGGGTATGAATATGACGCCTGACCAAGCAGTCGAAATGGTTGCAGCAAAAAAGAAATAGCCATTTCTAATAAAAACTTATTTATATCTGGAGTTTACCATAAAGCTATTACAAGATACTAAATTTCGGTGGTTACTATTTTCTTTATTCGTTGTAGGGATATTTGAGGCCCTATCGCTTTCTGGTTTTAAGTTGCCTACGTTCATCGCCTTTCCCTTTTATCTTCTTGTCATTATCTTGATAGGTCATAAAACAATACTTGATGGTTTAAAATCTCTTATCCATCTCAATTTCAAAAGCATCAATTTGCTGATAGTTATTGCAGCTATTGGAGCCTTTTATTTAGAGAAATATGTCGAGGCTGCCATCGTAGTCGTCCTATTCAATCTAGCTGAAAAATTAGAAGAACATGGGATAGAAACAAGCAAAGAAGCTCTCCGATCTTTAGCTGAAAAGATGCCTAAAACGGCTTTTATTAAAAAGCTGGACCGCTCTGTTCCCGTAGAAGAGGTCGATGTTGATGATATTATCATCGTAAAGCCAGGAGAAATGATCCCTTTAGATGGCATCGTCACCCTTGGTTTTACGGCGGTAGATGAGGCAGCCATTACGGGAGAGCCTATCCCCAAAGATAAAATGTCTGGCGACTCAGTTTTTGCAGGCACTTTAAATAAGCAAGGATATATCGAAATCCGGGTGACAAAAAAGGCCAAAAATACGACTTTGGCAAAAATCCAAGAAATTACAGCGCAAGCTTTTCAACTAAAAGCTAAAACACACAAATTCATCGAGGCGTTTTCTTCTTACTACACTCCGACTATAGTTCTATTGGCTTTTCTCTGGATGACTATACCCCCCTATTTTTTCTCCGTTCCTTTCCACCAGAGTTTGCAAGAAGCATTATCTCTACTCGTGATTGCATGTCCTTGTGCTTTGGTGATTTCAACTCCTGTATCTATCTATTCTGCAATTGGAAATGCAGCTAAGCAGGGCATTCTGATCAAGGGCGGAAGATTTCTTGAGGCAATGGGAAAAATTAAAGCAATTGCGCTAGACAAGACCCGTACCTTGACCTTTGGAAATCCTGTTGTCACAGACGTAATTTCCTTAGGAAATCAGACAAGAGAACAGCTCTTGAGCTGTGCAGCGGGAATTGAAACCCAATCAGAGCACCCCTTAGCACAAAGTATTGTAAAAGCCGCGCAAGAAGAAAACCTAGCTTTGCATCCTATAGAAAATTTTCAAATTAAAGTGGGTAAAGGAGCGCAGGCTGATTGCCTCGTCTGCGAAGATAAACATCACTGCATAGGGAAGTTAGAATTTATTTTAGAGGAGCATCGAGTCCCAGATACAGTTTTAGAAAAAATCAGTCTATTACAGAATGAAGGCAAAACAACGATTGTGATTTGTACCCATAAAGAGGTTGAAGGAATTATTGGATTGCAGGATAAAATCCGCCCGGAAAGCGCGCAAGTGATAGAAGATCTCAAAAAAATGGGAATTACTCCGATCATGTTGACGGGCGATCATAAAACCTCAGCATTTGCAGTCGCCCAGAAAGTTGGTATCCAAGAGGTAAAAGCAAATCTGCTGCCAGAAGACAAAGCGCAAGCTATCCGAGAGCTTTTATCTCAGTATACTGCTGTCGCAATGGTAGGAGACGGAATCAATGATGCACCCGCCTTAGCACTTGCAAACGTGGGAATTACTATGAGTGACTTAGGAAGCGATACGGCAATAGAAACCGCTTCGATCGTGATTTTAAATGATCACTTGAATCGTCTCCCATTTTTAGTACGTTTGGGTAGAAAAAGCATTCAGACAATCCGAATCAACACGCTTCTAGCCATAGCTGTAAAATTAACTTTTATCTCACTTGCCTTAATAGGGATGAGTAATTTAGCTTTAGCGATTTTTGCAGACGTGGGGATGACAGTGATTGTCATTCTGCATAGTTTCCGGCTTTCCAAAGTGACGTAGTAATCATGAATGCAAAAAAGCTTTTAAAGGATGATCATGAAACCCAAACCTCATTGTTGCTCTTCTTCTCCGCATTCTCCTTCTGATAAAAAAAATAGCATTCCTCATTCTAATTCCCCTATTGAATACACTTGCCCTATGCATCCTCAAATTACACAACCTAAACCAGGAAGTTGTCCCATTTGTGGAATGGCTTTAGAACCAAAAACTTTTACGGCTGAAAAAGAAGAAAATATAGAGTTAAAGAAGATGACTCTACGTTTTTGGGTAGGTCTTTTGTTAACACTCCCCATCTTATTTTTGACCATGATAGGCCCTCTTTTCTCACTGAGCTTCTCGACTCCTATGAGTCTATGGATTCAAGCAGCGCTTGCAACACCCGTAGTTCTTTGGAGTGGCTGGCCGTTTTTTACACGCGGCTATAGCTCTATTATCAGCCGTAATTTAAACATGTTTACCTTGATCAGCATTGGTGTAGGAGCGGCTTATTTCTATAGCATGATTACTGCATTCTGGCCTTCGATCTTTCCTCCATCTTTTCAAGACAAAAGCAATCAAATTCCAGTTTATTTTGAGGCGGCTAGTGTGATCACTGTCTTAGTTCTCCTAGGCCAGGTGCTAGAGCTAAGGGCTAGGGACAGAACAAGCCATGCGATTCGAGCTCTTCTAAACTTAGCGCCTAAAACAGCGCGGATTATTTTGGCAGATAAAAGTGAAAAAGATATCCCCCTTGAAGAGGTCAAAAAAGGAGACATGTTGCGCGTAAGACCTGGTGAAAAAATTCCAACAGACGGGGTTGTTCTTGAGGGGAACAGCTCAATCGATGAATCCATGATCACAGGGGAGCCTTTTCCTGTCACTAAACATATTGGCGACAAGGTAACTGGAGCTACCTTGAATGGTAATGGAAGTTTTATCATGCGAGCTGAACGGGTGGGCAGTGAAACACTCCTCTCTAGGATTATTCAAATGGTCAGCGATGCACAACGCAGCCGTGCTCCTATTCAAAAGCTCGCCGATCTTGTCTCTTCTTATTTTGTCCCTGCCGTCGTAGCTGTAGCCTCTCTTACGTTTATTGTCTGGGGATTTGCAGGGCCTCCTCCCACTTTTGCCCATGCGTTGATTAACTCTGTGGCTGTTCTCATTATTGCTTGCCCCTGCGCTCTAGGTCTTGCGACCCCCATGTCCATTATGGTCGGTGTTGGTCAAGGCGCTAGATCTGGTATTTTAATTAAAAATGCTGAAGCTCTTGAGTTGATGTCTAAAGTAGATACTGTTGTTGTAGACAAAACGGGAACTTTAACTGAGGGGAAACCAAAATTAACGACGATTTTGAGTTTTGGAGAAAAAAACGAGGAGGAACTCCTTCTACTAGCTGCTAGTTTGGAAATTTCCAGCGAACACCCATTAGGAACTCCCATTGTATCCAGGGCCAAAGAAAAAAGCCTATCCTTACTGCCTGTAGAAGACTTCAAGAGTATGGCGGGGAAGGGAGTTATTGGGAAAATAAAAGGAAAAATGATAGCGATTGGCAATCAAAAGCTCCTTTCAGACTTAAAGATTGATCTGGGTATCGCCTCAGAAAAGACTGAATCTCTACGTCAGCAAGGTCAAACCGTCTTATATCTAGCAATCGATGAGAAATTAGCTGGGGTGCTTGCTGTCTCAGACGTCATTAAAACGTCCACAAAAGAAGCCATCGAAATGTTGCATAAAGAGGGCGTTCGGATTGTCATGGTAACAGGGGATAATAAAACAACGGCAAGAGCCGTAGGGCAAGCACTGGGTATCGACGAAATTGAAGCCGAAGTATTACCCGAGGATAAGAACAAGATCATCAAGGACCTCCAAGCAGAGGGGCGGGTTGTAGCTATGGCAGGCGATGGAATCAACGATGCTCCGGCACTTGCTCAAGCTAATGTCGGCATTGCGATGGGAACTGGCACCGATATTGCCATAGAGAGTGCAGGAATTACTCTTGTCAAAGGAGACCTCAGAGGAATTGCAAGAGCAAGAAAACTCAGTCATGCCACCATGCGCAACATCAAACAAAATCTTTGGTTTGCGTTTATTTATAATACTTTGGGTGTTCCTATTGCGGCAGGGGTACTTTACCCCGTATTTGGACTCTTACTCAGCCCCATTATTGCAAGTGCTGCGATGACTCTCAGCTCTGTATCTGTCATCATGAATTCCCTGAGATTGAATAGACAAAAATTATGATAGCCTGTAGGGATAAGATTAATGGCAGAATAGAAATGAGGACGCTGGAATGGATTGGACAACGATTATTATAGTGCTTGTTCTAGCAATTTGCATGCTTGGTTGTTGTGGTGGCTCGCTTATAAAGGGGTTACGCAAAGGCAAAAACAAGGATGATGATAAACATAAAGGTTGCCATTAACACAAAGAGGTTTGATAGATGGATCAGATGAACATGATGCAAGGCAACAATGAAATGATGGGCATGATGAAAGGTTGCTGTATGGGTATGGAGATATTTGGTTGGGTAGTCGTCATCGCACTTGTTACCCAGACAGCTCTATTGGCAATCATGCTGACAAAAATAAGTCGCCTGACAAAAAAATAGGCACTTTACATCTGAATGGGCAGCTGTACTTTTAGAGCTATCAGTCAAATACCTTGTAAGACCCTTTGGGTATTTGCAGATAATCAGGATCTCTTCCGTTATCAGGCAGGAATAACACTGTTTCGGCATCGATATCAATTTTATCGAGGTCACACTCCTCCATGACAGGATCATAAATAACCATGGCAAAGGTCGGCTTGCCGTCTTTTAAGTGGAAGACTTTTTCTAGATTTTCGACTCGTTGTTTATTGATGGACTTCATGATTTAACTTCCTGTTGAGGCTTTCTTCAATACTTTTCAGTCTTGCCTCAAGCTGGTAAGACTCTAAAGCTTTGGAATAGCCCTCGACTGTTCTCGATAGCAATTCTCCTTCAGAAGGGGTGATTTTTCCTTTTCCGACGGCATTTACGATAAAACCAACAGCGTTTAGTACATCGCTGTAAGTAGTAATTGGAGGAAGATCAATTTTGATACAGCGGTCTTTTCTAGGTGGAAGAAATCTCTCTAAAATCATCTTGGCAGCTTGCATATTACCATTCAGAGCTTCTTCTTCGACTCTCTTGCAGATTTTATCTAAAGAGCCTTCTAATAGGACTTCAGCAGCAAGCGTAGACCTGTTTTTAGCACCCTTAGGTTTGCCATTGGGATTGCCCGAACGGCCTTTTCTATATCTTCCCTTTTCCTGTATTTGTCCTGTATTTTCAGGTGATTTGATCTCTTCTGACACAATTGCTCCCACTTCTGCTGCAACAATAGCAGATAAAACTATTTTTAAAAACAATTCTGAATCATTTAAATCCTTTTGTAAGGATATTTTGTGATACAGAAAGGTAAAGTCTTTTTTCACACTGAGAAGTTTTTTTGAGAAAAGAAAGTGAAAACGAGAAGACGAAATTCGCAAGGCGATACGCACGAGTCTCCTTCCAGTGGTTTTCCAGAATTGGATCACCAAAATCTTTTCCTTTCTGAATTAAGAAAGCTGCTTATTTGAGGAGCTACTGAAAATTTTCTGCCAACTACATCTAAAAAGTGAGAAGAGCCACTCTACCAACCTGATTGGAAAGGGCTTTCTAATAAACTTCTGAATTTTTTCTATCCTATCAAAATCGGGATTGTGCGTATCAGCTCCTCCCCAGGCCATGACCAGCATGACTGAAGTTTGGGTAGGATGATAAGCGCAATTTTCGTGCTCTGGATCAAACTTTCTAAAAAGGACAAGGCTTTTAGCAATCAGATCATCTAACAAATGAGAAGGAAATAATAGCCCCGACTTTTCGACATCCAACTTTTCGATCACTGGTTTGGTTTCCATGAGAAGTGCTGTGTACCCTTGCTCCGTTCTGCTCGGGCTGCGCATTTGTTTTTAAAGTTTTTCTAGAAGTCTCTTTAACTCGTACAAGCTGTTTAGGCATTTTTCTTTTACTTCCATATCTTTTGAAATGGGTAAGGTGAAGAGACCTAAGGTCCATCCTACTGCAATCATGATGACATCTTTTTTCCAGGCAGCCATGCTTACGTCCTTATATTTCCCTTAGTCCTCGTTATTACGAAAAGGTTGGACAGGGGTTGGACAAAAAATCGCCTTCCAGAATTTTCAGCTGGAAGGCGAACGTTGTAACCCTTTGATTACAAAGGATTGGGGGCGGCTGGACTCGAACCAGCGGAGTCGTGAGACGAGGGATTTACAGTCCCCTGCAATTGCCACTATGCGACACCCCCGGATAGGGAAAGAGCGAAATGCTGGCGAAAGGACTTGAACCCTCAACCGTCCGCTTACAAGGCGGATGCTCTACCATTGAGCTACACCAGCGCTATTGAATGGGCAACTATAACATGGAGGTTTTTTTAACCTCAATAGCTTTTTAGAGATCGGGGTTTTTTGGATGCTCGGCTGGGACCTCTGGGGGTGCTGTCTTCTTGAAGAAAAGGGAGGAGACCTTGGAAGCGCCACCTGGCTGCGCAGAAGGAGTTAGCACTTCAGCATGGAACTTCTTATGCTTTTCACTTCCTTCACAACATTTTTTATATTTTTTCCCAGAACCACAGGGACAGGGGTCGTTACGGCCTACTTTATGCATGCACACCTCTTTAGAGTAGGAAAGGATACAGAGGCCCTCCGTTTCGGTCTACGAAATTTCGTGACAAGGGCGGGATGTGGGGGTATACTATTCCCCCTATGTCATCTGGTTTAAACTTCCATTTTCCTTTAGCAAAGCCGCCATGGACTTACCTCGGCAAAAAACTCGAGGGGATGCTCCGCAAAGCGCTCCACGAGTTTGATTTGCTCGAGGGGAAAACGAAGATCGCCGTTGCCCTCAGCGGAGGGAAGGACAGCCTCACCCTTTTGTATTTGCTCAAAGCGATTTCGGGAAGAGGATTCCCCGATCTGGAGATCTACGCAGTGCATGTCGGAGGGGCCTTTTCTTGCGGCGCCGGGATCACGGGGGGCTTTCTGAAGGGAATTTGCGAGGGCCTAGACATTCCCCTCCTCAGCATGGAGGCAAAGCAATTGCAAGAAGAGCTCGAGTGCTATAGCTGCTCGAGGCAGAGGAGGAGTTTGATTTTTGAGATGGCAAAAAGCGTAGGGGCAACCACGATCGCCTTTGGGCACCATAGAGACGATAACGTGCAAACGCTCCTCATGAACTTGCTCCATAAGGGGGAGTTTGCGGGGATGCTCCCAAAGGTCCCTATGCACGACTATGGCATAACCATCATCCGCCCGCTGATCTATGTCACGGAGGCGGAAATTGTGGAATTTGCCAAGATGTATCAGTTTTCCCGGGTCGTTTGCCAGTGCCCTGTGGGGCAGCACTCGATGCGCAAACAGGTTAAGCTCTTTTTAGAAGAGATCGAAAAAAAGTTCCCCAATGCGCGAGGAAATTTAGCACAAGCCTCCTTCGCATATGGGTCGAAAAAGGCTATGCAAAATCGAAAAATTTTGGCTTAATTAAACCATGCACAGTGCAGAATTGCTCGCTATTTTTATCTATTTTGGCCTGCTACTTACAGTAGCGTTTTTTTCATACAGAAAACACCTTTCCGCAAGCGACTTCATCATTGGAAGTCGCTCGATGAACTACTGGCTTACAGCGCTCGCAGCCCACGCGAGTGACATGAGCAGCTGGATGTTTTTAGCATATCCTGCAGCGATCTTTGGCTTAGGGATTTTTGGCGCCTGGGCGGCTGTGGGACTGATCGGTTTCATGTTGCTCAACTGGCAGCTTGTCGCTCCCAAAATCCGGGTGGCAACTGAGCGCTATGGAAGCATGACCTTCTCTACCTTTTTTGAGAGCAGACTCGGCGATACGTCCGGCATGATTCGGGTGTTTACCGCACTCATGTCTCTTCTTTTCTTCACGATTTACATCTCCTCGGGCCTTGTGGGAATAGGAGAGGTCCTCCACACCCTCTTTGGCGTAGCCTACACCACGGGTATTAGTCTAGGCATCTTGATTGTCATCCCCTATGTCTTCATCGGTGGATACCGCACACTCGCCTGGATTGATCTCTTTCAGGGTCTTTTCCTTATGGGAGTCATCCTCTTTGTGCCGCTATACATTTTGCCTCAAGTGGGAGGGTGGGAAGCAATCTCTACTGCCTCGCATGCCAAGGGTCTTACCTTCAGTCTATTCCCCGATTTTTCTAGTAAGACGCTCTTGGAAATCCTAGCTCTTGCAGCGGGTTGGGGACTGGGGTACTTTGGTCAGCCGCAAATTGTGACGAAATTCATGGGAATTCGGGATGTCCACGAGATCTCTAAGTCGAAGTGGATCGGCATGAGCTGGATGACCCTATCTCTTAGCGCAGCCACACTCGTTGGCCTTGTTGCAATTCCCTATTTCCAGGGAGGAATTGCAAACCCCGAGCTCGCCTTTATCGAAATGGTACAAAACACCTTCCCCCCATTCGTTGTAGGCTTGATGCTCTGCGGAGTGCTCGCAACGACAATCAATGCAATGAGCTCCCAGGTGCTCGTGCTCTCATCTAGCATCGCGGAAGACTTTTACAAACGCCTCTTTCGCAAGCGCGCCTCCTCTAGGGAACTCTTATTTGTCGCAAGAGGGGGTGTTCTTGTTGCTGCGCTTGTGGCCTTTGGCATTGCTTATGCAAAAATATCGAGCATCTACAGCCTCGTTCTCTACGCCTGGTCAGGTCTTGGCGCTTCCTTTGGCCCGCTCATGCTCCTTTGCCTCTATTCGAAAAAGATCAACAAGTATGGGGCTTGGGCTGGGATCCTCTCAGGAGGCCTTACCTCTGCCCTTTGGCCTTACTTTGGCTGGAGCAGCCTACCTCCCTTAATTCCTGGCTTCATCATTAGCTTTCTGCTCATCTTAATCATCTCTACCCTTACCAAGCGAAAATCATGACAACAAAACCAAAGATTTTAATTATCAATGATGATGGAATCATGGCTCCCGGTCTTAAACATCTGTGGCAAGCGCTGGTAGATGCTGCCGATGTGACGATTGTAGCGCCGCAGGTCGAACAATCGGGGGTAGGGCTCAGCATTACACTGCGCGAGCCGATCCACATTCAGAAAGTGGAATGGATCGATAAGAAAACTCCCGCCTGGTCCGTGAAGGGCACTCCTGCAGATTGCGTCCGCATGGCCCTAGGAACAATACTCAATGGGCGTCCCGACTTGATCGTCTCGGGAATCAATAGAGGATCCAATTCGGGTAGGAACATCTATTACAGTGGAACCGTCGGCGGCATCATCGATGGAGCGCTGCGCAACGTTCCGGGGATTGCCTTCTCCTCTGTAGATTTTCACCATCCCCTGTATGAAACCGCTGCGGGAATTGCTCTGGATCTCGTCAATCACTTGCTGGAGCACCCGTTGCCACCGGGAACGTTTCTCAATGTCAACGTGCCCAGTGTTACGAACCTGCGCGGGATCCAGATGGCGACCCAAGGGATGGGCTTTTGGGGTGAGGATCTAGAAGGGAGAGTGCATCCCGAAGGACATCCCTATTATTGGATGGGCGGCAGATGGCATGAGCACGAAGAGCACCCTACGAGCGATGTCTCCTTGCTGAAAGAGGGATTTGCAACGGCGGTTCCGATCCACGTGCACAACATGACCCATTTTGACAGCTACCATAACCGTAAAGAGCAATTCGATACGCTTTTCTCAAAGCCGATTTGATTCGCGCTTGCGCGTGATCGATCTTTCGAAGGCATCGAGCCGGATGAGCGCTTCGCTCTGCGCCCGCTCCACTATCTCTCTGCCTCCTTCCAAACGGTAGATGCGCCGCAGCTCCTCCTGAAGCACTTCTTCTGCAGCACTCATCTCTGAGGAAGTGTCATCAGGATGTGCGAGGTGAAATTTCTTGGCTTCGATCATAAGATCGATCAGCGCATCAAAATGCTTTTTCAAAGTCGCTTCAGAAAGAAGGAGCTGCTGCCGGTTTTCAATCCCTTCTAGATCGCGCACGAGCAGACGACATCTCGACTCCCCTTCCGCTCGATACTCCTCCATGGAACTGGGAGCGCAACCTGCAAGGAGAAGAAGCGCCAAGAATCCCACCCTCATCTACTGTTCCCCTTATCTAAATCGGCAAAGGAGATATCCTCCAATGGATAGGTCTCCCCCTCTTCGTCATCAAAATGCCACCACTCCGACTCAACAGGGATAAAGCCGCTTTCTACCATCACATTTTCTAGGAGCATCCGATTGAAAATGACTTCCTTGGGAAGGCGTTCATAATCCCGATGGGCTTTGAGCGAAAAGTCATCAAAATCGGTGGGCATTTTGAGCTCAATCCCCTCTTGATCGACGAGTGAGACATCGACAGCTGCACCGCGGTTGTGTTTGGAACCGCGATCGGGAGATGCAATGTAACGGGGATCGGGCATTGCCTCCCAAAACTGCTTTTGAATCGAAAGGGGGCGGTAGCCATCGAACACCTTCAACCCGAGACCAATCTTCTGCAGCCGCTTCTGAACGGCATCGAGCTTGAGAGCCACTTTTCTGCGCAGGAAACATTTTGGCCTATCATAGACCGCCTTCCCCAAGAAATTGCGGGAAGTGGCATAGCGTACATCGAGCTGAACGCCCGGACATACTGCTTGAACATCGACCAAATCATACGGATCAGACTGCTTCATGCCCCCAGACTACGCCACCCCCTCAAAATTGTCAAAACTCGTTAAGGAGAGTGTCTGATTTTTGGATTGAAGGGATAAGCGTTGGAGATCCGTTTCCATAGACATGTCGGATGGTGTGTCCTCCGGCACACCTCCCGCGACCACCTAGGTCCTCATATCGCTTCGCCAAATCACATCCTCGTCAGGGGGTCGTAC
>JAFEGI010000020.1 GCA_018240135.1 Verrucomicrobiota bacterium
TGCCCCCATTCGGGCACGGGCACGAGGGGAAGGGAGGGGAAAAAGTCTCGTTTACAAAACTGGTGGAGTGCGCTAGAATTTGGCCGCAATAGAGAGGGTATTCATGGGTATTTTCTTGATGGTCATCGCATCGCTTTTTGTCGCGATTTCAAATCTCTGCATGCGCCGAAGTGTCGATGCAGGGGGATCGAGTAAATCCTTTCTAATGATTCAGCTCTCCCTTGTCTTCTTAGTCGCCGTGCTTCTCAATCCCGTGCGCACGGGCGATTATCATTGGAGTGGATGCATGGCCATCTTCGGGGTGGCAAGTGGGATCCTACTTGCGGTGATGATGATTTGCCTTGGGAAAGCGGTTGAAAAGGGACCGCCTGGGCTTACATTCGCCGCTTTGAGTTCCTCAACAGTCATGCCGATGATTCTGATGGTTCTCTTTTTTGGCGCTCCATTTGGCTATATCTATACGCTTTTCAATGGACTCGGATCTTTGCTTGTCGTGCTCGGCCTTTTTTGGGCTGCATGGCAAGGGCGCAGCTCAGAGAAAAAACAGAGCTGGGCTTCTTTTGTCACGGGGGCTTTTGTTCTGCATGCCCTTTTTCTCATGATGATGCAGTGGCGCGCTCTTTTCCTTAACTTCCCAGGAGAGAATGGGCTTTTCCTATCGTTTGATATGGACGATGCGAAGAGCCAATGGTTCATGCCTGCCGCATTCTTCGTTGCAGCGCTTGTTCAAGTAATTATTTACATGGCTACGCAAAAGCGGTGGCCAAGCCGCCCTGAGGTCCTATATGGAATTATAGGGGGCCTGACCAATGGAACGGGGACCTTCTTGATGATCCGCTCAACGGAGGTCTCCACGCCTCTTGAGCATGCGATGATTTTCCCCATTTTCTCCGTCGGAATCATCCTGTTTTGCAATCTGTGGGGCCAGCGCCTCTATAAGGAAAAAGTCAATTGGGCTGCCTGCGGATGCTGTGTTCTCGGCGTTCTGGTCGGTACGTTGGATTGGCAAGCCCTTCTAAGTAGCTAATTCTTAGTTTTCTACTTCTTGTTCTCAAGATTAAATTATATTTTCCCATTCAATAAATTTTTGCTTATTA
This sequence comes from Verrucomicrobiota bacterium, assembly GCA_018240135.1. Taxonomy (GTDB): domain Bacteria; phylum Chlamydiota; class Chlamydiia; order Chlamydiales; family Rhabdochlamydiaceae; genus SZAS-13. The sequence goes on from JAFEGI010000020.1 coordinate 1,098, forward strand.
TTTTTATTGATTACATCTGATATAATAAAATGTAAATTAATCGAATAAATTAATAAAAAGGTGAAACTATGACCATTACTTCTTTAACTAGAGAGTTTATTTCCACTCATCCGGGAATGAATTTTAGTAGGTCCATTGAGAAGCTTGAGCCTCAAGATCGCCTCTATCTTGTAAAGTTTTTAGATAAGCATCTTAAGGCGCTAGATGCACCTGCCCAGACGCTTGTACAAGTGGAAATGGAAGAAATTAACGGTGAGAGCCCTGTTTCCGAGACCCTCCCGGAGGGGATTGTTTGCGCGATGCTGTATGATGATGGCGAGGCTCCTGCTACCAAAAGTGCTTTCCAAGTCTTGAGTCGTGGGATATCCACTTTCAAAGGGACAGATGTCTCTAGTAGCACCCTTCTAGCTAAAATCAATCAGTTGCGTCAGAGGTCTTTAGGCTCAGCGCGCACTGAAGCTGTTCAGCCTCAAGAGATCATTGATAGATTGACTGCGGAAATAGCGTTGAAATCTGCCCAAATAGCTAAAATCCAGAAGTTTCTGGAGACATTCCCAAAAGAGGATGCAGGAGAGGAATTTGGTCAACTACTTGCGCTTCGTGAATTTTTTGTAGCGTGCCAAGGTAAGGGAGAAGATTCCCTGACACCTTTCTCCACTCATGGTTTTGAAGCATACGAGCAGTTCATTAATGGATTAACTGATTTTGAAAGAGAGCTAAATAAGCAGCTTCAATATGCAGATAAAAATGGGATCCGCTTGCAAGGTGGGCAATTTGAGTTGCGCGCATCCAGTAACTTTGATACGGCTGAAACTTTGGCATTTCGAGATCGATTCGCTCAGATGAGCGGGGACGAGGTTGCCAGAAATCGAGTCTATCTGCAAGAAATCCTCCTCCCTCTTTTGAGAGGAGATGTGAAGCGCATCGAAGAAAAGACGAGAAAGTACCTCGTGAAATTTCAAGAACAGGAGAGTTTTCTCAAAAGACATCTAGATAACTTGCAAACGCGCGCGCCTAAAGTGGTAGAGAAAAAGGTGCAGGTAGAGCAGGCGAAAAAGCGTCTTGCGATTCCTCAAGAGATCCAAGGATGTGAAAGAGCGCTTGGGTTTGTAAAAAAGATGCAAGCGGAAAAAGATCCTGTGAGGTTGGACGCTTATTTGAAGTTCCTTTCGATGACAGAACACAAAAGTTCTCATGCAATGACCATTCTATTAAGCATCGTAAAAGAACTTGCGAAGCAAAAAGATCGCTTCAATCTCGAAACCTATATGGAGACTAATCAAATTGCGTTTACAGATGCCACAACTTGGAAAGTTTACTTTAATGGACAACCATCTTCAAGACGCTCTGAGGCCTATATCGCCTGGCTATCGGAGTTTTTTCCCCAAATGAAAGCAAGTTTTGAGCAGGAGCTTGCAGTCATCACGCCTCCAGTGCTGCCCCCAGCTCCCCCAGCTCCCCCAACACCGCCAGCACCTGCTCCTATATCTATCTCGGCTGCACCTGCTCCTCTAGCGATTAAAAGCCCTACGGCTCTTTGCTACCTTACACCTGATGTGAAGGAAAGGCTTAACGCGATCTACGCGCGTCATGCATGGCAGGAGGTCAAAACGGAAAAAGACGCGGGGTTTGTCTACGGCAATATGTACTGGGTTTTGAAACATAGCGGCAAAATCCAAGGTGGGACTCCGATGAATGCAGGTGAAGAGGCGTTCCTCGGAGCTCCAGGCAGCTGGTGCACGGCAAGTGTAAGTGAGCTGGAATCCTTTCGTCAGAGGGCGGTTCAGGAGCTAATTACAGGCTGGCGGTGGGTGGAATAATGCGACTCATCGATCGTTATCTACTTACTCAGCCCTCTGAAAGCCGTCCATTTTGCGAGCGGCTCAAGAAGCTTTCTGTGGACGAGGAAAATCTCGTGATAGAGCAGCTCAAGGTGCAGATTGCCTACCGCAAATCCCAGGTGAATGGGTGCACAGGCAATGTGCAGCTAGAAAAGAAGTTAAGAGATGGGATGCTGATTGCCCTCCTCAATCGAGATCACCCTTCTGCTCTACCTATTTCTAAGCGTGTGCAGGAAGTGATCGGCCTGATTACTGAGCTCAGGGGTTTGGTTAAGTGGCCAGAGACTGCTCTTCCGCCCGTTGAGCCTTTGGAAGTAAAAGGAGATCTACAAGCGGAGCGAGATCAAATTGAAGGGAAATTGCAAGAGATACACGTTCTATATAACGCCCTATTCTGGGATGAGAAAACAGATCTATACACGCATATCACTCAGAGTTGGAAGAAACCCATGCATTTTACGAGTTTCTCTGATGAGGGCTGCAAAATGTATCAGAATTATATCTGGACTCTGGATGCCCTGCTGCATCTCCCCTGCGACCGGGTAGAGAAAATTCAAAAATATGCCCATGATGAGGGGATTTCATATGACCGCAACCTCCTTAAGAACGAGGAAAACAAGCAAATTCTCTCCATTCTCGATCAGGGACGCCAAAAGCTACTTCGTCAGCTTGAGATAGAAGTGGCAAAGCACAATGCGCACATACATCAGATTGTTTCCATTATGAACCAATTTGAAAGGGATCATGCCTACACCACGGAAAAGACAAGAAACCCCGAACTGGGTGTAAGAAGAGAAGCGGATGCGCAAAGCTATGCGATTTTATCGGAGTTTAGCTGTGGCAAGGAATTCAGCTATTTCCCCGAGCTGCACAAGAGCTGTTTTCAAAGGTTGCAAGCGCTTTTAACACCTGAGTATAGGCGGCATTTGCCGGCTGCTTTTGAGGAGATGCAGAATGCTCTTTATCATGGCGCCGTTCCAATCGATTTACCGCGGCAACTAGAAGAAGCGAGGAAAAAATTTCTCCCAGAATGGAGATCTATAGAGCAAAGAGAAGCGGTGGGAATGTATGTGGAGTATTTCAAAAGTTACTTTGGCAGCAAAGTAGAGCTGCTTGCTCCTTTAGAGAGCGAAGAGGTATTGGTTCCACCTCCCCCTCCAATTTGTGAAGTTCCGACTAGAAGGATCCCAGATGGGGTCATGCTTCCTTCTCATGTAAATGCACTTGCGACCATCACTCAGCTCGGTTTGTCTGTAGATCAGATTGCTGTACGCGAAGAGATGCGCACGCTCCGCCCCTACCTCTATGAGAGCATGTACTGGCTTCTGAAAAGCTATGGGTACATTCAAAACGATCGGATGGGGATAGGAGAAGAGGCCTTTTTCAGGGACAGCGTCGAAGGGATTGATGCGGTGCCAGATGCAATTGCATTTTGCCGCAGACAAGTACTAGATGAAGCGATCAAAGGTTTAATTTTTAAAATAGAGGAATAATTATGGCTGTGCATCTAGGAAGTGTCTTGGGTTTACTGCAACTTAATGAAGATTTCACACTAGAGAATTTGCACAAAGTGGGTACTCCTCTGCGCAACCGGATCGATTGTCTATCGGTTGAGCACCGCATGCTCCTTTCCCATCAGTTAAAGCAGGTCCGCACCGTTTTCGAAGCATCTTCTAGCACAAAGACAGGGCGCTCAGTAATGCAAGGGGTGATCTGCACGCTCCTAATGAATCCCGATGTGGCGAGTAGTGCGCTTTCTGCAGGCAGGAAATGTGGCATCATCGCAAGCAGCTTAATCGGATGGGATTGCAATGCCCATGATATTTGCAAAGAGATCAGAGCGATTCGGCTGAAGAATGAAGGGATTACTGGGCCACTTCCTAGTTCGGAAATGATCTTAAAGCTTTTGGAAAAAGATAATGCCCGGGCTCAAGAGAAAAAAGAGGCGTTTCATGCGCTAGTCACGAAACTCCGCGCTGCAAATACCATCGAGGCATTTAGGGAAGCGGTAAAAGACTTCGAGCTAACGGGTCCGAAAGAGCTCAAAGAGCGCTTAGGGGAGCTAATTGAGCAAATTAATAGTGAAGCATCGACTCTCGATGAGATCTATGCCTATGCTAAGAAATGGCAGATCCCTGGATTTTGTGGGTGGTTTCATAAGAGAATTACAGTTCAGACGGATGAAGAAATTAATACTAAGCTCCTAGTCCCCATGCTGCAAGCAGAAGTGATCAGCATGGCCCCTTTACTCGATAAGAGAGCACTTCATCTTGAGACGGTTGCACGCGCTACACAATCTCTCTACGATAAGTTGCATTTGGGAGATTGCGAAAGGGACTTATTGGAGTTGGAACTACTTATAGAAAAGCTAAAAGACCTCAGAGATATCCTTGACAAGGGTCCTACAGAGTTCGCTACGAAGCTGGAGCAAGAGATAGAAGCTGCAGAGCTCAATTCTGCCTTTAGAGAGCAACTTGAGTATATTCGCAATCAGGATTTTAATTTTGTAGGCACACTGAAAGCGCAAGTTCAAGAATCATTTCCAGAAGCGGTTTTGACTGTAGAGGTGACAAATCAGGGATCCTACTTGGAATTGCTCGAGCAGGCGTTTGAGATTTTCCGGAAAGATGTAAGATCTAAGATCCAGCCGCTTCTGTCAAGTTCTAGTTGTTCAAGTTCAAGTAATACATAAAAAAAGAGGTAATTATGACAAGTAGTTTAAATATTTGGTCTGTTTTTCAGCAGCACCCTGAGTTTCAAGATAGACTCATCATGACGCAGCGCATTGATGCGCTCACACCAGAAATGCGTCGCGTTTTATTCGATCAGCTGAAACTGCACCAAGCTTCTTTAGAAGCAGCTTTGCCAGAATCAATAACTCCATTTCTGACTCCTGGTGTTCTGGCGACACTATTAACAGATGTGGATCCCACTCCTACGATAGGGTTCTGGCGTTCTGTTAGCATTATTTCAAGAAGTGTAGCCCGTTGCGATATCACAGCGCCTGCGATTTTGAAAGAGATCCAAGCAGTTGCAGTCGCGAGTGCGCAAGCACTTCCTGGTGCGTCTCAATCTCCAGACGATATTGAATCTGCACTGAAGCAAGATATTGCAAGCGTAAAGCAGAAAAAGGAAGCGGTCGGTCAATGGATTGCATTTCTAAATGGACTCAACTTCACGGAGCAGGAAGCTACAAAAGCAAGTCTGTTTCCATATGGAAGACAGCAGTTCCCATGGATCTCTGATGGGCTGCGCCCCCGCTTAGAGGCTTGGTTTGCAGCGACTGCGCAGGGTGATGTGACGGCGTTAGAAAAAGAGTGGAAGAGCCTGCTCCCGCTGATGCAGAAAGAAGAAGCGTCTTTTGCTGCAAAGGAAGCCTCCTTTACAACGCTACTTAAACAGTCGCGGGTGCATCGGATTCAAAACGAGTTCATGAAAGTAGAGAAAATGCTCGCGTTTCTTAAGAATATCGATGAGACAAAAGAAGATGCTAGGGGAGCATTCATTCAGAGTTTAGCCGGAGTGGTAGGTAACGATTTTCCTTGGCTTGCAAACGAGCTTCGCTCAAGTATCTCGAGCGACTGTTATTATTTAGGAATGGGACTTAAAGCTCTTTACTCACAGCGTTTTCCTGAGAATGCTGTAGATATTAATAAAATGCAAGTTAAAGATACGAATGCATATGTGGCTTTGCTTGGCACATACCTTATGCTCTGCAAAGAGGAGCTGGATACGCATCTCGCGGTTGCTACAGCGCATAGAGATGGAGTACAGGTTAGTATTGACTCAAGATTTCAGAGGTATGCAAATGATGCAGTAAGCGCATATGATGCCCACACTGCCATTCTCCATACTTGGAGCTAAGGGTTTCAAATTCTGAAAATAAGGGGCGCCGCTAGAGATAGCGGCGCTTTTTTTTATTCTAAAGAGAGGCCGTAGTAGGTGATCAGCTCTTCTGCCTTGGAGGGGTGGATCGATTTGAGCTTTTCGTAGAGGCGCAGGGCCTGGGCGTTGTACCCTTGTTTAAAGGAGAGGATGCCAAGGCGAAAGAGCGCTTCCGGATCCTGGGGAGTTACCTGGAGGATCGCTTCGTATTGCCGCATCTCTTCGAGGGGTTTTTCTAGGTCGTGGTAGATCGAGGCCATCTGGGCATGGACCCACGGGTCGCTAGGCGCATAGGAGTCGAGGATTTTGAACTCTTCGATCGCGCGCAAGGCGGCTTTTTCAAATTTTTCTTGCATGATAGGGCTTGCGTACTCGGGGGAGATGAAGATGTGCTCGCGGGTGGGCTCCCGTTTTTGGGGATCCATGTAGTGATGGGAGAGGGCGCGGAAGGCGCTTGCTAGGTTGGCATGGGTTTCGAGGTCTGTGGGAGCGCGTTTGACCTGTTCGATATGCTCTTTGATCAGGAGGTAGTGGAGGCTTTCCTTCATGTCGTGGAGGTCTTTCCAGTGGCTCCAGGCGCTAAATTTTTGGAGAAGGTAGGAGAGGGTCTGGAAGTGGGGAGGAACGCTATAGTAGGTGTATTCAAGGTGGTGTAGGGAGGCGAGGAGGTGTTCTAGGGCTTGGATGAGGTGGCCATCGCCGGCGCGCTTTATAAAAGCGTTTCTGACCTCGAGGAGCTGCTGGGGTTTTTTGGCTTGGAGGTAGAAGAGGAGGACGAAGTAGGTAAAAGCGGTGAGAAAGAGCCCAGCAAGAGAAAAGGCGAAGATGGTGGTCTGGGTAAAGAAAGAGAAGAAGAGGACAAAAGCGAGAAGCTCGAGAATCGCCAGGGCGAAAAAGCCGATATGAAAGAGGGCGTATTGGCGCGTGATGTACTTGAATTCAGAGAGGGCGAAAGACACCGGGTCGGTGCGCGTACGGGTACCAGTCTGATAGGCTGTGCTCATGGCCCCAAAGATAGGGATCTCATCGATATTCTTCCACGATAAAATCACTCTTAATGGTAAGCGGTTTGTAGCATGTGGTCGATCACATGCTGTGAGACGCCGGCATCTTTTAGTTCTTGGATATCGCTTGTAGTGAGGTGGTAGACACTACCTGTTGAGTCGATGGTGCCGATGATTTTATCGTCGGTGATTCCGGCATTATGCATGCGGATGATGTCATCGAGGGAGAGCTGCTCTTTATTGTCGATTTTATTGAGAGTTTGGGGAGAGGATTCTGAGACGCGGTCCCTATCCGCTGAGTCGAGAGATGCGCCGATGACTGCACCCGTTGCAGCGCCAACTGCGGTGCCGATTAGCACGCCGCCAGCAGTAGGGCTGATGAGTGCGCCAGCTCCTGCGCCAAGGCCGCCGCCGACAAGTGCGCCTGTGCCTGCTTTGCTTTCACAACCGACGAGAAGAAGAGAGAGAAGAATAGTGTATCTCATGAGATTTGTTTGTAGAGGATGGGGAAACAGTTTGCAAGGGGTTTTTCTCAGAATCTGTTTCGGTGAGTGCAGAGAATGCAGACGGCGATCAGGCAGGTGATGGCGGCAAGGTCGTAGACGGCGTGTTTGCTGACGCCGATAAGGGCGCCGCCGAGAATGGGGCTAAACATCGAAGCAATAGAGGTCATCGATTGGTTGATGCCGAGGATGCTCCCTTGGATATCTCGGGGAGCTTTGAGAGAGATGGTGGCAAGCCCGTTGGTCCAGCAGAGAGAAGCGACGGCGACAGCGGGATAGAAGAGGAGGAAGAAGGGAAGAGGGGTGTGGGTGAAAAAGGTGGAGGAGAGGAGGAGTGTGAGGATCGAAAGGCAGACGAGAAGGGTTTTTCCTGGGTGGAAGTAGTGGGCGAGGAGGCGGTTGACAAGGAGGTTGGTGATCGACCAGAGGGCTCCAACGCCGATCATGGCAAGAGAGAGGCGCGCGGTGGTGAATTGAAAGTGGGCGCTGACGAAGCTGGGGAAAAACTGCATCGAGGAGATCCAGGCGCTCATAAAGAAGAAGTTGACGAGGTAGATGGGGCGGAGCTCCTTTTTCTTGAGAGCCAGGAAGAGGTTATGCATCCCTTTGAAGGGGTGGACGCCGAGGGGAACGCGTGAGGGATGGGTTTCATGGAAGAGAAGGGTGACGGAGAGGAGGTTAATCAGAGAGAGGACTCCTGTGATGAGGAAGGGGACGCTCGGATTAAAATGGGTGTTATGGGTTGGATCGGAGAGGTAGCCGCCAAAGGCAATGGCGAGGATGAAGCTGAGGCCTCCGATGGCGCCGATTTGTCCAAAGTTCTTGGTGCGGAGTTCTTCGCTTTTGCTCATATCGGCAATGGCTGCAAGGCAGAGGGTGAGATTGCCAGCAAATAGCCCTGTGAAAAAGCGGCTGATAAAGAGGAGGGGCAAAGAGAGGGAGTAGATGCTCGCTGCAGTGAGGAAATAGCCGAGGGCAGAGCCGAGAATGGTGATGAAAAACGAGCGCTTTCTCCCAAATCTGTCGGAGAATTGGCCGATGAGGGGGGCGCCGAAGAATTGGGCGAGGGGAAAGGCGGCGATGAGCAGGCCGAGGATGAGGCTTCTTTCGAGGTAGGTCGAGCCGTCGGGGAAGAAAGGGTGCTGAGGACCTTGGATGAGAGGGGTGAAAATGGGGTAGATGACGGCAAGCCCGAAGTTATCGAGAAAGTAGGTGAGAAAAACGGGAAATAAAGAGCCCGACTTGCGAATGGATTTCATGCCATAACGCGTTTAGCAGTTGAAAGGGGCGAGGGGTCTTCGCGGAATCGGTAGCCAACGCCGCGGACGGTATCGATCCAATCGAAATTGGGGCCGAGTTTTTTTCTAAGCGAGGCGATATGTACGTCGATGTTGCGGTCGACAATGAAGGCATCGTCATTATGGATGTCGTCGAGGAGTTGGTTGCGAGTGAGGACTTTGCCGCGGCTTGTGAGGAGTCTACGGAGAATGCCGAACTCAGAGAGGGTGATGGTGAGGATTTTGTCGCCTCTGCGCAAAAGGTACCTGTCGACCTCGAGGGTAAAGTCTCCAAAGAGGATGACCTTAGGAGCTTTGTCGGGCTCTTTGGTGCGGCGAAGGACGGCTTTGATGCGGGAAAAGAGAACCTTCGGAGAGAAGGGTTTTGCGACGTAGTCATCGGCGCCAAGTTCCAACCCAAGGACCATATCGAGCTCTTCCCGTTTTGCGGTGAGGATGATGACGGGAATGGAGCGGAGTTCGGGATTGCTTTTGATTTTTCGGCAGACGTCGAATCCATTTTGTCCGGGGAGCATGATGTCGAGAATCACGAGGTCGGGTTTTTCCCTTTCGACAGCGCGGTAGCCATTGATCCCGTCGACTTCGACATGCAGTTTGTAGCCGGAGGCTTCCGCTTGGAGTTTGATGAGGGCGGCGATGTCTTCTTCGTCTTCAATGAGGAGAATCCGCTTTTTGTGGCTCATGGCATTTCCTTGATCAGAGTGTCAGTAGGGATAGGGGCACCAAAGAGGTTGAATTTCTCCGGGTCGCCGGAGACAAAAAATTGGGGAGATTGGGGAGTGTTATCGAGAGATTGAAGGGAGTGGAGGAGGAGGTGTTTTTGGACGGAATGAGCGCAGGCAAGGGCGGGATCGATGAGTTGGACGTTCTTCCCAAGATAGCGCTGAATGGCGTTTGAGATGAGAGGGTAGTGGGTGCATCCGAGAAGGGCGGAGTCGATGGAGAGGTTTTTGAGAGGGCGGAGGTGCTCTCTTAGGGCATGTGTGATGAGGAGATCGTCAGTATGACCCTTTTCGATAAGAGGGACGAGGAGGGGGCATGCAATGGGGTGGATTTCGAGATCGGGACGGAGAGATGCGATCTCGGTTTGATAGAATTTGGATGCGATTGTGGCTTTTGTCGCAAGGAGTGCGACGCTTTTTTTTGCGCGTTCTACGACTTCTTGGACCCCTTGCTCAGTGATGCCGATGACGGGAACTTTGGATCTCGCTCTTAAGGCATCGAGGGCGGCGCAACAAGAGGTATTGCAGGCGACGACGAGGAGTTTAATCTCATGCGCAAAGAGGAATTCTGCATTGCTCAGCGAGTGATGGCAGATCTCTTCGGGGGTTTTATCCCCATAGGGGAGGTTGGCGGTATCGGCGTAGTAGAGGAATTTTTCGTTTGGAAGAAGGGAGTGAAGAGCCCGGAGGACCGTGAGGCCGCCAAACCCTGAGTCGAAGATGCCGATCGGGTGGTGATTAACGCGCTGCGGTTTTCTCATCGGGGATTTTTAGCTCCTGGCCGGTGGCGATGGTGTCTTTTGTGAGCTTGTTGAGCTTTTTTAGAGCATCGACAGTGGTGTGGTGGTTACGCGCGATCTTCCCGAGGGTGTCGCCCGATTGGACGCGGTAGGTCGAGGGAGAGCTTGGACGGGTGGCGATGGCTTCCGAAATCGACGTGAGCGTGCCTTTGAGTTTGGCTACCTCGGTGAGTTGAGCGGTATGCGCTGCGCTCTCTTGCTCTAAGGTTTGGAGTCGAGCGCTTAAGGTGCGTAGATCTGCTGTGACTTTCTCGAGAAGCTCTTCGGTGTGGGCGAGTTTTTTTTCGAGGGAGGTGTTTGGTTTTTTTTTGATCCGTTCTTCAAGAAGGTTTAGGTCGAGCTGCGTCGATTGGAGGCCATATTTGAGATCATCGATGGCAATCCGCATCTCATTGAGAGTGGCCTGGGGAAGGGGGCTCGCCGCAAGGGGGGCGGCGAGTAGTAAAGCGGCTACAAGAGTGCGCATCGTTCTTCCTTATCTCTGCTGGAAGATTTTGAATTCCGCTCTGCGGTTTCTGCTCCAGGCTTCGGGGCCATGACCCATTTCTGCAGGGCGCTCTTTTCCATAGGAGATCGTATGGATCCGCTCTGGGTCAATCCCTTTTTGGACGAGAAGGGTACGCACGTAGTTGGCTCTTCTGGCGCCAAGAGAGAGGTTGTACGCTTCAGGTCCCCTTTCATCGCAGTGGCCCGACACGAAGAGATAGGTATGGGGGTGGCTCTTGAGATAGGCACTCATCCGGTCGATCATCGTGCTATATTCTGTGCCGCGGAGGATGTGATCATCGGTATTGAAGTAGACGTTTTTAAAGATTGCAGACTCAGCTCCGATCGGAGAGTGGAATCCATCAATCCCTGGGATGCCGCTGCCATGCTCGCCCGGTTCCCACTTGGGTTGGGGAATCGCACCATCGGTAAAGAGGGGGCGTAGGTCTTCATCTTTTAGGGCGACAAAATCCTCTTCTTTCGATTCGAAGAAAGCTTCGTTTTCTTCTGCACCCCAGAGAGTGCGGGCACTTCCCTTGTAATTTGCAGAGAGCTGTCCGTCATCGCGCCAGACGTCGTTGTCGGTCTCTCTGTGGCACCCCGTCACGATTGCAGAGAGCAGGACGAGTGCTAAGACTGTTTTTTTCATTGGTCAATCCTCATTTTAAGTTTACCTTGCGCCCCAGGTCGGGTAGTGTTTTTTTCCAGGGCCGCGGCTAATTTTTACAGCTTCGCTTTGGTTCAAATTGACGACATAAAGCTCCGATTCCCCTTTGTCCGTCGAATTGAAAACGATGTGTTTGCTATCAGGCGCCCAGCAGGGGTTTTCCTTATTTCCAGGTCCTGCAGTCAGCTGACTCTCCTCATCGGTCGCGAAGTCGTATATCCATATCTGCCTTATTCCATTTGTTTTAGCACTATAGGCTAATTTTGTTCCATCGGGGGACCAATTTGGACAGGAATTTTCCCGATTTTGTTTGGTGAGCAGGCGGGCATTTGCCCGTTTTTCTGTTAGCGTAGTCGGAATTAGGTAGATGCGCATCCCTCCATCTTTGTCGGAGACAAATGCGATTTGTGAGCCATCGGGGCTAAAGGTGGGAGAGGCTTGTGTGGAGCGGGGGTAGGAAAAAAGTTGGATCGGCTTGCCGACCTCGCCTGTAGTAGGATGAAAGGGCTGTAAAAAGAGGTCGGTGCGGCCTCCCGCATCGCATATAAAGGCGAGTTTATCCCGTTTGGGAGAGATGGCGGGGAGGAGTTGGTTTCCCCGGAGATCGACAAGGCGCTTTGTGGGCTTGCCAGAGAGTGAGCCGAGGTAGATTTTGGGTTGTCCCGCAAGATAGGACACATAGAGAAAGTGATCGTTATTGAAGCGGGAACTATGGGGCATCAGCACGGGCGTGACAGAGTAGCTCGCATCGTGTGTCACTTGTCTTGCGTTCGCTCCATCCCAGTCGCATTCCCAAATTTCTGAGAGCCACTCCTTTCCATCGGGACGGGGGTTTTTCACCTGGTAGGAGTAGAGGATGCGCGAGCTTGCAACCCCTTCTGTGCCAAATAGGGCCTTTTGAATCGTGTCGGCAAGGCGGTGGATTTGTCTTCGATCCGATGCGAGATGGCCAGAGAGGGGGATTTCTGAAAAGGATTTAAGGGTTCCCGTCTTTGCAGTAAATACGGAGGAGGTGAGCTTGCCCGACTGGATTTTTGTCTTAATCGTGTAGGAGGCGCCCGTTTCTCTCCAGGCGTTTGGATCGCTCGTTTTTAGCCGCTCTTCCTTATCATGGGATCTAGGGAGGACGTGTGTGTGCCCATTATGTTGCAGGTCGTAAGCGAGAATCGCATCGAGATCTCTGCAGTAGGCAAAATCGAAACTCGTATCAGCTTGGAGCGTGGCGATGTAGAGGGGTTCAAGAGCCTGTGCTGTGGGGAGGTGAACGCGGATCTCCTCTTCTGCAAAAAGGGGGAGGACCATAAGGAGCAGGAGGTAGATGAGGCGTTTCATATTTAGATCTCGTTGCAAAACATCAAGGTAAAGGTATGCTCTTTTTCTCTGCTAAGCGCTCCATCGAAATGGGGGAAACGGACGGTTAGAAGAGCGCTTTCTAAGTAACGTCGGTTTTTTTCGCTTGCAGCTTTTAAGATCGCGATTTTAGCGACTGAGCCATCTTGACGCAAGGTCAATTGTAAAGAGACCTCACCAAAATCGGGAAGTTGCAACGAGGCGTGCATCGTTGCGATGAGGGCATCGGTGTAATTTCCCTTAGGGCTGTCGATCTGCAACGTGGTGGTCGGTGTCTTTTTGTTTGTGGGGGTGCTGTCGATTTTTGCGATGCTCTCTTGGAGTTGTTTGAGGAGTGCATTGGAGACGGCTGGGGCAGGTTGTATTTTTGGCGGCGGGGGCGCGGGTTTTTCCGTTTTTTTGGGAGGAGTGTAGGGGAGCGGTTCCGGTTTGGGTTTAATCGGTTTTTCTGGAGCTAGGTTGGGGACAGGAGCGGGGGCGGGCTTTTCTTTTTTGGGGATCGGTTTGGGTTGAGGTTTCTCTTTTTTAGGAGGAGGTGGGCGGGAGGGCGCAGATGGAGCCGGAGTTGCTGCAATTTTGCGCGTTTTAACGAGAAGGGGTTTCTGTATTTTTTTTTCCGTCTTGGGCGCGAAGATCACCCAGAGGATGGCGCACAGGTGCACTGCGAGGGTGCGGAGCCAGAGGGAGCGGCGCATCGGGTTATCCTCCCGGTTGCAAGATGACGTCGAGCTGCTCGAATCCGGCGCTCTCGACGGCATTTTTTACGGTTTGGTAGGTGCCAAATTGCGCTTTTTTGTCGTGGAAGAGTTGGGGGATTTGGCCTGGATTTGACCGTTTTGCTTCTTTTAGCAGGGAGAGAAGTTCTTTTTCGAGAACGCGCTGTTTGCCGATCCAGATCGAATTGTCGGCTTGGACGTAGATGGCAAGGGTCGAAGAGGAAAGGTTATTTTTTGCGGTTTCAGGAGCGCCAGCAAGCTGCACGCGGTCGAGCTCGAGCATGGGAGCGATGATGATGAACATGATGAGAACGACAAAGACAACGTCGATAAGGGGCGTCAAATTAATTGCGCCCTCATCTGCTGAAGAGCTCTCTGACGCTGCTAGGCGTGCTTTTCTCACATCTCAACCTTGCGGTATTGCAGTTCAACGGCGGATAGGAGCTGGTAGAGAAAGTCTTCCATGTCGGAAGTGTAGTTTTTGATGACGTTTTTGAGGTAGTTATGAGCGATGAGAGCGGGGATGGCGATGAGAAGGCCAAGTACGGTAGTAGCAAGTGCCATCGAAAGGCCGCCGAGCGCTGCGGCATTGGTGCTAGCGGAGGCGCCTGCGTGCAGTTCAGAGAAGGTGATGAGAATCCCCCAGACGGTGCCAAGTAAGCCGAGGAAGGGGCCCAAGGTGGCGATCGTAGCGAGGATAAAGAGGTTTTTGTCGAGGAGTTTGGCCTGCGCAGAGATGATTGTCAACGTGTGCGACTCGATGCTGTCGAGATCGGCGGGAGAGAGGGTGACGCCGCGCTCTTTTCCCCCTTCTTTGAGGAAATAGAGGTTCTTGTCAAAGATCTCGAGGGTTTTGGCTTTGAGCGCCTCAAAGATGCGCGCAAAGGGGTGGGGAGTGCGCGGATTTTTTGCTTTGGGAAGGGCGGCAAGATCCATCCGCAAAAACTGGTCCCGGTTTTGGAAAAACGCCTGCTCAAATGCTTTTGAGACTTGTGCCACAGAGCGCGTGAGTTGGATTTTATGGATGAGAAGGGCCCAGCACACAATGGAAAGGGCGAGCAAGCTCAGAATAATAAGCTTACCAAAAATGTCTGACTCCACATATGCTGTTGAAAATATGCCGATTGATGCAATCATACTATAGGAATAGGGGATCTCGGGCTATTTGTCAAGAACCGCTCATCATCAGTTTCTATACGGAAAATACTCCCTATCAACTTGAGGCGCTCAGTCTCATCGCCTCATGCAGGGAATTTGATCTCGATTGGGAGATTGAAGGCATCCCCTCGCAGGGTTCATGGGAGCGCAACTGCGCTTTCAAACCCTTTTTCATTTTAGAAATGATGCGCAAGCACGATCGTCCCCTCTTTTGGGTGGATGTTGATGCAGTGTTTAAAAAGAGACCCGACTTTTCCTTTCTACAGGGCGCAGATATTGGCCTTCGCGAGATGGCGCGTTTTGCTCATGATCCTAGGTTTAAATTTTTTTCCGGCTCTCTCTTTGTCAATGCCACACGAGCCGCTCACAAATTTGTCAGTGAGTGGTGCTCTCTTTGCGAAGAAAACCGGGATCTTCCCTTCCTCGATCAAACATCTCTTGTCGATCTGATGGAGAAAAGTCAGGAGATCAAGATCTGTCCACTCCCGATTGCTCTAGCTAAAGTGTTTGACATCGATGCGGAAGAGATTGATCCAGATGAGGTTATTGTGGAACACTACCAGGCCTCGCGCCGCTACCGTTTTTGGAAAGGATGATGATTGACACACACGCGCACCTGACATCGGAGGCGCTTTTGCCCCACTTACATGGGATCCTCGAGAGGGCAAAGGCAAGTGGTATCAAGCGGATTGTCAACATCTGCACCGATGAGAAGAGTTTGATCGAGGGGCTCGACCTGGCAAAAAAAGACCCTATAGTGAGCAACGCGGCCGCCACGACGCCACATGATGTGGATAAGGAGGGGGAGTCGTTTTTCCCCTATGTCGAAAAGTGTGCAAGCGAGGGGCGGCTTGTTGCAATTGGCGAGACGGGGCTTGACTATTTCTACTCCTACTCGAAGAAAGAGACGCAGCAGATCTTTTTGCTCCGCTATTTCGCTCTTGCGAAGAAGATGCAGCTTCCTCTCATCTTTCACTGTAGAGAGGCATTTTCCGATCTCTTTTCCCATGCAGACAGGGAGTATGTGGGAAAGCCCGCTGTCCTCCACTGCTTTACGGGGAGTCTTGAGGAGGCGCGCGGGGTGCTCGATCGAGGTTGGTATCTTTCGCTGAGTGGAATTGTCACCTTTAAAAAGTCAGCAGAGCTGCGCAAAGTCGCCGAATATGTGCCGCTTGATCGCCTCCTTATAGAGACGGATGCGCCTTATCTCGCTCCCGAAAAGCATCGCGGTAGACAAAATGAGCCCTCCTATTTGGTCGAGACGGCAGAGCTGATCGCAAAGCTAAAGGGGATTTCTGTAGAGGAGCTCGCAAAACAGACTGCGGAAAACGCATTGCATTTTTTTCAATTTCAAGTCTAAAGTAGTTCTTTAGGCAGGAGTGTTATGACTGCAATCACGGTTCCGAAGGCGTTCATCTGGCGGAGAGTGCATTCGCTCATGGGGCTCTGGCTCGTCCTTTTTCTACTCGAGCATCTCCTCACGAATTCTCAGGCAGCACTTTGGCTCGGCGATGATGGAAAAGGGTTTGTCCAGATGGTGGACGCCATCCACAATCTCCCCTTCTTGCAGGTGATTGAAATCGGCCTCCTTGGCATCCCTCTTCTTCTCCACCTCATCCTCGGCGTGCGGTATCTTTTTACTTCTAAACCCAATACGCGGAAAGGGGATGGGAGCACTCCCCACCTGCCACTGCCGCGCAACCGCGCTTACTCCTGGCAGAGAATCACCTCGTGGATTCTTCTCGTCTGTCTCATTGGCCACGTGGTGAAATTTCGCTTTTTACAGTACCCCGATGCGGTCAAAGTGGGAGGCACGGAGTATTATCTCACCACCGTTCAGGTCGATGAGGGGATTTACACGTTAGCGGAGAGACTGGGCGTGACGCTCTACGACGGAGCCTCGATTGCAAATGAGCGCAAAGAGCTCCACTCTAGATCTGCAGAGCAGGCTCTCATAGAGGCCGCTAAGGGGATAAAAGAGGAACAGATCGATCCTCTCACGGGCCCTATCGCCATGGAGTACAGTAGCCAAAAGGCGCTGATTCTCACTGCGGCGCAGCAATATGAAGGGAGAAGCGCCTATGTGAGCGCGCTCGAAAAACAGAAGCTCGGTTCTAAAAGTGTTGTTGCAGTGACGAAGAATTTTGGGACCGCTTCCCTTTTAGTTGTGCGCGACACATTTAAGCAGCCCCTCTATGTCATTCTCTACACGATTTTTGTTCTTGCCGCCTGCTTCCATGCGTGCAATGGTTTTTGGACATTTCTTCTCTCTTGGGGATGGATTCTCAAAGCTTCTGCGCAACGCACATGGGTCGGTGTATCGGTCGCTCTCATGGGGCTTCTTCTCTTTTTGGGCCTTGCTGCGATCTGGGGAACCTACTGGATCAATCTGAGGTATTAATGAGTAAACAGGGAAAGGAAGTGATCGTGGTAGGGGGAGGACTTGCAGGTCTTTCTGCTGCGATGAAGCTCGCAGAAAAAGGGTGCCACGTCAAAATCGTCTCTGTGACCAAGGTCAAACGCTCCCATTCTGTCTGCGCGCAAGGGGGCATTAATGCGGCGATGAATCTCAAAAATGAAGACGATTCTCCTCTTATCCATGCGTATGACACGATTAAGGGAGGGGATTTCCTCGCGGACCAGCCCCCTGTTCTCGAAATGTGCTTAGCAGCGCCGGGCATCATCCGCATGATGGAGCGTTTTGGGTGCCCCTTCAACCGTACGAAAGAGGGAAATCTCGACTTTCGGAGATTCGGAGGGACTCTATACCACCGCACGGCATTTTGCGGGGCGTCGACCGGTCAGCAGCTCCTCTATGCGCTCGATGAGCAGGTGCGGCGCTACGAGGCGGAAGGGCGCGTGCAGAAGTTTGAGACGCATGAGTTCATGCGCCTAATTCTCGATGAGGAAGGAAGAGCCCGCGGGATCGTCTACATGGATCTTTTCAATCTCAAACTCGATGTGCTCAAAGCGGATGCGGTTGTGTTTGGCACAGGAGGACCCGGGCTGATCTTTAAAAAATCGACGAACTCCACCTTTTGCACAGGGGCCGCAAACGGCAGGCTCTACAAGCAGGGGATGCATTACGCGAATGGAGAATTTATTCAGATCCATCCGACTGCAATTCCAGGAGAAGATAAGCTCCGCCTCATCTCTGAATCCTCGCGCGGCGAAGGGGGAAGGATGTGGGTTTACGGCGATGCCAATAAGACGATCGTTGCCCCCGATGGGAGGACAATCCCTTGCGGTGAAACCGGAAAGCCCTGGTATTTCCTCGAGGAGATGTACCCCGCATTCGGGAATCTCGTCCCCCGCGACATCGGTGCGCGGGAGGTGCTCCGCGTCTGTGAGCTGGGGCTCGGAATCGATGGGCAGATGCAAGTATTCCTGGATGTCTCCCATCTTCCTTCTGCAACCCAGCACAAGATCGAATCGGTCCTCGACATCTACCAGAAATTCACTGGCGAGGATCCCCACCGCGTGCCGATGAAAATTTTCCCCGCAGTCCATTACTCGATGGGGGGCGCATGGGTCGATTGGCCCGCTGCCGATGATCCGGGTAGATGGGATCGCTACCGCCAAATGACCAATATTCCCGGCTGTTTTAACGTGGGTGAATCAGAGTTTCAGTATCATGGAGCCAATCGCCTTGGAGCCAACTCCCTGCTTTCCTGCATCTTTGGAGGACTCACCGCAGGAATGGAGGTGCCCCGCTATCTCGATTCTCTCTCCTCTAGCTACGGGAATCTTCCCTCGCGGATCTTCTCCGAGACGCTTGCGAAAGAGGAGGCCTTTAAGCATGATCTCATGACGCGCAGCGGCAAAGAAAATGTGCACCAGCTTCACGACGCCCTTGCAGAGCAGATGGTGAAAAATGTGACCGTGAAGCGGAGCAACACCGACCTAGAAAAGACCCTCGCAGAAATTCATCAGATCAAAGAGAGATACCAGAAGATCTCCTTAGACGATAAGGGGTCGACGCTAAACCAAACGTATGTTTTTGCAAATCAGTTCGACGCGATGCTCGAGCTTGCGCTGATCATCACGAAGGGGGCATTGCTGCGCAATGAGTTCCGCGGCGCGCACTACAAACCAGATTTTCCGCAGCGCGATGATGAAAAGTGGCTAAAAACTACGATTGCATCTTATGATCCAGCTCAAGTAGATCCTGTAATTACTTACCGCCCTGTTGACCTGCGCTACTTAAAACCGATTGCACGGGATTACAGCAAGGCGAAAAAGACCGTGCCCCATTTTGAAAACCTACCGGCGAGCATCCCGTTGCCGGTATAGAGGAACATGAGATGGCAAAGACATTCATCCTCCGGATCTTTCGCGGCGTTCCGGGGAAGCAGTACTGGGAGGAGTTTGAGCTCGAGCTAAAACCCTATCTCAATATCACCTCCGCGCTGATGCAAGTGCAGAAAAACCCGATCAACCGAAAAGGGGAGAAGGTCACCCCAGTTGCATGGGAGCAGGGATGTTTGGAGGAGGTGTGTGGCTCTTGCTCGATGCTCATCAATGGACGCCCGCGCCAAGGCTGTACGGCACTCATTGAATCTCTTCTTAAGGCCACAGGGAGTAATACCGTTTCAATTGCTCCGATGACCAAATTCCCTCTCGTGAGGGATCTCGTCGTCAACCGCGATATCATGTTCGAGAATCTCAAAAAAATACGCGCCTGGATCGATGCAGATGATGCTCTTGACCGCGGTCCCGGCCCTAAGATTAGTCCCGAGGTGCAAGAGGCCGCCTATGTCCTCTCCACCTGCATGACTTGTGGCTGCTGCTCAGAAGCATGTCCCCAAGTCAACCCCGACTCAAAGTTCATCGGCCCTGCGGCGATTTCCCAAGCGCGCCTTTTCAACGCGCATCCCGTAGGCAAGCTGATGGAGTCGCACCGCCTGCGCCCCCTTATGGAAGAGGGAGGTGTCAGTGACTGTGGCAATGCACAAAATTGCGCTGCCGTCTGCCCCAAAAAAATCCCTTTGACCGAATCGATCCTCCTTATGGGTCGCAAAGTGGTCAAACAAGCCCTTAAAGATATGGTGAGTCTTCCCGATGCTCAAGACTAAAATTTTTTCCACGCTCTTTGTCCTCCTTACAACTGGCTCTATTCAGGCTACGCTTTATGTAGCGAATTACTATACCAGTACCGTGAGTATGGTGGATACCAGCTCAAATACCGTGACCGGATACATTGATGAGAATGGATATTCCCTTTCAAAACCGATGTTTGTCTGCATGGTTCCAGGGGGCTCTAAAGCCTATATAGTCGCAGATCAGGTCAATGCGGTTTTAATTCTTGATCCCGTTTTAAACCAGATCGTGGGTCAAGTGAATCCCAACGGAATCGATTTTGACGTGCCGCAAGCGATGGCGATCACTCCAGATGGGACAAAAGCCTATGTGAACAACCAAAGGGCGGGAACAGTCAGCATCATCGATGTGGCTACTGATACGGTGATCGGGGTTGTCGACTCAGGCGCCTATCCCTTTTCCACGCCGTCATCGCTCGCCATCTCTGCAGATGGCGCAAAGATGTATGTAACCAATTTTGGAAATAATACTGTGAGTGCGATCAATGTGTCCACGGACACGGTCACAGGCTACGTTTCCGATTCAGGATCCTTTTTTAACTACCCTGCGGAGCTCGTTTTCATCGGAAGTAGCAAGGCGTATGTCAGCAATTTTGGAAGCAGTACGGTTTCTGTAATCGATGTGGCCAGTGACAGCGTAACTGCCAATGTGCTCGATAGCAACGGGCCTTTCTCTGGACCTTACAAGGGAGGCGTCTCTAATGATTCACTCACCGCTTTTATTTGTAATTTAAATAATGAGACCGTTTCACTCGTCGATACGACAACCGATAGCGTCACGCAGTATGTCACAGGGAGCTTTAGCAGTCCTACAGCTGTAAATTTTAGCAAGGATGGCACACTTGCCTATGTTGCAAATCGGAGCGCGAATACAGTGAGTGTGATCGACATGTCGACCTACACTGAAATTCTGCCACCGATCGAAAGCACTACATATCCCTTTAGCGGGCCTCTAGATATGAACCAGGATTGAGATGGTTGTGTACAAAATTTTTTAGATGTGCACAATCGATGGCGGTAAATATTGAGGTTGTATGGGTTTGTTCCTAACGATCCTCTTGCTACTCTTTAAAGCAAGTCTAAGTGCCTATCCGCAGTTATCGCCCCTTCCCGTCTCCGAGGAGTCTTCAGAAGAGGAAAGCATTCCAGA
Organism: Verrucomicrobiota bacterium; assembly: GCA_018240135.1. Taxonomy (GTDB): domain Bacteria; phylum Chlamydiota; class Chlamydiia; order Chlamydiales; family Rhabdochlamydiaceae; genus SZAS-13. The sequence goes on from JAFEGI010000020.1 coordinate 21,777, forward strand.
GGTTTTGCCTGTAGAGGAGGTTGCCGCCTGGCCCCCTCCTTCTATGGAGCATCCGATCATTACCGAGCCGAAAATTGACCGCCCCTTTTTACTTGAAGGCAAGGTGGCGCTTTTTGCTCCCACTGATCATACCGTGCGGCAGATCTATACAAGTGCTACGGGAATGTATGGGATAGAAGCGAGTGCGCGCGCCTGGAAAGATTTCTATCCTTGGCTAAGTGGAAGTTATCTTGCGAGTAATGGGTCCTCAATTGAAATGGGCAACCCCTCGAAGGTTACAGTAGTCCCCATCGGAGCGGGTTTGAAGTGGTTTCACCACGCAAATAAGGCGAGTTTCTATGTCGGTGTGGGAGCTCTTTATAGTTACATCCATGTTGAAGACCATTCCCCCTACGTCAAGCCTTCTTTTTCTGCATGGGATGGGGTTGGAATTGTAAAAGTCGGCGCTTGCATCTTTCCGATCCGATCGCTCTTTTTCGACTTTTTTGCAGACTACTCCTATATGAAGTTTGATTTGCACGGATGTGGGAAAAAGACCGTATGCCAGGATGTCAATTTTAGCGGCTTTTCTTTCGGGGTTTCAATCGGGTGGGCACTATGAAAAGAACACTTCTCGTTTTCCTGCTAGCCATTTGCAGCGCATGGGCAGAGCCCTTTGTAGAGAAGGTGTATGTCGCCAACTATCTTGGCAATTTCATTTCAATATTGGACGTCGAGTCAAATACCATTCTCGGCTATGTCGATAACAATGGGTTTGATATTACACATCCGATCCACCTCTTGATCACCCCCGATGCAAAAAAGTGTTATATCGTCGCCGATTTCTCCGATGCGGTATATATCATCGATACCGCGCAAGATAAAATTGTGGGCTCTCTTAACACAAATGGATTTCCCTTCTATTTTCCTCAGGCAATGCTCATCCCCTTGCAGGGACAGCGCGGGTATGTCAATAACCAGAATGCGCCAGGCGGTGGCAGCGTCAGCATTTTCGATATCACAACAGATACCGTTATAGGATACGTCAATACCAACGGGTTCCCATTTGATGTTCCCACGGAAATGGAAATCAATCCGTCGGACGAGAAGATCTACGTCACGAATTTCAATGGGGCTGGTTCAGGCAATGTGAGTATAATCGATGTAGCCACAGAAACAGTGACCGGATACGTGAATGACCCATTTAATCTGATTTCTAATCCTACTCATATTTCATTTATTAGCGATACGAAATCCTATGTTGTGGATTATGGAGGAAATTCTGTTACAATCATTGATACGCAAGCCGACATGGTGACTGCGAATGTAGATGATTCCAGTTTTCCTTTTGATGGACCCTACAAATGTTTTGAGCGTTTCCCTGCCGACATTGTGCTTGTCGGTAACCTCAATAGCGATAAGGTGTCCGTGATCGATGCTGACACGGATACAGTCATTCAGTACGTTACCGGCACCTTTAGTGAGCCCACAGGAATCCATTTTGATGACGATGAAGATGTGGCGTATATTGCTAATTATGGTTCCAATACACTTAGTATCGTGGATTTGCAGACTCTGATGGAAATTCCGCCCCCAATTGATGGGTTACCAGACTTTCCCTTTCTGACACCCGTAGATCTTGAAGAAGTGGTCTCTATCGCTTTGCCTCCAGCCAGTTTGGTTGGTAAAGCAATGAGAGACACATTTAGTAGCCAAGTCGACTTGATCAACCGGATTTCTTGGCAGTCCAATGATCCCCTCTCCAACATAGAATCTTATCAGATCTATAGAGATGCTGCTTTAACAGATCTTATAGGGACAGTCCCTTCTGGTGGAAATCTTCTCTATGACGATCACAACCGCACGCCGGGTAGTGTCTCAACCTATTACGTCGTCTCAGTCAGTGAAAATGGAGTAGTTTCAGATTTTGCATTTGTCTCCGTGAGCCAATAGAAGGGTATTGCAAAATAGGTGAATCTGGTAAAATGTAAGACATGCAGAAACTAAAAATTCTATTTAACAAAAATCGGGAATGGGTCGAAAGCAAGACGGCGAAAAACCCTGCCTATTTCCAGCAGATGGCGGACGCGCAGGATCCCCAGTATCTCTGGATTGGGTGTTCAGATAGTCGGGTTCCTGCCAATGAAATTGTTGGACTGGAGCCAGGTGAGCTTTTTGTACACCGCAACGTCGCCAATTTATTTCCCCACACCGACTTTAATTGCCTTTCTGTACTCGAATATGCTGTGGATCTTCTCAAGATCCAGCACGTGATTGTTTGCGGGCACTATGGGTGTGGTGGAGTCAAAGCCGCGATGGAGGATCACCAGCTAGGGCTTGTCGACAATTGGCTGCGCAACATTCGCGATGTGTACGCCCGATTCAAAGAAGAATTAGACGCAATTCCAGATAAAAAAGAGCGGTACCAGAGACTAATCGAGCTCAATGTGATGCAGCAGGTGCTCAACGTCTGCCATACAACGATTGTTCAGGGGGCATGGATGCGCGGGCAGCCCCTTTGGATTCACGGATGGGTATACGATCTTGCCACGGGGATGCTCAAGGATCTGGACTGTTGCGTATCGAGTATTGACCAAGTGGAACACATCTACCGGATCCGTCTAAAGGGTTGAGATTTTTTCAGAGATAGGTTAGCCTCTTAGAAGCTGTTGTTTGGGATACCTTCTATCATTTGCAGCGCTCATTAACGATAAGATTTCATTAGGGGGTTGCAACGCTAGACACGCCATAGGCCGCTCTAGGAAGCGACCCCACCTATACAACATAGGTTATTGTAGCCTTGATGGTCGACCCCTTACAGCAGCACCTTTTCAGAAGGAAAAGCCCGCATTCACGTTAACACCCCATGAGTTGTAGGTGTTGCCTGGCAGGTTGAGTGCGCTACCAGAGGATGTTTTGGCCGTGGAATGGCCATCTTGCCAGTACTCATAGAAGGGATTTACAGAGATCGAGTAGCGTTTGTCTTCTGTCAACGTAAAGGTAAAGGGAACTTCAACTGCAAAGTTGGCGAGTTTTGTTTTGAGGATCCAGCGGGCCCCTTCCAAGGGGACAATCTTAACCGTTGGGTAAATCTGGGGCATCCAAGTGAAGTTAACGCCGAACATAAACCAACGTCTAAATGCGTAATCGGTTTTAAAGCCTACCGGGATATAGATCTCGTCGTAACGAAATTGCAGAGAGGATGTGTGACTCTGGGTGAGTTTTTGGCCGACGTAGCGATAGCCAAGGCCCGTGAAGAGAGAAAGCAGCCATTCCGATTGATAAAAGCCAAAGGTGTAGCCGATTCTTTCCTGAGTGTCGATATAAAAAATGGAGCGCTTGCTCGACCCGCTCTTCGTGCTTCCTTCCCTCCAATCGAATTTCACACCCGCATAGAGTGACCAGGCTGGCCTGTAGTCATAACTCGCTTGAGCGCCTCCGAGGTTGCCGTCAAATGAGGAGCTGCCGCTCGGTTTGAGGTAAAGGCGCGTGTAGTTACCTCCCACTTGAATTGTCGAATTCAGCTGCTCGACTTGTTTCGGGGAGCTCCCCTCATCTGCACCCAATCCCAGGGAGGTGAGCGCGATTCCAGCAATCCAAAATGAATAACGAGCGGGAAAAAAACGCATACATACCTCTTGCTCAATTAATGCTTGATGACTAGTATTTAGTCAATTGAAAATTTTGCATGGCATCTTACTCTATGAACAGATCCATCTCATTCTTCCTCACCTCAGTGCTTTTTGCTCTTGCCACGCTGTGTGCGGATTCCGATACATTTTCTCCTGATCGTCTAGAAACTTTCTACGAGGAGTTTCTTTGCGAGGAGAAGGCAGCCCTTTCACCCCATGACCTTTCGACGCCTTGTCCGACTCCTCCAAGTCCAACGCCTCCATCTCCTCCCCCGCCTCCTCCTCCCCCTCCACCCCCACCGCCGCCCCCTCCCCCTCCAGGCCCTCCACCTCCACCGCCGCCGCCCCCTCCGCCACCCAGTCCGCCTCCTCCCCCACCTCCGCCACCGCCTCCCGGGCCCCCTCCTGGACCTGTCCCGCCGAGTTATCCGGCAAACCATGTGCCGCTGGTGATTGTGAACAACACCGGTTTGCCCTCATCTAGCCTGTATTTTATCGGTAAGGGAAATGCATTAGACGATTCGAGCGTTTCTTTCTTGCAGCCTAATACGATTACAGGCGTTTGCACCCTTGCAAGCAGTGCAACGAATAACTCTGCGGATCCGACGATTAGCCTTCCTCTCTCCTCTCTTCCACAAATCGGCATGAGCGGAAACGTTTCCTATCTGTTCATTCCCCAATTTATCAGCGGCAGGTGTTTTATCTCTGTAAACGACCCTTTGCTGATGAAGACATCTTATACAGTTACGCCGACTGGTACCGTATATACGGCAGATGATCCGTCGACCACATCAACGCAGGATCCCAACTATTACACGCTCTATCAGAATTTCGAGTTCACTCTGGATGACACGTATACCTTGTTCACCAACTTCTCGAACGTAGATTATTTCTCTTTGCCTACGACGCTTGGGTCGTATACTTTCCCCACGGGGAATTCCTATCCAACGCCTGTTGTGGGGCTCACTAACGTGGGCTATCCATCTACACTCGCGCGCAGTGCGATTCTATCAGGAATTCAAACGACCCTATCTAATCTGGATGCATCTGTTCCCACAAAACAGTGGCCTAATCTGTCGATTCCCTTCTATGTGAATCCCTACACGGGCGGATCGCCCCTTACCTACTTGCGCATTCTTGCCGCAAAAGGATCGATCGGTCTCCAGAGTGGCTATAAGTTTTCTGGAGCAAATCCTGCCCAAGCGTTTTTTAATTCTAATTATTTGCAGGATACGGTCTCAGGACCTACTGCCGGCAAAAGCTATATGCAGGAGTTGCTGACTTACTATTCTACGAATCAGATGCAAATACTGCTTGCCTATGCGCCCCCAATGGTTCCGCAAGTACAGGCAACCTATTTGATGCGTACCGATATCGGGAACCTCGAACTGACTCTCCTCAGTACGACTCCTCCAGGGGATCCGAGCCCTCCAAGTAAGATGACGGTGTTTGTGCCTAAATTGACCACGGAGCTTTTGCTCTCTGGAGGGGGTTGGATTTCGGCAGGGGCTCTTACAGCCTCTGGGGGAACTCAGGCAACAGGTTTTATGGATGAGCTTTCAAAGGGACTGAGTACATTATTCACCGCAGGGTTTTTACCTCCTCCCAATACTCTGACGCAACCCATTCAGATTCAGGAAGGGTACTTTACGCCCTACAGGAGTCAGTATTTTAACAATCCCGCTTCCTTTAGCGCGCATGGCCCCTGGTACAATCTCTATGACAAGGCGATCCATCCTCTGCTTATTCAGACAAGTGGGTTTGGGCTTGGGTATGCCTATGATTATGATGATCTGCTGGATCTGGCAGGCGTGCTTATCTTTAACGTGAATACAGATCCCAACCAGCCCTACATCATTCTCACACTCGGACCGATTGACACATCGATTCCCGATCCGCAGGCAAATATTCCGAATAGTTACACGCTAAATATTGGAGCGCTCGGGTTTAATTCGAATCCGATAGATATTGTCTACTCGACAACTTGCATCGGACCTCCCGCAACGACGATTGCAGTCACCAACGCACCACAAACAGTCAATAATGTGTGCGGATACTTTTTGGTAAAGTACTATACAACACCTGCAATGACGAGTTTCCTATCCTATCGGGTATATCCCCAGTATCAGCTTGTACTGCCTGAGAGCAACTATCCCCGTTATAATGCTCAGGATGTTACCTTGATGAATGGGATTTTATTTCAGTCACCGACAGATGGGTCGACGTTTTCAGTTGTGCTTCCGAATACAAATCCTTTCCCAGCTCCTTCCACTCCTCCGTAAGATAGTGGGAGGAGAGCTCTTGGACTAGCTTGCCCAGGAAGTGCTCTTTTGAGGGGAATTGTTCTTTGAGGGTACAGAGGAAGTCTTCATGGCTTCTGCCAGCGCGATAGGGGGGTGTTTTCTTGGGATGCAGCAGACATCCCATTCTCTCGGGAGAGTAGTCCCAAAGAAAGGAGGTGTGGTGGAGCCACCTTTCTTTCTTGATGTACTGCGCATTGCCTCCAAACTTTCTAACGCCGAGCACATAGTCATTTTCCCGAAGCGCAAACTCAGGATGAGCAAGCACCCCTTTATAGAGTCCTTCCGTCCAGCGCATGATCGGTTCTGGATATGCCGGGAAAGGGTGCAAATCTTTTTGACAAATGAAAGTGACAAAGAGGGTGTTTTCATCCACGATTACGGTCCCACCGCCGCTAAAGCGCTTTAGAATCGGGATCCCTTGTGCCTTTGCTCTAGCGCAGTCGACGAGCTCCTCTTTTTTTCCTGAAATCCCCATCACTATCGCAGGGGTCGAACCGGTATTTAAGATACAGAAGTTGCGCCTGTCATTGCGAAGGAGATGCTCTTCTAATTCAAGCTGCTTTTCAATCGAGCAGTTTTTCAGGCGGATCAGATGGAAAGTCATTGATAGCTCAATGTGGCGATCTCTTCGATTTTGATCACCTGGAATTTGATCCCTTGATTGGAATTGTAGCGGCAGAGCAAAAGAGTCGAATTCGGCAAGGTTGAGATCTCAATTACATTAGAGATCATGCTGCCATCTCTCAGTTCGAAGAAGACCTTGCCCGCTGTCTTTTCTTTGCGAAGGATTTCAAAAGCTTGGAGGTAGTCCGCTGCGCGCGACTGGGGTGTGATCAGCATATAACTCTTCAGCGAAAGGGCCTCTTCTTGTGGCAACGAGACGAGCGCGGCGGCAGTACATAGAGCGGTGAACATAAAACCTCCTATTTCGATTTTAGAGCGACCATCAAGACGGAAATGTCGGCAGGAGAGACGCCTGAGATACGAGAGGCTTGGCCCAGGTTGGTAGGCTGGATTCTGTGGAGCTTCTCGCGCGCCTCGTTGCTCAGCCCTAACACCTCTTTAAATGCAAAAAGTGGGGGGACGAGGATCGTTTCAATGGTCTCTAATTTTGCGGCTTCATTTTCCTGCCGCTGGATATATCCAGCGTATTTAAGGTGCAGTTCTACTTGGAGATCGATCTCTTTGCCGTAGCTTGTCATCTTCTCGGGAAATTCTGCCAGAAGTTTTTCATAGGTGAATTCAGGACGGCAGAGCAGCTGCCCTAGTGTAGTGGATTTGCCGTGATATTGGAGGTGGGTTTTAGAAAGATGCGCGATTTGCTCTGCAAGGGTCGATTGTTTATGCAAAAGTGTTTGGTAGCGCGCTTCATCGATGAGTCCGAGCCGATACCCATGAGAGCGAAGGCGCAAGTCGGCGTTGTCTTGGCGAAGGAGCAAGCGGTGTTCTGCGCGGCTTGTAAACATCCGGTAGGGTTCGTCGAGCTCTTTAGAAATTAACTCATCGATCATCACGCCGATATACGCCTCTGAGCGCTTTAGTACAAAGGGAGGGCGCCCTGCGACTTTGAGAGCGGCGTTGATGCCCGCGATGAGTCCTTGTGCTGCCGCCTCTTCATAGCCCGTAGTGCCGTTGATCTGCCCTGCGAAGTAAAGTCCTTCCACACTCCTTGTCTCGAGTGTCGATAGAAGCTGGCCGCTAGGAACGAAATCGTATTCAATGGCATAGGCGGGGCGCATCACTTCGGCGCTTTCCAGCCCAGAAATGGTGTGCAGCATGGCAAGTTGAACGTCAAACGGCAAAGAGGAGGAGATCCCATTGACGTAGATTTCATCTGTATCCAGCCCTTCCGGCTCTAAAAACAGCTGGTGTCTTTCCTTGTCTGCAAAACGGACCACTTTGTCTTCAATCGAAGGGCAGTATCTAGGGCCGACTCCTTGGATCTGTCCAGAGTAAATGGGGGCTTTGTGCAAATTGGCTTCGATAACCCGTTTTGTTTCGAGATTGGTATAGGTGATGTGACAGGGGACCTGGCGCAGTCCAGGGGCGTCTGGCGGATCAAAGGAGAAACGGACTCCTTCCTCTCCCGGTTGCTCTTGCATGAGAGAAAAATCGACGCTACGCCGGTGGATGCGCGGCGGCGTTCCCGTTTTGAGCCTTCCCAGTCTAAACCCGTGCATTTCGAGGTCTTTGGAGAGACCTACGGAGGGTTTGTCCCCCGCTCTTCCCCCCGCAAAGGTGGTCTCGCCAATGTGGATAAGCCCCCGCATAAAAGTGCCAGCGGAGAGAATAACCGTCTTGCCGCTATAGGCAATCCCCTCAAGGGTGCGCACACCCCGGATTTGTCCTTCTTCAATAACTAGCGATTCGGTTGTGCCCTGCTTGATATACAGACCGGGAACCTGTTCGAGGCGCTGCTTCATTGCGGCGGCATAGGCAAACTTATCTGCCTGTGCTCGGGGGGACCAGACCGCAGGTCCTTTAGAGGCGTTGAGCATCCGGAACTGGATCGCCGTTTGGTCTGCGACCTTTCCCATGATACCTCCCAAAGCGTCGATCTCGCGAACGATATGCCCTTTTGCGGTTCCCCCGATGGCGGGGTTGCAGCTCATCTTGGCAATCGTATCGAGGGTCATGGTCAGGAGGAGCGTCTTAGCCCCCATTTTCGCGGCGGCATGCGCAGCCTCGCAGCCGGCATGGCCGGCTCCGATCACGATCACATCAAACTGTTCAGGGTAGGTCCACACGACTAGGGATATAACTTATTTTTTATGACGATCGCGGCGTCTACGCTTCTTTCTCTTGTGTTTTGCAATTTTAGCGCGTCGTTTTTTCTTAACAGATGCCATTCTTTAGCTCCTAACGAAGTTCGAAGGACCATTTTACGCGCCCATTCGAAAAAAGCAAAGAAAATATCCCTAAGAATAGGGTCTATTCGCGCCGCTTTTTGCGAAGAAAATATTTAATTGCCTGGGGAAAAGGCGGAAAAGGCCTCGTCATTTTCCTTGGAACTTCCCCCCGATGCGTGCATCGGTGAGTAGTTGGCGAATTGAGCGAGTTCTTTCCGGTAGGTCAGGTGGACGCTGCCGACAGCTCCGTGGCGGTTTTTAGCGACAATGAGCTCAGCAGTTCCCGGTTTATCGTAGGGATCATAATACTCCCTACGGAGCAAGAACATCACGATGTCACTATCTTGCTCGATAGATCCTGATTCTCTAAGGTCGCTCATCATGGGGCGGTGGCCTTGTCGCTCTTCGACTTTGCGAGAGAGCTGAGAGAGGCAGATAACGGGGATGTTCAGCTCGCGAGCGAGGGTTTTCATCATGCGAGAAATTTCTGAGATCTCGTTTTGCCGATTTTCCGCATTCCGGGAAAGGCCAGAACCAGAGATGAGCTGGAGGTAGTCGACGACGAGGAGCTGGATGTTATGGCTCTCTTTCATGCGGCGGGCTCGCGCGCGGAGGTCGGTGATTTTCAACCCGGGCTGATCGTCGATGAGAATGGTCCCTTTCATCATAGCATTGACGGCAGCGACCACGCGCTGGTATTCGATGCCGCTGAGAGATCCCGTGCGGATTTTGTCCGACTCCACTTCTGCTTGGGAGCAGATCATCCGGTGGAGGAGCTGCTCAGCGGTCATCTCAAGAGAAAAGATGCCGACGGGCATGTCATTGCGGAAGGCAACGCTTTCCGCGATGTTGATCGCAAGGGCGGTTTTTCCCATTGCTGGGCGCGCGGCGAGGATGATTAGGTTAGAGTGGCCAAGACCATTGATCATTTTGTCGAGATCGATGAAGTGGGTGGGAATTCCCGTGATTCCGAGGTCTTCAGGGCCCCGTTGTTGATATTGCTCTTGTTTTGCTTGGAGCTCTTTGAGGTAGGGGAGCTGAGAGGTTGCCTTGACACCGGTCAGCAGGTCTTTCACGAGCACGCCCGCACCCGTATTCACCGTCTGGCTGATGGTGAAAAATTTTGCCTGGGCATCGTCGAGGAGCACATGGACGTCAGAGGGGTTATTGAGCGCTTCTCTTTCGACGTCTTGGGCAGCATTGATCATCCGGCGCAAGATCGATTTTTGTCTGACGAGCTCGACATATTCTTCGATATAGGCTGCAGTCCCCGCATATTGGGCTAGAGTGGTCAGGTAGTTGATCCCGCCGATCGCTTTGAGTTTGTCTTGACGCTTGAGCTCCTCGCCGATCAGGTGGACATCGGCTGGCTTGTCGGCGTGGTAGGCACTTTTGAGCGCTTGGAAGACGATTTTGTGTTCTGTGTAGTAAAAGTCGCAGTCGCTGAGGGAGTCGGCGCCAATGTTGAGGCTGTTGATGCTAGAGAGCATCGAGCCGAGGACGATCATCTCCGATTCTTTGGAATTGGGGGCGGTTTTAACTTTGGGAGGGGTGTCAGACATGGGACTCCACTTTTGTGGTCAGTATCCAGCCTTAGGGATATTTTCGCAATGGGAGTATCTAGCAAAAAAAGCCTTGAATGGCTCCATTCAAGGCGGGGGGGATTCGGAAAGAGAGGGATTTGAACCCTCGGTACCCTTTGAGGGGTACGCGTCCTTAGCAGGGACGTGCCTTCGGCCACTCAGCCATCTTTCCAAAAGGAAAAAGTCTACAGATTCTGCCCATTTCCGAGCAAGGTAGTTTTGAATTCGTCCTTTGATGTTGCAGATAATTTTTCCTTGGACATAGACTGAGAGACTGTCTGCGAAATTAGCTTCTGTCGATTTTCGGGTTCTTTTGAGCCGATTTTTAATACCGTTTTTTGGGGTCAATATCGCAACAAGTATATTAACCCCAAAAACGGATTGAAAAGCGGCCAAAATAATCCCGAAAATCGACGAAGCCTAATTCCGCAGACAGTCTCTGATGGCCCCAACTGGAGGTGGAATGCCAACAGTTTGCATTATTGGTCCGTACCGTTTTTATTTTTTTAGTCATGAACCTAATGAACCTCCACATGTTCACGTTGATAGAGATGGCCTGTCTGCAAAGTTTTGGCTTGAGGAGATTTCATTAGCAAAAAATCTGGGCTTTGGAGAAAAGGAAATCAACAAATTACAGAAGATAGTAGCTATCCATCAACAACAATTCATCGGTAAATGGCATGAGTATTTTGGCTCGTAAAATTGATGAGCGCGTTGAAGCAGTTTATTTCACAAGAGATTCTCTAATCGTTGATCTTAGAGACGGGCGGTCCATCTCTGTCCCATTAACCTGGTATCCAAAATTATTGAAAGCGACTCCTCAAAAGAGGGCTTTTTGGGAGGTTTGCGGCGGCGGGTATGGGATACACTGGCCTGAAATTGATGAAGATCTGAGTGTCGAGGGATTGCTGCGAGGCGCTCCTGCTCCTAATGCCTTTAAGACCCCATCAGCAAAAAAAGTTTCTCGTTGTCGTGTAATCCATTCTCATCCACGCAAGCGGCGGATAAAGCAAAAAAGATAATTATTTCTCAATCGACAAAATGGGACTGGAGGCGCTGGCCATTGAGGGCGTTCCAGTGGCTGGTATGGACCGAGCCGTCGGGGTTTTGGACGACGATGCAGTGGACGGGAAGGTAGACGTCGGTCGTTTTACGGACCGCGAAGTCATGGCCAAATGCCGCTCGGGTCATCCTCTCGATTTGGGCAAGAGAGAAGTGGCGCTGGAGCCGCTCCGAGTGGCGGTAGGACTTGGTCACCAGGCGCTCGTCGAGCTTGGTGAAGGGGGTCATATTTAGCCTGGGATTTTCTAGGTGGAGGCGGTAGCGATTGCCGGTTTGGACGATGAGCCGTTTGCGGCGGCACCTATCGACCCAAAGGTCGAGCACTTCATTTTCGACGTGCAGCGCCTTCGTGAGGCCTTCCCTATCCGTAGCTCCCCCTTTTTTTGCGAGAGTTTTGATCACCTTGAACTCGTGCTGGTCAGCCTTCGCGTTGATGCAGTCGGCAAATCCATGGGTTTTTTCCCACTTTTTCGTATCGATGACCATTTCCCCATCAGTCAGATCCCACAGCATCACCCCTTCTTTTGTCTTGTCATCCGTGACGCTGAACTTCACCTCCATAAGGAGGTAGGGATAGAATTTCAGCGAGGGCTCTAAAAATTTGTGCCGGTTGTCTTTGAGAAGGTCGGAGCGGTGGGCTTCCATGATCTGATTTGCGCTATAGCGGATCTCAAGTGTGTGGAAGGTTCCGGTGCTCAGGATCTCTTCCACTTTGTTTTTGATATCGGGCCTAGTCGAGCTAAACCACCACAGACCATAGCCTGCTGAGCATAATGTGATGAGAGTAAATAGGATGCGCATCTCGTGGGCCACCGTAGGGTTTCTACTAGTGATTTAACTCGGTTTTCTCTATTTCCTCAAGAGACAAGAAATTCTCGGGGAAGATATACTGGGTAGCTATGAGAGCATTCCTTCTAATCTTACCTTTGCTGCTGTGCTGTTGCGATAAGCCTAAAGTGGCGCCGCGCGCGATTTACGATCAGACGGCTTTTCAAGAGCTGTTTGTAGCCGCATCTCAGGAAGAAGGGGTGTTTTCTCAGTACAAGCGGAATCCCTATTTTAATCTTCTTTGGGAGAATTGTTCTGAGGAGGAGGGAAGGCTGGCCCTTGTTGCATTGAAAGCGGAGTATCCCCATCTCCTCCCATTTTTGGAGCGGTTAAAGAGGTGGGATGCAATCGGCAGTCCTCGTCTTGCGACCTACGAGGGGGTAGGGGATTTCTCCCCTGCGACTTTGCAGGTGGCAGCATGGGTTGGGGCGATTGAGAAACAGGTGGGGCCCCTGAAAGGGCTGCATGTGGTTCTCATTGGATCAGAAGAGGGAGCGCTTGCCTATCTTTTGCATGAAATGGGATGTGAGCTCACAATTGTCGATCTACCTGAGCCTCTTTTGCTCGCCAAAAAGGTGTGGGAGAGCCTCGAAGCCGATCGCGCGGAGTTCACCTCTTTGACAAGGCTCCCCAAAGATGGATCTTACGATCTAATCCTATCCCATCACAATTTTTCCGAGTTTGGCCGCAAGGAGCAAGATCTCTTGATCGAGCGAGCTCTATTAAGAGCAGATCGTGGCTATCTCATCGGACGTCTATTCCCGAAGCACTTCGGGGTCGAGGCTTATCCAGTGGATGAGCTGATGACAAAACTGCACGCGCGTGATGTGGAAATCGCATCTCGTGACAGGGCAGATTATTCCATTTTTTGGTAGAAGATAAGGAGATCAAAGGGAATGCGCAATATTTTTATTGTCGTGATTTGTATATTTTTTTCACGAGTATATGGGGATTCTTTACCTTATGAGTTTCAAGGCGTCCATTTTATCGCAAGCTATTGTGAATGCGATCCTGAAGCGCTTTCAGATGTAGAGAGCTTAAAAGAGAGGATGCTACTTGCAGTGGAGGAGAGCGGGGCGACGATATTGACCGTTTCTGATTGGGTTTTTCCCCCATCTGGCTTGACCATGGTTGTGCTGCTTTCGGAGAGTCACGCCAGCATTCACACCTACCCAGAACATGGTTCTTGTTTTGTCGACCTCTTCACATGTGGTCAGAAATGCTCGTCGGAGAAGTTTGATGCCGCTTTGCGCGCTTATCTCAAACCGCAGCGGGTAATCGAACGCACGCTGCTCAGGAATGAAGAGGTGATGGAAAAATGAGGCTTTTTCAGGATCGATCGGATGCAGGCAGGCAGCTTTCCCAAGCGCTTAAAGAAAAGTCGATTGACAAAGGTGCACTTGTGGTGGGTCTTGCGCGCGGCGGCGTGATCGTTGCAGAGGTTATCGCAAAAGAGCTTGCTCTTTCACTCGATGTCATGCTTGTGAGGAAGATTGGCGCTCCCGGCAATGAAGAGCTCGCTCTTGGTGCGATAGGAGAGGGGGGCGAGGGTGTATTCAACCGGGAGCTGATCTCTCTTTTGGGCGTGACTCCTGCTGCGCTAGAAGAAGAGGTGATGAGGCAGAAAGAGATCCTAGAAAAGCGGCTTGCCTTATACCGCGGGAGGAAGAAAAAATCGGATTGGAAAGGTAAGTTTGTGATTCTCGTCGATGATGGGATTGCGACGGGGTCGAGCATGCAGGTGGCAATACACGTGCTGCGCGGGTTTGGAGCTTCAAAAATCCTGCTCGCCGTTCCTGTTGCTGCTCCCGATTCGCTCGAGAGATTGCGGCCTTTTGTGGATGAGGTCATCTGTCTTTTTTCTCCTGAAGGGTTTCATGCGGTGGGAGCTTACTACGCGCAGTTCGATCAAGTTTCTGATCAGGAAGTCATATCGTCACTCGGGGGATAAAAATAGTCGATGATCTCATCGACAGTGTATTCTTTCAGTGGAAGGCCCTCTTCCACTTCGAGAAGAATGAGGCGTAAATCGACTTCTCCAAGAGTCATCCCTTCTACTTCTACAAGTGTTTGGATCAGCGCAATTCTCTCTAGAATTGCTTCCTTGCAGGCAGAGAGTTCATATCGATCGAGAGCCCCAAGAATCTGATCTACTGGAAGTGCGCGGACCCGCTCTTTTAATGAAGGGGACAAGGGAAAAAGCGCATTGGGCAGGGTAGTGAGTACATCATAGAAATCTGCATTGTATTCAGGGAGGCTCAGGCTGTTGTCTACTTTGTAAATCCCGTAAAGATCCCTATCTTTTTTGTAGACGAGGAAGTTTGAGCCATGCGCATCCGTATCGTAGGTCAGCCATAGAAAGAGAGAGAGTTTTTCAAAGTCCTCTTGGTCGAGAAGAGCGCTAATTTCTGTGGGAGACAGGTGTTTGGCATACAAAGAATTGCGCAGCCGCGATAGGCTGCACTCATGGGGAGAGAAATCCTGGATCGTACAGAGTTTTTCTAAAGAAAAGGGAGGTGGCGCCTCTGCATATCTCTGAGAAATGTCAAAAAATTCTGGCTGCTGGAGAATGCCCATGCGGGTTTTTGGGGTAATGCTTTCGAGACCACAAAGCAAGGCAATCTCATATGCGCAGCAATCGGTTTGGGCACTCCTATATAGAGGAATAGGGTCGCGCGCTCTATGCTTACTATCGTTATAGGGGCTGCTCGATTTTTTTGGGTTATTGAGGCAGAAGATCTCTTCATCTGTGGGCTTAATAACAAAACGGGGGCTCCCCTCTTTGTCTATAAGCCAGTAAGCAGAGCCATCCCCATAATCACAGAGGTAAAGACGCCCTTCATTTAAAGCCTGCTGTACTTGGCAATAGAACTCAGGGTCTTCAGCCGTCGCTGCCTCGACAAAGAGGCGCCAGTGCTCATTTTTCTCAGCAATTTCTTCTCTTCGCTCTGCAATCACTTGACAGAGTGTCCCCGCTTCGCGGAGCCGTTTTACGCTATGGTAGAAATCGGCAAAAGGGGTGAAACTGTAAGCGGTTGATTCCGTCGATTCTGAGCTTTGGGAGGGGAATTCATAATGGAAGCGCACTCTTGCCTGCATCTCTTCAAGTGCGATGACAAAAGGGGAAATCACTGCCATTCTTGCAGACGGGTGAGGAGCGTGGAATAAAAGAGGGTGCGCATGCTGGGATCCCTGTTTTGGTAGATGTAACCGACGCAATGGATCCCATGGCTGTTGACATAGGAGTAGGAGAGCTCTGCGGCAGGGATTTGAAGCGAGGTGATCAGGGAGAAAACCTCCTCTTTAAACCCACTTTGAGGAGATGCTGCCATGACGAGGAGTTCGTTGCTTCCAAAATGTGTTTTGAGGATAAACCGCTCTTTGTCATATCGGACCTCAAGTGCTTCCAACATGAGTTGAAAAAGGATTTCCAAGGTGCTTGGCATCAGAAGACTTTGGCGCAGCGGAGGAGTAAGGGAGTAGAAGAAATTCTCCAGAAGGAAGTCTTTGTGATGCGTGCGCTCCTTGAGCATCCCTTGCAGCTCTTGGAACACTTCCTGCTGTTTGGCGAGGATCCCCCCATTAAAGTCCCGAATTCCGTCGAAAAGACGGTGGAGTTCTGAAGAGACTGCATGGCGCGCTTTGAATAGGTCGACGGAGAAGTTGCGCAGGAACTGTTTTTTGGGCAAAGAGACTTGGAAGACGTTCGCTTCTTTCGGATAGCGTTTGCGCAGGAGCCCTACGCGTTTCGTCTCTACCTCGCCACTTTCCAGTATGGTCTGCCCCTGTTGAAACAGCGATGCAATGGGCTTTTCACTTCCACGCAAAATCCGAAGAAGAATCACTGTGAAAAAGAGCTTTTCCTCTGACTGCGCGTGAAACGAGATGATCACTTGGGGCAAATCATTGAGATAGTTGAGCTGCGCACTGAGGAGTAGAATATTGCGCATAATCTCTTCTTCATTGCGCGGCATAAAGACGGGATGGAGGACACTTTCGACATTTTCTTTCAGTTCGCGCGGAAGGTGTTTTTGCAGTTCTCGGATCTCTTCCAAAGAGAAGGGGTGTCCTTCTTCGTTTTCGATCTCGAGGTAAAAAAGGCGAATCGGATCATGGCTGCGCCTGTCGAGAATAAAAGAGTTCTCGACAGTTTTTACTGCAGGCAGGCAGTTGCGTATAGCTGCGTAGATATGCCGCTCTTCGAAGAGTTCATTTTCGCGCGTGATGTGGATGGCGCCGAGCACACCCAAAACAGGGCGCTTTTGTTTCTTCCCTAGAGGGTCTTGCAGGTGCGTCTTGAGGAGTTTTAAACTTAAGAGTCTCTCTTCTGGGGCTTCTTTTGCGATGTGCATTAGCCTTCTCCGGAAGAGATACTGGAAAGAGATTAAGCGACTGACGTAGCGCAGATCCCGAAGTGCTGTAAACTGATCGCCAAACAAGTGCATCATGTGGCGAATCTCATTGAAGATATTCCGATCGAATACTTCAGGTCTTTGTTCCAAAAGGGGAGTGAATTGCTCCTGGATTTTTTGGATCTTTTCCTCAGCAGTGAGATTCAGGAGAAAGTGGTGGATTTGATCGAATGCATTGTTCCCCAAACTAGGGGAGGGGACATTGAGAATCGAAGCGATGTTTTCTTGGATCAGAGCGTTTTTTTGCTCCGAGGTGAGCTGCTTGACAGAGACCACTTGTCGTGCGTGGCGGACAGTCAAAATGCTGAGGCGAATTTCCCTTTCAAGACTCTCTCGCATGCTCCTAGCGATCGCCAATTCGAGGTCGCTGGAAATATCCAAAAGAATCTGATGGAAGAAGAGGGGTTCGTCTGGCTGTGCAATGAAATTGAAGTCAAGCGAGTGGACAGAGCTGATGTTGAGAAGTTTGCCAGGGATGAGCCAGCGGCTGAGGGTATCGCACATGTAGCGGAGGACTCCCATCGAAAACTTCGCAGCAGAAATGGTGCTCACGCAGAGAGTGCACGGGGTACTCTGGGGATCATTCCATAAAAGCAGAGGGAGACTAGTTAAAAACTGGCTAAACACGGCAGAATCCTCGATTCTGTCGAGGACCTCCTTGGGCAGGATCGTTCGCAGGGTTTCATCGATGAATCCAATGTAGGCCGCCAATTCAAGATGAGAAATTCCATTCAGCGAGTAACTGGGTTGGATCAGAAAGGAGGGCCTTTCGATGCCGAGAGGCTTTTTCGAGAAGATCACGGGCTTGTAGGCGAGCGGGTCTCTGCGCAATTGAGTCGTTGTCATTTGACACCTATGCCCAGATGGTGGAACAGCAACTCTCCGATCGGTATGAGTCCAATGTTTTCGAGATGGGGTTTGGCAAGGTATGCGATGTTCCAATGATAGATCGGGCAGATCGGCATCTCTTCGAGGAAAATCTCCTCTGCTTGTTCGAGTAGGGTATTTCTAACATCCCCTGTTGCATAATGGGAATCTTCAAGCAACCTGTTATATTCCTCATTTTCCCAGTGAGGGTAATTTTTCACGTTCCCCTTTGCCTTAAACCTCTCGAGAATGTTCATCGGGTCATTATACTGCGCCTGCCAGATGCTTTGAGCTAAGCTATAGCTTCGCTTAGTGAGTCGATCGAGCAGGACCTTGTGTTCGACCTGTTCGAGTTTGATATGAATCCCTAATGTGTCCAACCATTGTTGTTGGATTGCCTGAGCGATCTTATAATTGAGTTCAGACGCAGAATAGAGGTAGGAGATTCCTTCGAATGCACTTCTATCGATGCCGCACTCTTGCATCCCCTCTTCCAATAGTTTTTTTGCAAGAAAAGTGTCTTTATCTTTGAAGAACGAGCGGACAGAATTGCCTTTAAGGGAAGGAGGGATCGCGGAGGTCGCAGCGGACTCGCTCAGTTGAGTGATATTTTCGACAATCGATCGGCGATCGATCGCATAGGCAAGGGCTTTGCGGATTTTTGCGTTGTGAAAAGGGGGCTTTTCGACATGGAAGGATACAAAAGTTGTGCTGGCAGAGGGATAGGTGTGGACTTTGTCCTGAAGGGATGCAATTGCATCGATCGGTAGCGGAGAGAGGGGCTCTCCAATCATATCGAGCTTCCCACTTTCAAATAGCTGGTAGGCGGTCATCTCATTTTCGACCATGCTGAATACAATCTCATCGGGTTTTACTTCATCCAAGTTCCAATAGAGAGGATTTTTCTCGATAATGATCTCATCGCCATGTTTCCATTCTTTGAGAACAAAAGGCCCATTAGATAAGAAGTGTTCCCCCGCATCGTTTGCCCAAGTGGGGTGGGCGCGGTCATTTTTTGTTGAGACGGGGAAAAAGGAGCAAAAGGCAATCAAGTTTAAAAAGTAGGGAGTGGGTTTTTCTAGGGTGACGACGAAGGTTTTGGCATCTGCGGCCCAGATTCCGACCTCTTCTAAACCGATTTCCCCCTTCTTTGCTTTCTCTGCATTTTTTATTGGATAGAAAAGGTGGGCATTAGAGGCGGGGAATAGTGGGTCGAGAATATCTTTCCACGATCTTTCAAAGTCATAAGCTGTGACGGGGCTGCCATCGGACCAGAGGGCATCCCTCAAATAGAAGGTGTAGAGCATGCCATCAGAGGAGATATCATATTTTTCCGCTTGAGCGGGGATGATATCTCCATTGAGATCTAGACGGACAAGGCCTTGAAAAAGAGCAAAGTGCAAGCGGGAGGAGATGGCATCGGCGCCTTTGCGCGGATCTAGGGTCATCGGTTCGCGCTTCAAATTGAGATGGATGGCATTTTTATGACTGGAGGTAGGGCGATTTTTCCCACAAGATGTGGCGATGAGGGTACACACGCAGATGACAGCGGCAAGAGAGCGTCTCATCGAACCTCTTTCAAAAATTGGCTAGCCTGCCAACATAAATCATGCAGATATATTTTTCAAACCGAAAGATTGGAGAAGGTTTTTTTGTTTTGTTATTTGGTTAGGAGAGGGTTTCAGATCCGTTTCCATAGATCTGTCGGGCGGTATGTCCTTCGGCATACCTCTTTTTTGTTTTTTTGTTGATTGGATGAGGGTTTCAGATTTGTTTCCATAGATCTGTCGGGCGGTATGTCC
>JAFEGI010000021.1 GCA_018240135.1 Verrucomicrobiota bacterium
AGCTTTTTTCTTCACCCTAGCTACGTGCGTAGCTAGGGTTTTTTTATTTGGGGGTCACGATGAGTCCAATATCTCTTAGCCGCTGCCACAATTACTTTTACGGCACTCTTCTGCATTCGCTTCGTGAGCACCGAATCGATCAAGCGCTCAAAAATCAACAACTCATCCGTGGATCTGCTACAGCCGTGGGCAATAACTGCCTGCTCGATACCCTCTACCAGCAATTAATTCCCTACCTACAAGATCGCGACTTCTCCACTTTTGTACAGGAAATACGAGAGCGCATAGGTAGAACTGACTCTGAAATGCTCAGCATCAACGATGAACTTGAAGGGATCCAAATCCTCTCCGCCATTCAGGCGCTTCTAGGCAATTCGTACGATTTTCAGCTCTCCGTATGGTTTGCAGATACAGATGGGGACCTGGCTCCTGTTGACATGACAGAGATCCAAGGACAAATCAATGATGGAAATCGACCTTCTGTTTCCATCCGGATGGTTCTTGTCAATTACAACCACTACCAACCCCTCTTTTCTGCGCAAGATCCATCTGCGCAGATGGCCCAGCTTTCCCTTAATCAGAGAAATCTTCCTGCTTACGTCGTCAATATGCCGTTTAAGGTAGATAGCGATGAAGAGGGAGACAGCTCTGATGGGGAGGAGGAGACGGGTAAATTTCCCCTTACAGCATTTTACAATCCTGCAGAGTGGTTTCGAATGCTTCCTAAAGAGGAAACAAAAAGGGGAACCGTTCAGGCCGTGATGATCCCAGGTGAAGAGTGCCCACTTAAAAAAAAGGGGGTTTTTGCCTCGACTTTGCTACCTCGCTTCGAAAGAGAGGAGCATTTTTCCCACCTCAGTGGCCGTATAGGGATCCACGTGGGATATAATAAGATGCGTTCCTTAAGCCGCCGTAGGAACCGGGCACTTTTTGCCTCCCTCAATGAACCCATTAAATCTAAGATACCCATTCGCAAAACCGCTTTTTTCTGGGATGGGGTGTGGCAAAAGCGCGCCGTTGCAAATGGTCCTTGGATCACTTGTTCCTACGATGAAGTGCGCACATTTTACTCTCAGCTCAAAAGGAAAAATCGCCACAAAGCAAAAGCCTTTCGTGTTGAGATGGAAAAGGGACGCTCTCATATGGTTCCTTATCGAGAAATTCGCGATGTGATCAAAAATCATGAAGCAACCCGATCGCTTACGCGCCTTTTTCAGCAGCGCCAAGCATACCTTGTTTTCCTAGATAGCGACCTACGCTCTTTTCATCGCTATGTTGGCGCTCCTGGGGCTTTTTCTGTCTTTGATGAGAACTTCCTCTCTAGGAATTTTACTATCTGCACAACGGGCTACACGATTCGGGAACCGAATAATCTCGGACTTGAAATCGGCGTTCTCGCTGACATGAGCGTAAGGCAAGCTACTGCGAATCACATTGCAAGAGGGCCCTATTACCCAGAACCTTGCACGGCTGTCGCTATTTTGCCAGGGCAAGAGACCGTTCTGGAAAATTTTAGTGATCCAAGAGCCCCCAACTACTCCTTTCCACAGGAGATGCCACGGCTTATCTCCGCTATCATAAAAATACGGCAGTTAGATCCAGAGAAGGCAATGTGTATGGACTCTCGAGGCTCTATTGTCACGACGACTCCTCATCGCATGCAGCGGCAATTTTCCTGTCGCAGTTCTTCAAAAAATGGAATCATTCTATGGGAGCTATCTGACTTTCGAACCATGCGCGGTATCAACCAAACGCATTATAACTCACGGGACTGGGCATGTAACTTGCTTCGCGCTTTGCAGCTTCAGCAGGTAGCCTTTAATGTGAGTAGCCAAGCGGTGCTCCGCAATGTGGCCATTAGCCTGTTATCGAGACTCTTTAATGCATACGATCCAGTTGACTTGGCAGAGCGCACTGCTCATTCTACAAATCCCTTTCAGACTTCTATGATCCTCACCTTGAAGAATTATGATGCGATTGACAAGGAGACTATTCCCCCAGCTTATCGAGCAAAATCCGCTGCTATATGGGATTTTGTCGACCCACTCACTACGACAACCCAAGTTGTTAGCGCTCTCGATGCTTTGATTGTAGGGAACCGAGGAGAGAGTCTTAGGTCCGCAGCAAAGGAGAGCGGCAAAGCGGTGGCGGATTTACTTAAGAAACGCCTCTGTCTCAATTATAGTGAGCTCGTGCTTTTTACTTTAGCGGAGTTAATTGGTGTTGCTAGACCCATTCTTGAAGCTAAGATGCCTCCCGTATACCTAGAGATCATAAGGAGCAATTCGAGCGTATCAAAAAGGGAGATCCGCTCTATAGACGTAAATCAAGTGTATGGATTAACCCCGCTACATATTGTAGCGCTTGCTGGAAATTTAGAACTGATCAAATGGCTCCGGGTTGAATTTGACTGTGATCTTCAAATCGAGGATGGACGTAGATGGATTCCGCTGAATTATGCGCTGATCCACTGCGAGAAAAATGGCATCAACCTCGATCTGATCAAGGCCCTATGCGATGAGGAGATGATCGGGGATCTTCAAGAGATGATTTGCGAATTTATGGATAACGTGGAAGATCAAGCCTACATTCTGGAT
Organism: Verrucomicrobiota bacterium; assembly: GCA_018240135.1. Classification (GTDB taxonomy): domain Bacteria; phylum Chlamydiota; class Chlamydiia; order Chlamydiales; family Rhabdochlamydiaceae; genus SZAS-13. Next base: position 2,598 of record JAFEGI010000021.1, read on the forward strand.
GATCTTCTGAAAGAATTTGGCCCCAACGTGATCCAAGAATTTAAAGACGACCTATTCATTTATGCGATCCTTAATGATTACGAGGAGATAGCAAAAGAAATGAGCGGTTTGGACGACTATTCCTCATGTATACAGGATGCAATACTCGAGCTTGCCCCAAGGGTCGATCGGAGATTAATGAAATGGGCAATGGAAGAGGATATCGCATGGGCAGAAGGTGAGCTTGGCGAAACGGAATCGATGCTCTTTAGACTTAATAGAGGTGCGGATGAGGACTTTTCTGACTATGACAGCTTCGATGAAGATTGATCCTCAAGAGATGGTAAGATGCCCCGAGGAGCCTCAAATCCCAGTTGATTGAGCTTTTCCTGGCCGAATTGATTGCTGAAGCTTTCGTAGAAATCTGAGTAGGCATTTTCCTTCTGTAGCTTTTCAGTAAACTCACGGATTTTCCATTTGTGCCCGTTAAAAGCCTTTTCAAATGCATTTTCCCAGCCAGGAATCCCCATGAGCTGGATGGCAGGCCGAGCATTTAGTTCTTTATAACGACTTAGGATCGTATCTAGGTGCTTTTGGATCTCACCTGAAGCGCAAAGCGTATCTAGTTGCCCATCCGTTAGGCTGTTGATTATATGTGGAAAAAATCCGATGTATGGGTCCATATCAAACACTCCAACCCCTGGAATTTCAATGAGTGAGTCTGCTTCTACAAGTCGCTTTAAAATTCCTAGATTCTCTCTGGTGCAAAAGGAAGATGCACCGTTTGAAAAATCGTCCAGCCTGGGGCGGATTAATAAGTCATTTAAATATAAGGGGGCCGTATCTAACCAGTTATGAAGGGGCCTGCCTGCTGATTCGAGTTTTTGTTTGTATTTCTCATATCTAGTTCTCTCTTCAGGTGAGAGATCGACATGTTGGTAAGAGAAGAACTTAGCGCAGGTACTATTTTGCAAGGTGTAAATGATTCGTGGAGAAAAATCGTCATAGCCTCCCCGAATATCGATCATTCCATATTGATATATGTTAGAAGTATCAATTACTGCTACTTGATTGCGCAGAAATTGCAGGTCATTAATAGAGCCCACAATTGCAATGATCCGTCCAGATTTTGCATAAGTTTGAAGCTGGTTGAATTGATCATCGTGTAGATCATAGCGACATTTGTCATAATTGTTTTTATTTTTCCAATCATGAAAGCAAATGAAATAGCTTTTTGCAAACGTTTCAAGATTTTTTAAGTAAAAAGACTGCATGCCTTCGGGCAGGTCATGATTGTTCTGGATTTTGTCGCGGATGACATCGACTCTTCCTTTAAGAGCAGCTGGATTAGCACGATCGACTGATTCAGAGAGCGTTGCATATTCTCTCCGATCTTGACTGACGCGGAGCAGGATGATGTTCATCTGGACGTAGTTGTAGATCCTTTCTGAGAGATCCACCATCACAAGTCCAGTGCACTTATTTGGATCGCTCAGTGCGAGATTAAAAAAACTCCTCTCAGAGCCAACGGATACCAGCAGACCCTCACCAGCGCGATCGAGGTGGGGTTTGACATTTTCGGGGTGTCCTTCGTTTGGCTCGCGATAGTCATCGAACTCTTGGGCCCTAGTTGTATCTTGCATGCGTTCAAAATAGCGCATTTCTAATGATTTAATAGACATGAGTTATTCCATGTTTAATATATTAATTATTACTTATTATAGCATAGATAATATTAACTTGCTTATACTAAATTCTTTGTAATTTAAGCATCTGAGAGTCAGTTAGTTGCAGAGGGGGCAATATAGCCCTGTTTGAGCTCGGCGCGGTAGACGACCCATAGGCCCAAAGAGACGATCCCCGTAGAAAGGAGGATGGGCCAGGAAAGGGGCTCGTTAAGGAAAAAGAGACCATTAAGGGATGCAAAGATAGGGCTGAGCAGTCCCATGAAGGAGAGAAAGGTTGCTGTAAAGCGCTTAAGGAGCATCCCGTAGAGATTGAAGCAAATGATGTTCGAGATGAGCGTCATGAGGAGGGTGCCTTGGAGAAAGGGGGAGATGTGCTCAAAGGCGACGGGTAGGGGGTTCCAGCTCTCAACCAGGAAGGAGTGTCCAAAGGCGAGAAGGCCGCCGAGAAGCATGCTGGCTCCGTTAGCCATCAGGGGGGAGAGGGCTTGATCTTTTACAACGAGGCGCAGGAGAACCCACCCATAGACCGAGCAGAGGGCGGCTCCCATGACGGCTAGCGTCGGCCAGGAGAAAAAGCTAAAGGCATTGAGAAGCTCTTCCGATCCCGACTGGGAGAGAAGGGCAGGGATAAATCCAATAAATCCGATGACAAAACCGATCCACTTGCGGCCATTCATCCGCTCCCCGAAATGGAGGTAGGAAAAGAGGGCTGCAAAGAAGGGGGAGAGGCTATAGATAAAACAAGTTTTAGCAGCGGTGAGGTATTGTAAGCCCCAGAATTCCAGTGCGTTAGTGAGGTAAATGCTAAAAAATGCCAGCAGGCCGATCGAGAGGAGCTGGGGGCGGGTGAGTTTAAAGGAGGAGCGCTTAAAAAGGGCGAGGAAGGCGAGGAGGAGGGCCCCGGCGATTGCCATGCGTGCGCCCGTCAGAAATAGAGGGGGGGAATACTGGAGGGCAAGCTTTCCTAAAGAAAACATGCTCGACCAGAGGGCATACATCGCAACGACAAGTAAGATGGACATAGGCCACTAAGGTTACCAGGACAGGGTGTTTAGGTCAATAACGTAAATATTTTACTTTAAAAGAATAGGGGGTGGCGACTAGATATAAGGCATATGCATAAGCCGTTAAAAAGGGTAGCTGTCACAGGGGCTGCAGGTCAAATCGCCTATAACCTCCTCTTCCGCATTGCCTCGGGGGAGATGCTGGGATTGGATCAGCCACTCGCCTTGCATCTGCTTGAAACTCCTCAAGGGGAAGCCGCCTTGAAGGGGGTGGTCATGGAACTCGACGACTGCGCTTTTCCCCTTTTGAAAGAGGTGCACGCGGGGACAGATCCCCATCAAATTTTTAAAGGGGTTGACTATGCCCTTCTCGTCGGAGCGAAGCCGCGGGGGTCCGGGATGGAGCGGAAGGACCTTTTAAGTGAAAATGGGCAGATCTTCGTAGGACAGGGAAAAGCACTTAGCGATGTGGCAGCGCCTGGGGTTTTAGTTCTTGTCGTCGGCAATCCCGCAAATACCAACTGCCTCATTGCAATGCATAGCGCTCTGAAAATTCCCAAGGAGCAGTTTTTTTCGATGATGGCACTCGATGAAAATCGGGGCAAGGGGCTTCTTGCCAAAAAGGCAAAGGTGGATGTGACGGAGGTTTCAAATCTCGTGGTTTGGGGCAATCACTCGGCAACCCAGGTTCCCGATTTCCACAATGCCAAAATCGAAGGGAAGCCCGCTCTCCAGCAAATTGGGGATCGACCTTGGTGTGAAGAGGTATGGATTCCCGAGGTACAAAAGAGAGGAGCTGCAGTGATTGCCGCGCGGGGAAAGTCCTCTGCCGCCTCTGCTGCTCATGCAGCGATCCAGACAATGCGCTCCTTGCTATTTCCCACTCCAGAAGGAGACTTTTTTTCTGTCGGTTTGCACTCTACAGGTAATTCCTATGGCATTGCAGAGGGACTCATATTTTCTTTCCCTTGTAGATCGAAGGGAAATGGGAAGATCGAAATTGTGAAAAACGTGCCTTGGGATCCTTTTCTAGAAGGCAAAATTCGCCTATCGGAAAAAGAGCTCCTTGAGGAACGCGCACTTGTTGCGGGGTTGATTCATGGCAGATGAGGTGCTTTTTCAAGTTACAAAAGAACATCTCGATACGGGACTGCGCGGTTTTCCTGTGGGATACTGCACGACATCCCATGTCGATCCGCAAAAGGGGCTCTTCTATCGAGATAGGGCAATTGATGAACTCGCTTACTGGGAACCGATTCAGGTCATCTATCTCCTCTTCCATGGAAAAGAGGGGACACAGGGAGAGGTCGAGGCGTTTGCAAAAGAGCTCGAAAAGCGCGCCACCTGCTCAAAAAAGGTGATCGAAGCGGTGGAAAAGCTTCCTCGTGAGGGGCATCCTATGGAGCTATTTTCCGCTGCGCTTCTCATTTTAGGGATGTTTGAAAAGAGAGGGGATTACCGAGAGGATGCGCTCAATGTGATTGCTAAAATGCCCCATCTTGTCGCAGCTGTCATCAACCACCACGCAGGGTGGGGAAAAACGCAAGATCCCCAGATGGGTCTCGGTTACATGGAGAATTTTGCTCGGCAGCTCAATGTGCCCCAGGGGAATCTCCCTGAACTGACAAGAGCCTTTAAGCTATTCAATATCTTGCATTTTGATCACGGCGGGGGGAACTTATCGACATTTGTCGGCAAGGCGGTCGCCTCTAGTCTCGAGGATATGTATGGCGCCCTCTCTTCTGCGATGTGCGCACTGGCAGGGCCTCGGCATGGAAGGGCAAATCAGGACTGCCTCGAATTTGTGCGCGAGGTTCTCGAGGAAGTAGGAGAAAATGCGACGCTAGAGCAGGTCGAAGCGCTTATCCGTCGCCGCCTGGCCAATAATCAGCTCGTCTTTGGCTTTGGGCACGCCGTTCTCCGGGTGGAGGATCCCCGTGCAACGGTCCAGTACGACTTTGTCAAAAAGACCTATGGGAACCATCCACTCGCTAAAATTGCCCTGTTGCTTCGCACAGCAGGGGAGAAGGTGCTCTCTGAGAACCCGAAAGTGGCCGATCCCCATGCCAATGTCGACGCCGTCTCAGGGACCCTCCTAACCGCAGCGGGGTTCGCCTATCCAGAGTACTATACAGTTCTCTTTGGGCTCTCTAGAGCCGTTGGAATCGCAATTCAGATCGTCTATGACCGGTGTGAGGCCCGAGGGGGCAAAGGCACCCCAATCGTCCGTCCAAAGTACATCTATAAAAGATAATTGTAATTGACATTATAATTAGTAATAATTAATTTAAAGATACTAGATTATAATTATTATTAATTAATAGGCCGGTCATGTTAATTAGATATTCAATTCCTTTAATTGCGATTACGCTTTGCGCCTCATCTCTCTACGCGGAGTCTACCCAGCCGCAGCAAAAACCGAGTGCCTACCCTTGTCCTACGGGATTTGATCCTCACTGTCTGAAAGAGGATTGTGGGTTCTGGGTCGATGGGGAGCTGCTTTTCTGGCAGTCCAACATGAACGGCTTGGATTATGCGCTTAAGAGTGAAAGCACTACGTCCATTCGAGATGGGAAGGTAAAAGATCTCGACTTTGACTGGAGCTGGGGCGCGAGACTGGGAATTGGCTATAAAATTCCCCATGATAAGTGGGACCTCTTCCTGAACTACACCTACGTGCACGGTAAGGCAAGCAATCACACCTCGACAAATACAGGGGCGATCTACCCTACCTGGTCTAATGCCTATGGTCTTCCCAGCGGTGCCTATGCGACTCACGCAAAGGCACATTGGAATATGAACCTCAATATGGGAGATTTGGAGCTCGGGCGCACTTGCATGATCGGCAAATTCCTCTCGATTCGCCCCTTCATGGGTGTTCGCGCGCTCTTTATTGACCAAGACTTTGCTGTGGACTATGCGGGAGGAACCGCTTTTCCTAGCGGCAAGGACCATGTGCGGATGAATAACGACTTTTGGGGCGTAGGTCTTAGGTTGGGAGCCGATAGCTTATGGGCTCTTGGCGCGGGGTTTTCGATCTACGGGAATGGCTCTGTCTCCCTCCTCTCGGGGCATTTCAACGTCCATGAAAAGGAGAAACAGACGAATCCCAAAGCAGATCGACTCGATGTGCGCTATACCCCCGATCCCGTGGTGGTAACTGCCGATGTGGCCCTGGGACTTCAGTGGGACTACATGTTCTCCAAAGACCGCTTCCACTTTGGGGTGAAATTTGGCTGGGAATTCAATATGTTCTTTGATCAGAATCAGCTATTTAACTTCGTCAGTAGCTCTCTTCCGGGCTCTGTCACCTTCCAAGACGATGACCTTTCTTTCCAGGGTTTGACGCTCGGATTTAGATTCGATTTTTAATCGATTGACGGGATATAATTTCCCCTCACATACGTGAGGGGGAATTATGAATTTTTCTCAGCTAGAGCATGCATTTAATCGCGCTCTTAAACACACTTTTTCCAAGAGAAAACTCCTATTCACCATTCCCGTGCTGCTCCTATGCGGGCTGATCATCGTCTTTTTCAGGACGCTGGGGGCAGGAGTGAACGATTGGATGCAGATCAGTATGGGCTTTTTGCCCTTTTTCTTGAGCCTAGCTCTTTTGCTTGGAGCGGGGGTTATTCTAACCCGAATTTACCATCACGAGGTCAAGCAGCTCCCCGTGAGCTACCGGAGAACGTTTGAGCTCTCGCGGGCGGTTCTTGTCGAGGTGGGGTATTTGGCAGTTCCCGTGATTTTATCCTATCTGCTGCTTTGGACCGTGATGGGCTTTTTCTTTTTGCTCAGGGCCATCCCAGGAGTGGGGGTGGTCCTCTCCTTTGGGCCGTTTCTTCTGCTCCTAGGCTCTTTGGCTTTAAGTGCACTTTGTGTCTGCACCCTCTTTTTTGTAGCGCCTGCCATCGCGCTTAGACCCGAGAGCCGGTTTGAGGCGGCACGGTATGTCTTGCAAAGGGTAAAACAAAATCCCTTTGGCAACCTGGTCCTTTTGCTGATCGGCTTGATCCCCCTTATTATCGTAGGGGGAATCATGAGCCTTTCTGCTGTGGTCACAGCGACAAGCTATGCCTCTGCGGAGAGTATCCTCGGCATTGGGACTCAGTGGTTTTGCATCATGATCCCTTTTAGCGCTCTGCTCACCCCGGCGATCATCTTCTTCTTTAATTTTGCGGCAGAATGCCACGCCCTCATGGTGAAAAGAGCATGAAAATCGCGGTGATCGGATCGGGGTTTGCAGGTCTGGGCGCTGCATGGCATCTGGCAAAGGCGGGCCATGAAGTGTGCCTTTACGACCAAAAGGGGGTGGGAGCCGGCGCCTCGGGGATTGCGACGGGCCTGCTACACCCCTATGTTGGGGAGATGGCGCGCCGGAGTCAGTATGCAACAGAGGGGATGGCGGCCACAAAAGAGCTCATTGCGCACGTGGAAAAGCGGCTGAACCAGACGATCTCCCAGGCGGGCATTGTGCGCATCGCCCAAAATCTCGAGCAGGAGAAACAGCTCCTCGCCCATGCAGAGCGTTACGGAGACGTAGAGCCCCTAGGAAATGGGAAGTTTTTCATGCGGGAGGGGCTCACGGTCGATTGCCCTCTTTACCTACAAGGACTTTTAGAGGAGATCGGGGTTCCCTGCCTTCAGGAAGAGCCTGAGGGGTATGATCTCCTCGTGATTGCGGCAGGTGCGGGATCGCTTGGTCTTGTGAGGGGCCTTCGCATGGGGATGACGAAGGGGCAGGTGTTGACGTGCAGGGGATTTCAGGAGAAGACAAGTTGGATTGGCAAGGGGTATATCGCCAAAGGCGCAGACGAGGGGATCTGTTATGTGGGATCTACCTATGAGCGAGGAGATCTCTCTGAGACTCCCAACCTAGAGGACACCCAAAAACAGCTATTTGCCCAAGCCGCCTCCTTTTTCCCTGCAACGGAAAATCTTCAAGTGATGGATTGCAGGGCGGGCTTTCGAGTGACGCGCCATGGTCACTACTTGCCGATCCTTCAGAAAGTCGGTGAAACGTGTTATCTAGTGACAGGTCTTGGATCCAGAGGGCTTCTCTATCACGCCTTGCTCGGCAAGCTGCTTGCAGCAACGCTTAGTGGCGCAGAAATCCCTCCGGAATTTGCTTTCAATCAACCTCTAGAAAGATTATAAAGATGCCCATGCAAGCGCACTTTACCTTCTTAGGCACAGGGGGCTCGATGGGGATTCCCATGGTGGGCTGCCGTTGTGATGTCTGCACTTCTCCTCACAAAGAAAACAAGAGACTTCGCTCTTCGGGGCTGCTCACCGTAGGCTCTCAGCGCTATCTCATCGACGTGGGGCCCGACTTTCGCGAGCAGGCCTTGCGCTACGGAATCGAAGATCTAAGTGGCGCGCTTCTCACGCATGCACACTCTGATCACATCGCCGGAATCGACGATCTGCGCGCGTACTATCTGCTCCACCAAAAAACCGTTCCTTGCCTTCTCTCACAGGAAACCTATGATGAGATCAAAGGGCGCTATCACTACCTGTTTAGGCCTCTTTCCCCCGATCGGAGTGTCGCCGCTCAAATCGACTGCAAGATTTTGCCAAGAGATTTTGGGCAGATCGATTTTGCCGGGCTATCTGTGGGGTATCTCTCCTATTTTCAGCAGGGGATGAAGGTCACAGGGTTTCGCTTCGGGAATTTCGCTTATGTCTCCGACATCCGCACCTATTCCGACGAGGTGTTCACCGCCCTTGAAGGGGTCGAGATTTTGGTGTTAAGCGCCCTTCGCCACACGCCAACCGCCATGCATTTTAGCATCGATGAGGCGATCGCCTTTACAAGGCGCGTTCTTGCAAAAACCACCTACTTGACTCATATCGCCCACGAGATGGAGCACAAAACGGCAAGTGCTCTTCTCCCGCCGGATGTCCATATGAGCTACGACGGTTTAAAACTGCCCATTCGATTATGAAAGAAAAAGCCCCAGAAGTTCAGCTTCTCGACCTGAAAAATCTAAAAAAAGCTCTCCTCATCGGCATCTACCGCTCTTCTGAAGAGAAGCAGCAGTGCGCCGATTACCTTGATGAGCTCGAAAGGCTCTGCGAAACGTACGGTCTTACTGCGGCCAGCAAAGTCTCTTGTCCCATCAAAAAACTCGATGCAGGGACTTATCTTGGCAGTGGAAAGCTCGAAGAGCTCGTGAAGATGAGCGAAGAGCTGGCAATTGAGGTCGTCATCTTTGATGATGAGATCTCTCCGCATCAGCAGCGCAATTTGGAGAAGATCTTCAAGCGGCCCGTGATCGACCGCACTGAGCTCATCATCGAGGTCTTTGCCCAAAGAGCCCAGACGAGGGAAGCGCGTCTGCAGATCGAACTTGCCAAGGTGCGCTACCAGTTCCCTCGCTTGCGCAGGATGTGGACCCACCTCTCCCGGCAGACGGCGACAGGTGGCGGCGGCGGGGGAGCTTACCTCAAAGGGGAGGGGGAAAAGCAGATCGAGATCGATAGGCGCCTTCTCCGCAAGCAGATCGAGCGGCTCAAAGGGGAGATCGAAAAAGTGGGCGACCAGCGCAAAACGCAAAGAGCGCTGCGCGAAAGAACGGGGATCCCCACTTTTGCAATTGTGGGCTATACCAATGCGGGCAAGTCGACGCTGCTCAAAGCGCTCACTCAGGCAGATGTACTCGTTGAGGATAAACTCTTTGCCACCCTCGATACAACCACGCGCAAATATCTCCTTCCGAACAGACAGGAGATCCTGCTCATCGATACCGTAGGATTTATCCGAAAGATCCCGCACACTCTCGTCGCCGCTTTTAGAAGCACGCTCGAGGAAGTAGTCCATACCGATATTTTGCTTCACCTCATCGATGTCTCTCATCCAAAAGCCCTGGAACAAGCGGAAGAGACGCTAAGCGTCCTCAAAGAGCTCGGCGCAGAAAATCATCCCATCCTCACCGTTCTGAACAAAGTCGACCAAAACACAAACTCCTTGATTCTTGCCAAGTTTCGGTTAAAATTTCCGAAGGTGGTCGCGATCTCTGCGCTTCACAAGACGGGATTTGACGATCTCCTTGCGGCCATGACCCAGGAGATCTCCCTGCTACGCAAGGTGGTGCATTTGAGGATCCCCCAGAGCCACTACGGGCTGGTGAGTGAGCTGATGCGCGAGGGGAAAGTTCTCTCTTGCACCTACGAGGAAAACGATATCCTCATGCAAGTCGAGATCCCCTCTCAGCTAGAGCATAAAGTCGAGGCTTTCTTGCAGGAGTAGCAGATGCAGCTCAAAGCGATCCCAAGGGAACAGCGCCCCAGAGAACGACTCGTGCAAGAGGGGATTGAAGCCCTTTCCCTTATCGAGCTCATCGCAATCGTCCTCAGTAACGGCACTAAGGGAAAATCAGTTCTTGAGCTCTCGCAAGAGCTCGTTACCCGGTTTGGAGGGCTTGATCGCCTTTTAGAAGCCACCGTGCCTGAGCTGAGGGAGGTCAAAGGGATCGGACATGCGAAAGCGATCCAGCTCAAAGCGGTCTTTGGCATCGCCCTCAAATGCCGCAAATCCCAGGTTCCTGTTAGGCAACCGATTGGATCCGCTCAGGAAGCGTTCGAACTTGCCCGCGAAGAAATCGGATTTGCCGCGCAGGAAATGCTCCTCGTGATGCTCCGCGATATCCGCGGAAGGCTCCTGCATCTCGAGCGGGTCTCTGTCGGGACGCTCACCGAGCTCCTCATCCACCCAAGAGAGGTCTTTTACCCCGCAATTCGCCATAAAGCTCACAGCATGATCATCGCCCACAACCACCCCAGTGGCGACCCTACTCCCTCTCAGTCTGACCTCAAGCTCACACGCGCCCTCCTTACAGCGAGCGAAGTGCTCTCAATTGGTCTCGATGATCACCTCATCGTCTGCCCTGATCGGTACTTATCGCTGCGCGAGTGGGGCTTTTTTAAAAAGGGAGCGATATACTGAAAATGACAGTGACTCAAGCCACCCTATTTGACGATAGGGCATCGATTTTGAAAATCCTGAAGACAGCCCACCCGATTTCCTCAAGAGAGCTTGAGGATGTTCTCATGGATGTGGGGAAGAGAATCTACCTCTATACGCTACCTTCAAAAGAAATTGCAGGAGCGCTTCATGTCGAAGTATACCCTTCTGAGCGCGCTGTGTTCAGCTCATTTTCCATGAAAGAAGGTCAGGAAGGCCTAGCTGAGGAGTTTCTGAAAGCGGTCGAAGAGGAGACATTTAAGAGTGTTCCAAAAATCGAGGCGGTGATGATGAATTCTCAGCTTTTTGCACAGGTCTGGATGAATTTGGGATACGAGCCATCTACAGAACGCAGAACGGCTGGTGTTCAAATCGGTCGCGCTATTATTCAAGGCTCTCTTCTGCAAAAAACCCATAGACACTAGTGTCTAGAAATAGGTAGTTTTACCACAGAGACGGGAAACCACAGAGGAGAAATTTTCAAATTGCCCTCTTAGCGACTGCTGTCGGAATTGAGGTTTCATCGATTTAAAATATGGATTTCCTCTCTGTGGTTTCCCATCTCTGTGGTAAAATTCAAATATTTAGGCCACTAAACTACTAGACACCTACTCTCCTTTCGTGATAAAGACGAAAAGAATGAGAAGAATACTTAAATTTGCACCTTGGATTCTTTTGCTCGTCGGTCTTTTGGTGCTCTCCGTTTATCTGCTCATGCAGAGCGACATGATCGTTTTAAATCCCAAGGGGATGATCGCGCAAAAAGAGCGGGATCTTTTCGTTTTGACTAGCATCTTGATGTGCATCGTCGTAATCCCCGTATTTATCTTGGGACTTTTCATTGCCTGGAAATATAGAGAGTCAAACAAAAAAGCGAAGTACTCTCCGAACTGGGATTACAACTTTTGGCTAGAAGTACTCTGGTGGGGAGTCTCCACTGTAGTGGTTTTTGTCATCGGGATCTTTACCTGGATCGGCTGCCATGAACTCGATCCTTTTGTCCCTCTTGCCCACGAAAACAAACCCGTCCGAATTCAAGTCGTCGCCCTCCAGTGGAAGTGGCTTTTCATCTATCCCGAGTACGATATTGCAACGGTGAACTTCATCCAATTTCCAGAAAAGACGCCGATTAATTTCGAGATCACCTCCGATGCCCCGATGAATTCTTTTTGGATTCCCGATCTCGGCAGTCAAATCTACGCCATGCCCGGGATGCTCACCAAAGTGCATCTGATCGCCGATGAGCAGGGGAGCTTTAAGGGACTCTCGGCAAATCTTAGCGGCACGGGATTTGCGGGGATGATTTTTACAGCAAAAGCTTCTACCGATGCAGAGTTTGATCAGTGGATTCAAACAACGCGCCATTCCGATCAGGTCTTGACGCGCGAGGAGTATATGCAGCTGTTAAAGCCCAGCTCAAATGACCCAGAGGCCCTCTATGTGCTAGAGGATAAGGGGCTGTTTGATTGGGTCGTCATGAAATACAAAATGTAGGGTGATCTAGGATGTTTGGAAAACTGACGCTGCACGCTTTTAGACACGACCTTGTCCAATCGGTCGGCGTGGTGATGATGATCCTCTCCGCTGTCCTTGCTATCTTTCTCCTATTTTACTTCCGCAAGTGGAAATGGCTCTGGTCAGAGTGGATCACTTCGTTAGATCCCAAGCGAATCGGAATCATGTACGCGATCGTCTCGACTGTCATGCTCTTTAAAGGGGCCTCTGATGGGCTCTTGATGCGTATCCAGCAGGTCACATGCGCTGCGACCGATATGACCTTCTTGACAGCAGACCACTACCAGCAGATCTTCACAGCCCATGGCACCACGATGATCTTCTTTGTGGGGATGGGGATGCTCTTTGCATTCATGAACCTGATCGTCCCCTTGCAAATCGGAGCGCGCGATGTCGCTTTCCCTTTCCTCAATGCGGTCAGCTTCTGGCTCTTTACTAGCGCAGGCTCCCTTCTGATGATCTCGATGATCATCGGGGATTTTGCCACAACAGGATGGGTTTCCTACCCCCCTCTATCAGGCCTCCAGTACAGCCCCGGCGAAGGGGTCGATTACTGGATCTGGAGCGTGCAGATCGCAGGGGTTGGTAGTCTCCTTGCTGCCGTGAACTTTTTCGTGACGATTGTAAAGATGCGCTGTCCGGGCATGACCCTCATGAAGATGCCCCTATTCACCTGGAGCGCTCTTGCTACCTTGACTCTGATCCTCTTTGCATTTCCGATCTTGACAGCGACGTTAGGCATGCTCTTTTTAGACCGTTTCATGGATATGCATTTTTTCACCCCAGAGCTTGGGGGAAATCCGATGATGTATATCAACCTAATCTGGGCCTGGGGACATCCCGAAGTTTACATCCTCGTCCTTCCCGCTTTTGGGATCTACTCAGAAGTGGTCGCTACCTTTTCCCAAAAACGGCTCTTTGGCTATACCTCGATGGTGTGGGCGATCGGGGTGATTACCCTCCTTTCCTTCATCGTCTGGCTCCACCACTTCTTCACCATGGGTGCAAGCGCTAACATCAATGCCTTCTTTGGAATCATGACCATTCTGATTGCAGTTCCGACAGGGGTCAAGATTTTCAACTGGCTCTTTACGATGTACCGCGGAAAGATCAAGTTCAAAACCCCGATGCTCTGGTTTCTCGGCTTTGTCATTAACTTCACAACGGGCGGGATGTCGGGCGTGCTCATGTCGGTAGCTCCTGTCGACTTCCAAGTGCATAACAGCCTCTTTTTGATCGCCCACTTCCACTCGATGGTGATCGGTGGGGTGCTCTTTGGTTTCTTTGCCGGGATCTATTACTGGTTTCCCAAATTCATCGGCTTTAAACTCAATGAGCGGCTCGGGCGCTACGCTGTCTACTGCTGGGTCCTCGGATTCATCCTCGCCTTCATGCCCCTATACATCTTGGGTCTCATGGGGGCAACGCGCAGACTCGATCACTATGCGGCAGATACGGGATGGCTCCCCCTCTTTACCGTTGCGGCAGTAGGCGTGGCCCTCATCTTTGTCGGCATCGGCTTTCAAGTTCTCGATCTCATCGTCAGTATCCGAGACCGCAAAAAGAACCGGGACACGACAGGTGATCCCTGGAATGCCCGCACGCTCGAGTGGTCCACTCCCTCTCCTCCTGAGGAGTATAACTACGCAATCACCCCTGTCGTCAACGATCACGATGCCCTTTGGGCGCTCAAACAGAAGACCGCGCCGCCGCAGCCGAAAAAATATGAAGAGATCCACATCCCCAACAACTGCTCGATTGGCTTTTTGATGGGAGGCTGCGCCTTTGCCATTGGATTTGGGCTCACCTGGCATATCCACTGGCTCTCAGTTGTCGGCGTCATTGGGATTTTTGCCCTCATGATCAAGCGGCTCTCTGAGGAGCATACGGAACACACACTTTCTCCAAAAGAGGTCGAAAGGATGGAGGCGCATGTCAAACGCAGCTGAGCACGAAGCGGAAATCTACTCCAGAACCCTCTTTGGATTTTGGACCTACATCATGACCGACTGCCTTCTATTCGGCACCCTCTTTGCCACCTACGTCGTCCTCCACCACAATACCGCAGGAGGCCCTTCTGCAAGAGACCTCTTCAGCCTTCCCTTTGCTTTAGTAGAAACTATGGTCCTTTTGGCAAGCAGCTTTACCTCAGGTCTTGCGATGCTTTCCACAGAGGCTAAAGACAAAAACAAACTCCTTGGCTGGTTTCTCATCACCTTTCTTCTCGGTGCAACTTTCGTCGGGATGGAGCTTCACGAGTTTTCTGAATTCATTCGCGCCGGTCATAGCTGGAAGACAAGCGGTTTTCTGACCGGGTTTTTCACCCTTGTGGGTACCCATGGACTCCACGTATCGATCGGACTTTTGTGGATGATCGTGCTGCTTGTTCCTGTGATCCGCCACGGTCTCAATCCGGTGTCCCTTAAAAGGCTCAGCTGCCTGAGGATGTTTTGGCACTTTCTCGATGTCGTTTGGATCTTTATCTTCACCGTCGTTTATCTCATGGGGGTCGCAACGTGAATCACGCAGCACACGGCACATTCAAATCCTATCTCATCGGCCTGATCCTCTGTGTCCTCCTCACGTTAGCCTCTTTTGGCGTCGTCTCCAAAGAGCTCCTGACGGGAAAGGCACTTCTCTTTACGATCTTCGGGCTTGCCCTCGTTCAGATGGCAATCCAACTCGTCATCTTTTTACACCTCGGGGATGAATCGAAGCCAAAGTGGAACTTCCACACCTTCCTCTTTATGTTCACGATCCTTGTGATCATCGTCCTCGGATCGCTCTGGATCATGTTCAGCCTAGAATACCGCGATATGGTGCCCATGTGATTGGAATCTACTACGCCTTAACCAAGCCGGGCATTGTCATTGGCAACTTGATCACAACGGTTGCGGGGTTTCTCCTGGCCTGCAAGGGGGGATTTAACCCTTGGCTGTTCATTGCAACCGCTTTGGGATTGGCCTTTGTGATGGGATCTGCCTGCGTCTGCAATAACTTTATCGACCGGCATGCCGACGAGAAGATGGCCCGCACCAAAAACCGCCCCCTTCCCTCGGGCCGCATTTCGGGCACCCATGCCCTGATCTTTGCCACTCTCCTCGGATCAACTGGCGCTTGGATCCTCTTCGCCTATACCTCGATTCTGGCAGGGTGCATCGCACTATTTGGCTTTTTCTTCTATGTCGCGATGTATAGCTTCTGGAAATACCGCTCTGTCTACGGGACCCTCGTCGGGAGCATCTCGGGAGCTGTTCCCCCTGTTGTCGGCTACACTGCAGTCAGCCAGCAGCTCGATCTAGGAGCGCTCATCCTTTTTGCGATCCTCGTCCTCTGGCAGATGCCCCACTTCTACTCGATTGCCGTCTACCGCCATGACGATTACAAAGCCGCATCGATCCCCGTCCTTCCTGTAAAAAAGGGGATGCGCGTGACGAAGGTGCATATGTTTCTCTACATCATCGCCTACCTCATCGCCATCTCCCTTCTCACCTTTTTTGGCTACGCAGGATACGCCTATCTGACGGTAGGTCTTCTCACAGGGATTTTGTGGCTACACCTTTGTCTTAAAGGCTTTAAAACACAAGACGACATACTTTGGGCGCGGCAGATGTTCCGCTTTTCCCTCATCGTGGTGACAGCAGTTTCTCTCTCCCTAATGTGCTCAGCGCGTTTCTAAAATCATCTTCTTAAGTAGATCAAGAGCGCCTGAGCAGACCATCTGCACGGCAATGAGAGCGATCAGCATCCCACCGAGCCTCTGACAGGCCGTCAGCCCCTTTTGTCCGATGAGCGCTTTAATATTGGAAGAGAGGAGAAAGATCAAAAACGTGAGAAACCACGCAGCGAGAATAATCCCTGACGAGATCCAGACATTTCCCACCTGCTCAGAGTAAATCATCACTGTCGCAATGGCGCCAGGCCCTGCAACAAGAGGCGTTGCAAGAGGCACGATCAGAGGCTCCATATCTCCGAGCTCAGAGTCATCTTTGGTCCTTGGGAAGATCAGACCAAGCGCAATGATAAAGAGCAAGGTCCCTCCAGCAATCCCAATGATTGGCCGCGTAATACCCAAAAGGTGTAGAAGGCTATCTCCAAAGAAATTGAAAGCGAGGAAGATCCCGAGAGCAATCAGCATTTCGCGGACGATGATCTGACGCTGCCTTGCCACTGGAAACTTGGAGAGCAAGGCAACAAAAACGGGGACGTTGCCAAGAGCATTTAAAATGAGAAAAAAGGAAATAATCAGTGCAAGTATGGACATTCAGAACACCTCCAAAAAGAGGACCATTCTACTACCAACATCCATTTATCTGAAAGCAAAGAAATGGCAAAATCTCCCACTTACCGGCGCACTTCTTCGAGCACATGCCCTAGAGCCGAATAGAAGAAATACGAATCATCTATTCGATGCCCAATCTAGTGCTTGACTCAGGATAAGCTCATGACCTAGAGCCGAGTAGAAGAAGTAGCTATCCTCAAAGACGTGATGCTCCCCCCATTTGTCGTCACCTTCAGGCTTGCCCGCTAGCTCCCACACCTTGCCATAGACTCTGTCCTTCCATCCTTCACCCAGTTGATCGAATGTGTTTTTTACCTTATCATCGATGGGAAGTGCGCGGAAAAAACGCTCGGCATCATCATAGCGGTGATCTCTTCCCCAAAAAGGATTTCCATCCATGGGCGATCCTGCGAGCTCCCATATCCTTTTGTCTAATTCTTCGAGAGAGATCTCCCTGAGGAGAAAGAGATTCTTTGTAACGTTAGAGATCTCTAAAAACGCAGCGTCCTGTGCTAATAGCAGCATCTTTTGGTAAGTAGGGAGGTCAAGATATCCCGTTTTTCCCAGGTTTTGCAGATCAACTGATTTAATAGGGTTGCCCTCAAGATAGATTTTGGTAAAATTTGGCAGATCCCGTAGGAAGACGAATTCGAGCTTATTACCTTCAAGGTCGAGAAATTCGAGAACAGGAAGGTTTTGCAGCTCGATTGTTTGCAATTCATTATAACCAAGGGAGAGGAAGCTAAGATGAAATAGATCCTGCAGATTATTGAATAATTTGAGCTGGTTATTTCCAAGATCAACATACCGTAAGTTTGTCAGATTCTGCAGATCGATCCTTTGGAGCCGGTTATTTGAAAGCTTGAGGGTGGTAAGGCGATGCAGATTCTGCAGATCGATCGTTTCGAGCTGGTTAATGGAAATGTTAAGATCTAAGAGGTGGGGAAACTTGTGCAGATCGATCCCTTGAAGCTGGTTGATGTAAAGGTTTAAATTTTGAAGATGAGGAAAATATTGGGCAATTTCTGGGGGTAGAACTTTCATGCCAGAATCGCAAAAATCCAGGTTGGTTACTCCTTCTAGAACATGCCTATTTTCCTGAAGCCATCTGCGTACCTTATTAGCCTTCTCTGCAGGAGTATCATCTTCAGTAAAACCGCAGGTTTCTGGAGTACAGTTGCTGATTCCATGCACTTCGTCATGATTAATAACAATCTTGCAAAGCGCATCATCGCAATCTACCTGGAATTGCCTTTGCATCTCAGCAAGATCTTGCAGGGTCGTGGGGAGGATGCCTGAATAGCAGCTATAACCTGAGCTCCGGAGAGCCAGGTATAGCTTGTAGAACTTTTGTTCGGCATCGGGAGCAACGATCTGCCGGGCAATCTCTGCAATCGGAGCGAGCTCCTCAGGAATTTCGCCTTCTGTTAGCTGCAGCCAGTGATCAGATAATCCCGAACTGACTATTCTTCCGAACGTTGTGTCGTTACTATATTCGTCATTACACGTTCCTGTCTTATTTACAGTTAAAGCGGCACATTGGAGGAAGCATTGTAGCGACTTTTGCTCTTCTAGGTTGGTCGAAGCTTGTATGATGGTTTTAAATAGCATGGACAAGATGTTTTCAGGTATATTTTTTTCTTTGATCTGTTGGACGCATGAAGCTACCAATGTAGTCTCAGGTGTTACCGGGGACATTGGAACCGAATTACTAGAAGAAGACGATATTGAACTAGACATGTTTTATGTGCTCCTTTTGCAAATATTATAAATAATTGCATGTTTATATTCAATCTGTTTTTTTATTTTGCTAATAATCAATTTTTGGCGATTTAATGAATCTATCTAACTGGCATTCAATTAGTTATAAATGTTTATGGCGACAAGACAATACTTTAGCGGACTAAGGGGTCATGGAGAAGATCAGGCATTGAATGCTCATCCTTCAATGCCCGAGTGTATTAAACCCAAGTTGCTACCCTTCTCAC
>JAFEGI010000022.1 GCA_018240135.1 Verrucomicrobiota bacterium
GTCACTTCTTTTCTGATGTTAAGAGAACTCTGAATCGGTCGAGCCGATCCTCTTTCCCGTTCGACTTTGCGTCTTAAGGAAGTGATTAACATACAAAATGGCGGGAATTTTCCGCAAACGTTTTCCGAAAAAAAAATCAGAATTCTTAAATCTCTCTATGAAAAAGGGAGCCTGAGAGGCTCCCCGAGCTAGAACTTAGAGACGCTGAAACAGGAGATATACCCCCATTCCACCCAGGTAGCCGATGGCTACTGGGACTGTGGCATGCCGCATGTATGTGACAAAATCAATTTTTTCCATACCCATTAACGCTACTCCTGAGGAGGAGCCGATAATCAGCATGCTTCCCCCCGTACCCGCTGCATAGGCAATCATGTGCCAAAACGAGGCGTCCATAGGATACATTTCGATCGGGTACATCCCCATAGCCGCTGCAACGAGGGGGACGTTATCGATGATCGCGGAAATTGCCCCAATGAGAGTTGCGATCATCGCTTCGCTCTTCACCGTTTCATTCAGCCATGTCGCTATAGACTGGAGGATCCCGGCCGATTGTAGTGAGGCCACACAGAGCAGAATCCCTAAGAAAAAGAGGATCCCCGAGGTGTCGACCCGTGTGAGCACATGGGGCACCCGGAGGTGTTCTCTACCTGCATATTTAAAATGCATCACATCGGTTACAACCCATAAAACGGCTAGAGCCAAAATCACTCCCATGAAGGGGGGAAGCCCTGTTAGCCCTTTGAATATCGGCACAGAAATGAGACCGATGACCCCCAGGCAAAATACGACTTTCCCTCCGGGTTCAAACCCCTTTTCCCCCTTCTTGTCTACCGTTAGCTCCAATCTACCCTTTGAGCGCATGCTGTACCAAGCGAGTGGAATTAAAATTGAAACTACTGAGGGGAGAAAGAGAGATTTCATCACCGCAAAGGAGCTGAGCTGGCCGTGAATCCAGAGCATCGTCGTCGTCACGTCGCCAATGGGAGTCCAGGCCCCTCCCGCATTTGCCGCGACCACGATGATACAGCAATAGAAGAACCGGTCTTCGCGCTTAGGGATCATTTTGCGCAGGAGGGAGACCATTAAAATTGTCGTTGTCAGGTTGTCTAGAACGGCGGACAAAAAGAAAGCGACAAAGGCGATCACCCACAGCATCTGCCTCCTTGAACGGGTTCGGATCCGGTCGGTAATGTATTTAAAGCCGCGATGCGAGTCGACGAGTTCGACAAGAGTCATGGCTCCAATCAAAAAGAAGAGAATTTGGGCAATTTCAGAGACGTGATGCCCCAAAGTCTCCAAATCCTGCCTCATCGGAAGGGCGCTACACCCCACATAAATCGTCCAAAGGCACACGGCAATTAAAAGCGCGACTGCCGTCTTATTCACGTTGATGTAATGCTCTAAGATGATCGCAATGTATCCGAGCGCAAAAACAAGCACAATCCACAGGCTTCCGAAATCGAAGCTCTCCATAAGGTCTCCTTTTCTGATTTTTCTTTATTGTTTCAATGAGAATGGAAAAAAGACAAGTTTTTTAAGCAATCCCTGACTGGACGATTTCGTGCATGCGCAAAACACCTGCAACTTTGCCCTTATCGAGAACGGGAAGCACCATGACCAGGCGCTTAGGATCGCGCTGCATCAGACGAAGCGCTTCCCAAGCAAGAACCCCTTTTTCGATATGCAATGCACTCCGGGTCATGAGCGCGCTCATCGGTTTTTGTAGCACATCAGACCCCGCTGTTTGGAGAGCGCGCCTTAAATCTCCATCTGTGAAGATCCCACAAAACTGCCCCTCCTCATCTGCAATGAGGAGCGCTCCACATTTTTTATTTGACAGCTCGACGAGCACGTCGAGGAGTTTATCGCACGGCCGTGCAAGAGGGATCTGATCTCCCGTGTACATGATCTCATCCACGAGAACGTGCATCTTCTTCCCGATTGCACCAGAAGGGTGGTTAAGGGCATAGGTGCTTAGATCAAACTGCTTGGAGCGCATGAGGGCAACAGCGAGAAGATCGCCAAAGAGCAGCTGGACCGCTGTCGAGGTCGTGGGAGCTAGATCAAAAGGGCAAAGCTCTTTTTCAAAGGGAAGATTGACAAAGAGATCACAAGCTCTCGCTAGGCGGGACTGGGGATTGCAGACGACAGCCAGGGTACGCGCCTCACGTCTTTTTGCAAAGGGGACTAAACTCAGCAGCTCTTCCGCCTCCCCGCTACGGCTCATGAGGATGAAGAGATCCTCTTTCCCAAGAATGCCAATATCCCCATGTAAAAAATTTGTTGGGGGGAGGTAGAGAGCTTTTGTACCCGTAGATACGAGCGTCATCGCAATTTTTTCCGCGATGATGCCGCTTTTGCCAACCCCAGTAAAAATAATAAGCCCCTTTGTGTTTAGGCACATCTCGAGGGCGGCTTGCACCTCTTGGAGGTCGAGATGGTCAAAGTAGTGGGCCAAAAAGGAGCGCTGTTGCTGCAAAAGTTCGTCTAACATGACCGTACTATAACCCATCTGCTGTTTTTCCTTGAACTAGTTTGCGTACAAGGTGTAATTAATTGAATTTACCTAAGGAAGGTCTATGATTCCGATTGCGATTGCCCACGGGGATGGAATTGGCCCTGAAATTATGAAAGCCACTCTCCTCGTTTTGGAGGAGGCGGGAGCCCCCCTGGAGCTCCACGAGATCGAGATCGGGGAAAAACTCTACCTCAAGGGGATTCCCACTGGAATCGAGGCGAAATCCTGGGAGACCATCCGCCGGACAAAGGCTTTTCTCAAGGCACCGATCACGACTCCTCAGGGAGGCGGTTTCAAGAGCCTAAACGTCACCATCCGCACCACCCTTGGCCTGTACGCTAATGTGCGCCCTTGCGTCGCTTACGGACCATTTGTCGCGACAAAGCACCCCGGAATGGATGTGGTCATCGTCCGCGAAAATGAGGAGGACCTCTATTCAGGGATCGAGTACAGACAAACGCCCGATGTGCAGAAATCGCTTAAAATTATCTCGCGCCCAGGCTCTGAGAAGATTATTCGCTACGCATTTGAGTATGCGCGTCACTATGGCCGCAAAAAGGTCACCTGCTTTAGCAAAGACAACATCATGAAAATCTCCGATGGGCTTTTCCACAGGGTTTTCGATGAGATTGCAAAAGAGTATCCCGATATTGAGAATGAACATTGGATTGTCGATATCGGGGCTGCCAAGCTTGCCGATACGCCTACAGTATTTGACGTCATCGTCATGCCGAATTTATATGGCGATATCCTCTCCGACGTGGCTGCCCAAATTTCTGGCTCTGTTGGAATCGCGGGCTCGGCGAATATCGGCGATAGAGGGGCCATGTTTGAGGCAATTCACGGATCTGCTCCGCGCCGAGCTGGTCAAAACCTCGCCAACCCTTCAGGTCTTCTGCTCGCCAGTGTGCTGATGCTCGTTTACCTTGAGGAAACAGAGGTCGCAGAGAGAATTCACAACGCCTGGCTAAGCACAATCGAAAATGGGATTCATACTTATGACATCTTTAAGGAAGGGGTAAGTAAAGAGAAAGTGGGCACGCAGGAGTTTGCTGCAGCAGTCGTCAGACACCTCGGCAATCAGCCGCGCACCTTGCCCGCCATCTCTTATAAAAGTGCAAAAAAATTTGTCACTTTAGCACAAAAACACGTGCATGCGAAAGTAGAGCGAAAGTGTGTCGGAGTGGACCTCTTTGTCTACTCGCGCGACACTGCTGAGAGTTTTATCAAACAGGCAACGGAAAGTCCTTGGAAACCCCTGACACTCCAGATGATCACGAATCGAGGAGTGCGGGTATGGCCAGAAGGACAACCCGAGACCTTTTGCGTCGATCAGTGGAGACTCCGTTTCATGCATAGTGACAAAACTAGTGCCGTCTCTCCTGAGGAGATCATCAAGATGTTTCAAGAGGTGGAAAGAAGAGGTTTCGAGGTTCTCTCTACAGAAAACCTCTACAACTTCGATGGGGCCCCAGGCTTTTCTTCAGCTCAGGGGTAATTCGAGGTGCTTTTTCAAAGCGCCTAAAAACCCACATCCATACATCCCGTCGAGAACGCGGTGATCGAAGGTCAAAGAGATGTTGATCATCGAGCGCACGGCGAGGAGATCATCCTCAAGCGGAACCACTCGCTTATGCAAAGCGCCGATGCCGACAATGGCGACTTCAGGGTAACGGATGATCGGGACCCCAATATGCACACCACTCATTCCGAAATTCGTCAGCGTAATCGTTCCCTCATTCACATCATCTGGAGCTAGTTTCCCTGAGCGGGCTTTCGTGGAAAGGGTATGGATCGCCTTCGCGAGATCTTCGACCTCCATCGACTGGCACTGCTTCACAACAGGAACGAGTAACCCATTATCCACACTCACAGCGATGCCGATATTGACAAAACGCTTCACGAGAATCGTATCCCCTTCTAGAGAGGAGTTGATCAGAGGAAAGTCCTGGAGCGCTTTTGCAATTGCATGGGCGACAAAACTGGTAATTGTGAGTTTACATCCATGCTTTTGGAAGAAGGCGTCTTTCTCTTGCTGGATCCGTTTGACGATTTGGGTGACATCTACCTCTGTGACGAGAGTCGCGTGGGGCGCCTCATAAAAGGAGCGGACCATATTGTCTGCAATCGCCTTGCGCATCCCGCTCATTTTGAGACGCTCCACATCTGCAGTGCCAGCGACTGGCGCAGCCTTTAAGGGGCACGGCTTGGGGGCTTTACTGCGGTTTTCGAGGTAGGCCTCGAGATCGCGGCGCGTCACTCGGCCTCCCATCCCCGTTCCAGGCATTTTTGAAAGCGCTTCGACACTAATCCCATTTTCGCGCGCAAGGCGCAGGAGCGCTGGTGAGAAAAACTCTCTTCCCGCTCCCCCCTCCTCTGCAGCAGGCGCGGCGACCGTGTGAGCAGAAGGGGTAGGCTGAGCTGCACTGGTTGAGGCAATGACGGCGATCAGATCTCCTACCTGGAGCTCTTGTTCGGGATGGGCATGTATCTCTTTGACGACTCCTGCAGCGGGAGAGGGAATTTCGCTATTGACCTTGTCTGTTGAGACCTCGAGAAGGGGTTCATCCAGATGGACCTTGTCTCCCTGCTTTTTGAACCACTGCACGATTGTCGCGCTATGGATACTCTCGCCGAGTTTTGGCAATAAGACCTTAATCTCTTCGCTCATGAATGCACCTTATTCAGCAGGGTTGTGAGAAGTGCGTCCCAATGCTCCTTTCCCTCTACAATCTTTAGTTCAATTGCAATGGGAATCACATGAGGGTGATAGGACAACTTCACGTAATCTTTCTCTGTGCAGACTACCATGTCTGCACCTTTGTCTCGACATTTTTCTACAAAACGGTCGAGCTCTTCTTCTTCGATAGCGCCATGGTCGGGCAAGAATAGCGTCTCGACGATTTCCTGGTTTAGGCCTTGGACCGTGCGCACAAACTGGTGGGGATTTCCAATACCGCAAAATAGTCCTACTTTTCCAGGCACAAATTTTTCCTTATCCACCACTTCGGCTCGCACGCCGACTACAGGAGCATGGGTGTATTTCGATAGATTTTTTTTCAGTTTTTCAAATTGGGCGGCATCTTGGATCGGGTTGAGAACAATACAGTCTGCATATTTCAATCTTGCGGGGCTGTCGCGGAGTAGCCCAAACGGGTTATCGGCATGGATGAGCACGATCTCCAAATCCCTCTTGAGCCTCCGGTGCTGCATCCCATCATCGAGAAGAAGACACTCGGCCCCTTCGGCAATCGCCCGTTTTCCACTTTCAATCCGATCTATCCCCACCCACACGGGCACACCCGTCTTACGGGCGAGGAAAAGGGGCTCATCGCCACACTCCTTGGCAGAAAGATCGGCAGGTATTTTTTTAATCCCCCTAGAGCGCTCTATCTGGGAGCGATACCCTCGAGTCAAAATAGCCAGGCGCATCTTTTCCTTTAAGGTATTTGCCAGAAGATGGACGAGTGGTGTTTTTCCTGTGCCCCCCATAGCGAGGTTCCCCACGCTGACCACGGGCACTGAGAGTCTGGTTGTGCGGAAGATCCCTCGGTCATAGGCAAAGTGGCGCACCCACAGGCCAAGCTGATAGAGAGGGCTACATATACGCAAGGAAGGAAGGAGGATCTTTTCTAAAATTTTTTGCCTAAGCACCATGGGCAGATTTTACCACAAAAAGCCCATTTCAGCAAGCTGTTGACCCCTATGGAGATAGGGCTAATGCTTCCTGAGAGAAGAGGAGTTTTTCGACCCTTTCGATGATAATATGGATTGCGGTCATGTGCGCTTCTTGGATCCGGTCAGAATAGGAGAATCCCGAAACGATCCACTCCAAATCGGAAAGACCCGCCATCTTTCCTCCCGTCTTTCCCAAAAAGGCAACCGTTTTTAAACCCCTCTCGCGGGCAGAAAGAGTTGCGTGGATTAAGTTGGGAGAGTTTCCACTTGTCGTAAGAGCGATGAAGAGATCTCCCGGTTTTCCAAATGCTTCGACGCCGCGCGAGAAAACGCGATCAAAACCCATATCGTTTGCGGTACATGTCAAGTATCCTGGATCGGAAAGGGCAATTGCGGGGAGCGCTTTGCGCGGCGCGCGAAATTGTCCCGTGAGCTCTTCAGCAAAATGCATCGCATCGCAGAGACTCCCTCCATTTCCCGCGATCAAGATCTTTCCCCCATTTTGAAAGCAGGTGGCAATCGCATCGCTCACTTCTCTGATGAACGAAAGGCTTTCGGGTAACTTCAAAAAGGAGATGGCTCTCAGCGCATCTTCGACTGCATCGTAAATTTCTGTGCTCATGCATCCAAAGGATAAAAGACTTTGGGATAATTTCCAATTGGATTAATCTGCTATCTATGCGCGCACTACTCATCACCATCTCTCTCTTTTTCTGCTGTCTAAATGCAGCCGATTACAAAATTTTTTCAGGCTCAAGTAACCTTCTGCTTGCAGAGGAGGTGGCCAAACATCTGGGTGTTCCTTTAAGTCCGGTCACCCTAGACCACTTTAATGACGGAGAGATCCGCATCAAGATCGAGGAGAATATTCGCAATTGCGATGTCTACCTGATCCAGTCGACTTGCGGATCGGATACAGGGACTGTCAATGACAGCCTCATGGAGCTTTACCTCATGATTCGCACGATGGTGCGCTCCTCGGCAGGGAAAATTACCGTGATCATCCCCTACTACGGTTACGCGCGGCAAGACCGGAAGACGACAAGCCGCGTACCCATCTCCGCCTCCGATATCGCAATGCTCATCGAAGATGCAGGAGCAGATCATGTGATCTCAGTCGATTTACATTGCGGTCAGATCCAGGGATTTTTTCACCATAGCCCTGTAGACAATCTCTACGCTGCGCCTGTTTTTGTGCGCTATTTCGCAGAAAAATCGGATCTTGTCGATCCCGTTGTGATCTCTCCTGATGCAGGGGGCGTGGAGCGAGCAAAAAAATTCATCGAGGGACTCTCCTGGAGGGGGATTGATGCGGGTCTTGCCGTGATCCTCAAGCAAAGAGCGGGCGCAGGGGTTGTGGAAAAGATGAACCTCGTCGGCAATGTCGAAGGCCGCGATGCGATCATTATCGACGATATCTGCGATACAGCGGGAACACTCGTCCAAGCCGCTGAAGAGCTCAAGAAGCATGGTGCAAGACGCATCTACGCATGCATCACGCATGGGATTTTTTCTGGGCCAGCAATGCAACGCATCGACAACTCTCCATTCGACGAGCTGATCGTTACAGACACCATCCCTCTAAAGACGACCCTCCCTGCGAACGTCGTTCAGCTATCGGTAGCCTCCCTGATTGCCGAATCCATCGAGCGCAATTACCGAGGAGAATCGATCTCCCATCTCTTTACCTATAAGGGATCAGGTCCGTGAAGCTCATCACAGAAAGCAATCGGAAGTGGTGGGTCCTTAGCGCGATGACTACGGCCATCTCGATGATCTTCGTCGACATCACCGTCCTCCCCGTTGTCCTCCCGACACTGCACCGCGAACTGGGGATTTCCGACCTCGGCCTCCAATGGGTGATCAACGCCTACACGCTTGTATTGACCGTTTTTGTACTCATCGGCGGAAAATTTGGCGACATGTGGGGATACAGACGTTCCTTTTGCGCTGGGGCTTCTCTATTTGCCCTGGCATCTGCCCTTTGCGGCCTTAGCCATTCGGGCGGATGGCTGATTGCAAGCAGAGCCCTGCAAGGCCTTGGGGGAGCGCTTCTTCTCCCCGCAACACAGGCGCTGATCATCTCCCACTTTCCTCCCCACCAAAGGGGAAAAGCGATTGGAATTTTTGTCAGCATCGGGTCGATCTTTCTCTCCTTGGGGCCGCTGATTGGAGGAAGTCTGACTCAATATTACAGCTGGCGTCTTGTCTTCTTAATCAACCTTCCCATTGCCCTACTTGGCCTCCTCATGGCTCTGTTCGCCGTGCCGCGGACAAACGGGCAAAAGGAGACGTTTGACTTTCCCGGATTTCTCACTCTATCTCTTGGGATCACCTCCCTCATCGTCGGCGTCATGCAATCTCAGGTTTGGGGATGGCTCTCTTTCAAAACTGTGGGTTTGATTCTGGCAGGATGCGCTCTTATCTATTACATGTATCGCAAAGAGCAGCAGGTTGAGCGCCCTCTCATCGACTTTTCTCTCATGCGCGTCCCCTCCTTTTTTGCAGGATCTGGATGCATCTTCCTCGCCCAGTTTCTCCTCATCATCAACGTATTTTGGGCGATCTACTTCCAAAACGTTCTGGGTTTTTCCGCATCGAAGGCAGGCGCCTTCTCCTTCATGGCGAGTATGCCCACCCTCTGTGGCGGGCCCATTGCGGGATTCCTCGTCGATCGATATGGCCCCCGCCTTCCCGTCATGGGAGGCTTTGCGATTTTTGTCTGTGCGCTTATCTGGCTCATTACGCAGTCGACTCAGGCAAGCGCCTATCACCTGCTCCCCGCTCTTCTCCTCTTTGGAATTGCAGCGCCCATGGTGTTCACACCGAGCTTTGTGGGGCTGATGAATGATGTGCCAGCAGAAAAACGGGGCGTCGCGTCGGGAATTAATGCGGCAATTCGTCAATTTGGATCGACACTCGGGATGGCGGTATTTGGGACGCTTTTCACCACATTTCAAACGAGCCGCTTTAAAAGCCTTGTCAAGGCAAGTCCGATTACAGAAAGCCTCAATCCAGAACCCTTTCAAGAGCTTCTCTATCAAAGCGAAACGGCGATGGATGTATTCAATGGACTATCCCCCATCACTCAAAAAGACCTGATGCAAAGCGCGCTCGATGCATTTCTCCATGGCTTTTCCATTATCAATGGACTTTCCGCCACACTTGCCCTGATCGGATTTTTCTTCGCCTGGAGATATCTTAAGAATCAGAAATTTTAGTCCAAGGCCACTTGAAAAGAAAGGGGTTCTTGGGTCACAGGGTGCATAAGGCGCATCCTGCCGTGATAGAGGGCGATTGCCCCCTTTTTCCAGGGATGGGTGCTCCCATATTTTTGATCCCCGAAGATGGGGCAATGAGCAGCTGAGAGCTGCGCGCGGATCTGGTGGTACCTTCCTGTCTCAAGAACGATCTCCAAGAACGTCTTCCCCGCCTCTTTTTTGATCACTTTGTAGTGTAGGCGTGCGCGCTTTCCTTCAGGATGGGAAGCAGAGACGATCCGCGCTCTGTGATCGTCGTGAAAAAGGAAGTGCTCGAGCGTACCGGCCTCTTCAGGAAGAGACCCTTCGACAGTGGCGTAATAGGTTTTTTCGATCGCTTGTGCGCGCATGCTCTCCTGCAGACGGGAGAGCGCTTTACTGGTACGGGCAAAGAGGACAAGACCGCTGACGGGCTTGTCGAGCCTGTGCACAGGCTCGAGAAATACAGCCCCTTTTTTATCGAACCGCTTTTTTAAATAGGCTTTGGCTTGGTCGAGGAGATTGTCAGCGCTCTCGAGATGAGGCTGGGTGCTAAGACCTGCGGGCTTCACCACAACGAGAAGGTGATTGTCGCAATAGATCACTTCCATACAAGCTGCCTGCGCTGACGCACCACTTCATAGAGGAGCAAGGTCGTTGCAGTTGCGACATTTAAGGAATCTGCAACACCGAGCATGGGGATGCGGACTTGGGTGTTTGCACTGAGCATCCACAGCTTAGTTAACCCCAGCTGCTCGGTACCTACACAGATCGCAACGCCACCTGTGAGATCAACCTGGGTAAATTCCTCCGTTGCAGAGGGAGTTGCCGCTACAATCTTTACCTGACTCGCTTCGAGATAATCGAGCGCTTCTGTGCCTTCTGCCTCAATGACAGGAATGGTAAAAAGGGTGCCGACACTGGCGCGCACCACATTGGGATTGTAAATATCTGTACACCGATCGCAGACGATGACGGCATCCACCCCCGCAGCATCGGCAGAGCGCAAAATGGTCCCGAGATTACCCGGTTTTTCAATCGACTCAGCGATGATGTAAAAGGGGTCTTTCTTCTTTTGTATATCCGCTAATGTCAGCCGCATTTGGACGCCGACAGCGACAAGACCATCCGGGCGATCTCGGTAGGAGAGTTTCTCAAAGACCGCTTTTGTGCACACAAAAATCGAGGCGCCCTGCCTTTTGATCTCTTCAATGAGAGCCTCTTCATTAGACCCTAAGAAAAAGGGAGGGCAAATAAAGAGCGTGCGGATTGCAACCCCTCCGTCCACAGCGCGTCTGAGTTCTCGATACCCTTCAATCAGAAAAAGCCCCGTCTCATTGCGCGCTCTGCGGTCATTTAATTTGATCGCATCTTTGATTTTGGGATTGTGTAAACTCGTGATCTCCATTAGCGCCTCGGGCTCCATTTTGCTGCGCACCCATAGGGAATACCCAATCCCTTCTGGGCGGGCAGAAGAAGTTCCTTCGCTGCGATGGTTCCATCTGGCATAAACTGCTCGAGGAGGTGGGAGAGCACTGTCGGGGTCATTCCCGGTGTGTGCGTGGTAAAGAGGACAAACAGGGGCGCATCGGAAAGAACCGACCGACACAATTCGAGGATCTGGTGGATATCGCTCTCGATTTTAAACACTTCCCCTTTGCTTCCTCGTCCAAAACTTGGCGGATCGAGGATGATCCCCTCGTAGCGAACCCCGCGTTTGACCTCCCGCTTTAAGAAGCGGATCGCATCGTCTACAATCCACCGGATCGGCGCCTTTTCCAGGCCATTTAATTGGGCATTTTGACGCGCCCAGTCGACCATTCCCTTAGAGGCATCGAGGTGACAAACCTTGGCACCCGCCCGCGCCGCTGCAAGGGTGGCTCCCCCCGAATAGGCAAAAAGATTAAGAACGGATGGAGCGACTGTGCAAGAGCGGATTGCCTCTTCCATTTCCCGCCAAAGGAGGCTGTGCTCGGGGAAAACGCCGAGATGTCCAAAATCGGTCGGGGCGATCTGGAACTCCAGCCCATCGATTTCCGCAATCCAGCTCTTGGGAAGTTTTTTCTTGAACTTCCACGCATTCCCCTTTTCGCGAGTGAATAGGGCGTCTGCGCGGTCCCAATTTTCCGCAGAAAGCGCTGGGCGCCAAAGGGCTTGAGAGCACGGGCGCACAATCAAATAGTCGCCAAACCGCTCCAGCTTCTGCTGGTTGCCGCTGTCTATGAGTTCATACTGTTTCATGCGGGAGATTTTACCCCTCTGGGGGCTATACAAGCAAAGGAAAAGCGGGGGTCCCCTTGGAGACTTTGCGATACAGCGCGCCAAGTAAAAATTGGGATGTCGTCTGTATAATTTTTTGACGATCCCCTTTGGCTAAAAAGACGCCGATATCCGCCTCCTTTCCTCTCTCCCCAATTGCCGCCCATACCGTCCCAATCGGTTTGTCGGGAGTGCCGCCCGTTGGACCTGCAATCCCTGAGACTGAAATCCCATAATCGGCAGAGGTGTGAGAGAAAATCCCCTCCAGCATCGCCGCAACGACGGCTTTGCTCACCGCTCCTTCCTGGGTGATGAGATCGCCACTGACGCCGAGCATTTGGGTTTTAAGAGCATTCGAATAGGAGACAAAGCCCCCTAGAAAATAGTCTGAAGCCCCAGGGATAGCGGTGATTTGACTTGCAATCATCCCCCCCGTACACGACTCCGCTATAGATAGGGTCTTTTTATTCTGCACAAACCACATGAGCAGCGCCTCTTCAATTTTTCCGTGAGGAGCTTCATAGTGGTACGGAGCAAACTTCTGGATAAGCGCTCCCTTAAAATCCTCGACATCGAGAACAGTAGGCCCTTTAAGTAAAATGCGCAGGTAGCCGAGAGAGGGGTAGATCCCCACCTCGACAGAAGGGTAGCAGCTGCTCAGCCTCCGGAGCTCTGGATCGACATGGCTTTCATAGAGAATCGAAAAGTAGATTTCACAGATGTGCTTTTGCTTGTCTTGAGGAAAGATCTCTCGAAGAGCCCCTTCGCAAAATGCCTGCATCTCATACGGCACACCAGGAAGCAAAATCCACATCTTTCCCTGATCGGAAAAAACTAAAGCAGGAGCGGTGCCAATCGGGTTCAGGAGGACTTTAGCTTTTCTAGGAACTCTAGCCTGATCCTCCAAAGAGGCGAGCTCAGGGCCAAATCTGCGGAGTAAATCGTCCGCGACGAGAGGATCGCGCACAAAGTCTGATTCAAAAAATTCAGCGGCAATTTCCCGCGTGTGATCATCGAGTGTAGGACCCAGACCTCCTGTGGAAATCACGACATCTGCGCGCTCAAAAGCCTCTTTCACAGCGCTCTTGAGTACTTCAGGCGCGTCGGAGACCGTTGTCTCACGCATGACCTCATAGCCTGCGCTCTGCAGCATCTTAGAGAGATACGCGGCATTGGTATTGACAATCGCCCCTTTGAGAAGTTCATCGCCGATGCTTAAGATTTCAATGCGCATTGCATCCCCTTCGTCCTAAGTTGCACATGGCATTCTATCCAACTGAGCACGTTTTTTCCCATCCGAATCGGCGCGTTGACCCGTTTCCCTTCGATAGAAAATGGCACGGCAAGAGTGTGACTGCGCATCCACTGCATGAGCAATTTAAAAACCGCCGTATTGGGGAAGTGTTCTGATGCGTCAATTTTATAGATCGCATGGGTCTTTGGGTCCTGGCACAGCTGCGGATAGGAGAATTGAATTCCCCAGGTGATGCTCTCTTTGCCGTACACCATCGAATGGAATTTGCCGTCGAGGGTCGAATAGAAAAAGCCATGAGCCTGTAGCTGGATAATCGGAAGGACCGGTTTGATGAGAAATTTATCTGGAGAAACCCGCATTGCATACAGCGTCTCGAGTCTTTGCGTCAGCGCGCAGGAAAAAGCGCGCCGATAGATGGAATCCTGAGGAATCTCGCCCCTTTTTAGCACGTCGACATAGCCCCGGTATTGAGTTAAAAACGCCTCCTTAGAGAAAAGCGCTTCCTCCATCGTCACAGGGTCGCTCACCACGGCAAAAAAACAGGGCCCTATAGATTCCAAAAGGGCCTCCATCTCAAGAGGATCGAGGAGTACAGGCACCTTGAGCCACTTAGAGACCTGTAGAGCCCCCTCTTCTTGAGGCGTGCTGACCCGAATTGAATGCATCAACGCGCCTTTTTCTTGCCGAAAAAAGATTCCAAAACCAGAAGGACAACCCCAATGAAAATTGCACTGTCTGCAATATTAAAAACGGGATAGGAGTAGCCAGAGAACCGAAAATAAAACATGTCGACGACATGCCCATAGATAAAGTAATCGACGATATTACAAAGTGCGCCCGCCGTAATGAGAGTGAGGCAAAACTTGGTAAAGGAGGAAGCTCTCGATAACACGAGATAGAAGAAAAGGCCGATCACAATCCCGATGCGCGCATAGAGAAGAAGCCCTTGCCAAGAAGCGAAAGCCCCCCACGCAGCCCCTCTGTTCATCACATGGACAATCGAAAACTCGATCCCATGCCAATCTCGGAAAACAGCAATCCCCCCGTAGGGGTAGCGCTGGGTTGTGCGCAGCGGAGAGATGTTCTCATGGACATAAGACTTAAGGGCATAGTCCGCAATGAAGATGCCGAGAGCAATTGCAAAGAAAAGAAGCGTCTTTTTTAGGCTCACAGCAGCCCTTTTTCAAACTTCTCCTGCGCTTTAACTGTCATCGAAGCGTAAGGGATCGCCTCTAAGCGAGCGAGGGGGATCTCCTCCCCTGTGATGTCGCAGACCCCATAGGTCCCCTCTTCGATTTTCTCAAGAGCGCGCTCGATCTGACGCAAAATATCAAACTCTTTACTTGTAACTTCTAGGGACACTGAGCGATTGAAATCGTCAGTTCCCTCATCTGCCTGGTGCTGGGAATAACCCTTCGTCTCATCGACAGAGATTGCATCCTCACTCGTATCTCGAATCAAAGTGGTCAATTCTCTGCGCATCTCCTCGAGGCGCTGTTTAAAACGAGCTGTATCTGCTTTCTTTAATCCCATGAGTTCCCTACACCTTTTGTTCTTCTTCGTCTTTTGCAGTCATATTGCCAAGTGCATCCATTAGTTCCCCTACATCTTTAAACCGCCTATAGACACAGGCGAAGCGGATGTAGGCAATCGTGTCGAGACCCTGCAGATGGCGCATGACGATCTCTCCAAGCTCTGAGGTTTTGACCTCTTTGATCTGCCTTTCTGAAAGATCGGAGCAGATCTTATAGGCTAAAGCGCGCACTTGATCGTGGCTAATCCGCGTATGGCGGCAGGCAGCATCTAAACCGCGGATCAGTTTTTCCTGATTAAAATCCTCGTAACGCCCATCGCGCTTTTGCACTTGGATTGTCAAGTCGACCGTCTCAAACGTCGTGAAGCGGCGCAGGCACTTTAAGCACTCGCGCCTTCTGCGCACCGCATTACTTTCCGCTACGTTGCGCGAATCGGTAACTTTTAATTCCTCATGACTACAAAAAGGACACCGCACGGCTTAACTCAAGCTCCTAATAGAAGTAGTCTCGGTATATCCACAGGTAGATTTTTTTGGAAGAATTATATTCTGCTCTCGAACACGTCAAGAATATTTTTATAATCCCTGTGATCGAATGCCGCCGCCCCATGCGAGGGGTGGGATAGAGAGAAAAGTTTTTTTGAAATCCAGCGCCAAATGCTCCAATTTTTAGGGCTGATGCGTACCAAAGAGGCTAGTACGAATAGGGGAAGGGCGTAGAAGAGCTCCCACCACCTAAGCCTAGAGAACAAATCCCCGATGCCTTCTCCTTTGCTGTACTTTTTGTAAACCTCAATGACCTGTAAAAACCGGTACTTCCTTTCTGAAACATCCAGATCGAATGTCCCTTGGAAATTCTCCTTCACCGTCTGCATCGCTAAAAACCAAAAGGAATGCATCGGAGGCCCTGGGAGTAAAGAGCCCTGGTATTTGAGAAGAACCCGATCGGAAGGGGCGTTGTTTAAAAATGCCACCCCGGAAGAGTCTTTCTGATTTAGGTAGTAAAAGCCAAAAGACTTGGGAGTGGTCCCTACCACAACGAGCTTTTGGGGCACAGCGAGAATCCGCTCTGCTAGGAGCATCATCGACGTGGTCGCATAGTAATCGGGATAGGGAGATTGGAAAAATGGGCCATAGGCACACATCTTCTCGATGAGTGCGCGCTTAATCAAGGAAAACTGCATGTTAAAATTGAATACGACATTAAAATCGAGCGTCCTTCTGACATACTCGAGAACCTTTTCCCTTTCTAAAATGAACGGCTCGTCTTTTCCCAGAAAAAACGCCGCATTATTCCAAGCCATCAAATGGCCATTTGGCGCATTCGCCTGCACACCCGGATAGACAAAGTTGTAAGCACCCGTGTAAATGAGATCAGGGAATCCCTCTTTTTCAATTAGCTGGAGTACTGTAGAGAAATATCCAGGGAGCAAGCAATCATCATCGCCGAGCATGATCACATAGTCACCCACACTCTTTTCTAGAGCGTTATTCCAATTCTCCGTTACAGAGACAGAGCTTGTGGTCCGAAAATACTTTATCCGGGGATCGCCTAAGGAGTCGACATACCCTTTGATATCCTCCTCAGAAAAATTGTCCGATACGACAATTTCCCAATCGGCATAGTCCTGGCGCAAGACAGATGCGAGGGCGTAGCGCAAATACTCAAGGCGATTTTTTGTAGGCAGAAGAACGGAGAATTTCATGCAGCCCATACTAGAACAAGGCATAATTTTAGCCAAATATTCTCCATCTTGCTAGAATCTGTTTTTCTACTCAGAGGACTCCAATCATGAAGTTTTCCGTGCTACTGCCGACAAGAAACCGACTCCAATTCCTAAAGTATGCGATCTCCTCTGTCATGCGCCAAGACTATGGCGACTGGGAGATCATCGTCTCTGACAACCACTCTGAAGAAAATATTGGGGAATACGTGGCTGAGTTGAATGATCAGAGGATCCGGTATTTTCGCACAGACCGGTTCGTATCTGTAACGGAAAACTGGAACAATGCATTGAACCACTGTTCTGGAGACTACATCATCATGTTGGGAGATGATGATGCCCTTCTCGATGGCTACTTCACTTCGATTGATCGTCTTATAAGCGAATACGACAGCCCCGATATGATCTATTCCAATGCCTACATCTATGCCTATCCCCGAGTCGTTCCTAATGCTCCTGACGGTTTTTTACATAGCTGCAAGGATTTTTGCCTCTTTGAAAAGAGCAAAAAGCCCCTTTGGCTAAGCAAAAAAATGGGAAGACACTTGGTAGAGGGGCACCTCAACTTCACATCCCATTATGGGACCAATATGCAATATGCGACCATCAAGCGGTCTCAAATCGAGAAACTCAAATTCGATGGGCAATTATTTCATGGACCCTACCCAGACGTCTATGTGATGAATGCCCTCATGCTCGAGGCGGAGCGGATACTCGTCAACCCTGAGGAATTAGTCGTCATTGGAATGAGCCCAAAATCGACGGGAAACTATCTCGTCAATAATGATGAAGCAAATGGGATGGAGTTTTTAAACATCTCAAAAGAGCTCGCCTCAATCGATGAACTTACCACAACCATCTTGCCAGGATCCCATTCTTTAACGGCTTGGCTCGTCACGATGGAGATGCTCAAGGATCGATACAAAGACAAATATCCTCTCGTCGTTAACCGCGCGCACTATCGCAAGATGCAAATCAAACAATCGGTGCGCAATTTTCTTACGCGCTCCGCCTCTGTCAAAGCACATGACTTACTCAAGCTTTTCAAGATCCTTAATTGGAGAGAAAGGGCGTTTTTTCTATCTGCATTCCTTCCTGCCCCAAGAACATGCGCTCGAAAAGCGATCCATACCCTCAATAAGCTGAGAAATGCCCTCCTATATTTCGGAAGAAGGCTCTGGGGAATGCAAAAAAGATGCTTGAAGAAGCTGCTTGGCATCCGCAAGAACCCTGTAATGCAAGGCGAAATGAGCTACTGCGCTCAAGGAATGCAAGCAGTAAAATTCTCTAACATCCTCGACGTGTTTGATCACATTAAGTCGCAGCGCCATCTGTGAGAAGCTCTTCAATCACCTTGGGATCGGCAAGTGTCGAAGTGTCGCCAAAATCTTCCTTTTCCCCTGCTGCGATCTTGCGGAGGATGCGGCGCATGATCTTGCCCGAGCGCGTCTTAGGCAGCGCCCGCGCAAATCGAATCTCCTCAGGTGTTGCAATCGGGCCGATCTCTTTGCGCACGTGATGAATCAGAGCCTTCTTGAGCTCCTCTGAGGGCAAAGCGCCATCTACTAGCGTGACAAACGCATAGAGCCCTTCCCCCTTGATCGGATGAGGTACCGGCACAACAGCCGCTTCTGCAACACCTGGAAAACTCACAAGCGCGCTCTCTACTTCTGCTGTCCCGATCCGATGGCCAGAGACATTCACCACATCATCCATTCTTCCCATCAGCCAATAATCCCCGTCGAGATCCACCCGGCAGCCATCTCCTGTAAAGTAATGTCCATGAAAAGTGGAAAAATAGGTGTCGATAAACCGTTCATGGTCTTGCCAAATCGTCCGCATCATCCCCGGCCAGGGCCTGCGGATGCAAAGAGCCCCTCCCTCATTGGGCTCGCAAGGAGACCCATCGCTGCGCAATACAATCGGATCGACACCGAAGAAAGGGCGTGCAGCACTTCCCGGTTTCAGCGTATGCGCCCCAGGAAGGGGTGTAATCAAAATGCCTCCTGTCTCCGTCTGCCACCACGTATCGACCACGGGACAGTTGCCTTGGCCGATCACCTGATGGTACCAGGACCACACCTCAGGGTTGATCGGCTCACCGACAGTCCCAAGAACCCGCAGTGAACTCAAATCATAGGATTTAGGGAAGGCATCCCCCTTACAAATCAACGAGCGAATGGCTGTAGGTGCTGTATAGAAGATCGAGACGCGACAGCTCTCGACAATCTCCCAGAAACGCCCCGCATGGGGATAGGTGGGGATCCCCTCAAAAAGAAGAGTCGTGCACCCGTTGGCTAGCGGCCCATAGACCACATAGGAATGCCCTGTGACCCAGCCGATATCCGCTGTGCACCAGTAGATATCCTCCTCATGCACATCGAAGATCCACCGATGGGAAAGAGAGGCATGTAGAAGATACCCCCCTTGAGTGTGGACGACTCCCTTGGGCTTACCCGTAGATCCCGAGGTGTACAAGATGCACAGCAGATCTTCCGCATGCATCTCCTCTGCCCTAGAATCGACAGATTGCTTCTCCGTTAGATCGCGATACCAAATGTCCCTTCCAGAGAGCATCGGGCACTCCCCAGTTGTCCTCTCGACCACAACGACCTTTTCTACAGAGGGACATTTTGCTAGCGCTTCATCTGCAATCTGCTTGAAGGGGATGATTCTTCCCCCTCGTACCCCTTCGTTTGCAGTGATGAGAACTTTCGACAAAGAATCTTGCATCCGATGCGCAAGAGCCTCTGCACTAAATCCCCCAAAGACCACGGAGTGGATCGCGCCGATCCTTGCACACGCGAGCATGGCGACAGCAGCTTCAGGAATCATCGGCAAATAGATGCTGACCCGATCCCCCTTCTTTACCCCAAGGTCCTTCAGTCCATTTGCCAGGCGACAGACCGCATCATGAAGCTCTTGAAAAGTCACCGCGCGCTTTTCATCCCCATCGCCGCGCCACAAGATCGCCACCTTATTTGCTCGGCCATTTTGCAGATGCCGATCGAGACAGTTGACCGCAAGATTGAGCGTCCCATCGTCAAACCACGTATGGCGCACAACCCTTCCCGCACTATCCCACGTATATCTTAAAGCCCGCGTCGGGAACCGAATCCACTCAAGGGACTTAGCCATCTCAAGCCAAAACGCTTCCCCCTCATCCAGGGAGCGGCGGTACATCTCTGCATAAGCATCGATATTGGAAATATGCGCTCTTTCAGAAAAGGCCTGATCGGGAGCAAATGTCCTCGATTCGATCAGCATGTGGTCCAGCGTCGTTATCATCCGATCTACCCCCGCATTTTTTCTGCAATTCTCAGCTAACGAAGGGAAAAGATGCAAATATCTTTTTCGAATGGCGCAGCTCACCTCCCAAAAATAATCCTGCGCACAAATTACCAATACTGATATAAATTCAAGCTATGCGCAAGACGGAATCGTTGAAACCCATTTTGTGGATTGGGTCATCAAAGAAGGACTTAAAAGCTATGCCGGAAGCTGTCATAAAAGAGTTTGGGCATGCCTTGCGAGAAATTCAAAAAGGACGCGATCCAGGAAACACTAAACCCTTGAAGCATCTCCCTGAATCAGGGGTATCTGAGATACTAGTTAACGAGCGCGAGGGTACATTCAGAACCATCTATACAGTAGCATTCAAGGATGCAATAGCAGTATTGCATGTATTTCAAAAAAAGAGCAAAACGGGGATTGCTACCCCTAAGAAAGATTTAGACTTGATACTTCAAAGGCTTCGCATAGCTAAGACAGAATATAAGGCATGGCAAGAGGAAATATGACGCGAAAGGAGTTAACAACCGATAATATTTTTGATGATCTAGGTCTGAAAGACGATCAGGAAATGTTGCTTCGCTCTGATCTCATGTCAGAGGTTGTGCATATTATCAGAAAAAGCGGTCTTCCACAAAAGGAGATTGCCTCTATGCTGCACATCAGCCAGCCAAAGGTTTCTGCACTAATGTCTGGAAAAATCCATGATTTTAGCACAGATACCCTCATGCACTATCTTACGCTACTTGGATGCAATATAGAAATTCGATTACAACCCAAACAGCAGCTCAGATCATCGAGCAAAAGAGGCCTGATGACGATCAGGCGTCGCCCTTCAGGTGCGCGAAGATGCAGAAAAAAAACAGCGTAAACAAAGAAGATCGGAGGAGGTGGGATTCGAACCCACGAAACGTTTTCACGTTTACACGCTTTCCAAGCGTGCTCCATCGGCCACTCGGACACTCCTCCAAGATAGAGGAGTCGAGTTTAATCTATAGCCTCTTAAGTCACAACTGAATAATACCAGCGCCCTGAGATGCGAGTAAATGCACTCCGCTCTTTAAAGGAGGCATCTCGCCCTTGCCTGGTGAGCCGAGCGATAAAGGTGACAAATGCCTGGCTCTCCCCATCTATAAACTCGAGGATCTCCAGCCCTTCAAACTGGGTGCTTTTGGAAAAGCTGAGAATTTCCTCCCGGCTGCTCTTGCTAGGCAGCTCCGTGTCGATGATGTAGTCTGAAAGGGAGAGAGCATAGGCGCTATAGCGCGAGCGCATCAGAATGAGGGCATTTTCAGCGGGTTTTCCCCTATGATAGGGCTCACAGCACTCAGAATAGGGTTTGCCGCTATGACAAGGACAGTACATATTTTTTTAAGCCCCGGTTTACTCTTGCAATAATTGTGGATTCGGGGGAGAATTTTTGTACAGTATGCACCGCATAATTCTCCTACTTTTGACCCTTCTTACCGCTAGCTGTGGGAAGAGTCCGGCGCCAGATACCAAACCCTCCGTTTTGGTCAGCATCCCCCCATACGCCTATTTTGTAAAAAAGATTGCCGGGGATGCGGTCGAGACCTTTTCTCTTGTGCCGGCAGGAGCAAACCCCCACATCTATGAACCGACCCCGCGCGAGGCAGAGCGCCACCAAAATGCCGCTTTATGGATCCGTCTGGGGGAACCCTCTGACAAGAAATTCCTCCAGTATTTTGAGGAAAAGGAAAAGGTTCCCCTCATCGTGACCGTGACAGAAGGGATAGAGCTCCTCTCTGAAAAGAGCTGCTGCCATCACCATGAGAGTAAAGATTTCCATGCATGGCTAAGCCCCCACCTTGCCAAAGAACAGGCCGTTAAGATCGCAGCGGGTCTTATTGCGATTCTCCCTGAAAAACAAGGCCTATTTGAGGAGAACCTCCTCTCTTTGCTCCATGAACTCGACCTGCTCGACAAAGAGATTGCAAGCCTAATGAGCCCCCTCGAAGGAAAAACAATCCTCGTCTCTCATCCCGCTTTTGGGTACTTCTGCAGAGATTACCACCTCACCCAGTTATCGGTCGAAATGGAAGGGAAAGACCCCCTTCCGCAAGATGTTGCAACGCTCGTGAGTAAAATGCAGAATTTGACCATCCAAAGCATCCTGACAGAACCTCAATACAGCAACAAAGGCGCAGAGCTCATTGCGAGCCATTTGCACCTTACCACCCACATGGTGGACCCCTACGCGGAAAATTATCCAGAAAGTCTCCGCCAGATCGCCCAAGCCATTAGGGAATAGCCATGAAAGAGCCTATCCTGACGATCGACGGTCTCGATTTTGCCTTCGATGGTTCCCCCGTCCTGGAAAACGTCCATTTTACCGTTGAAAAGGGGGAGTTTATTGGCATATTTGGTCCAAACGGAGGAGGCAAAACAACCCTTCTTAAACTCATCCTGGGACTCATCCCACCACAGAAGGGGAAAATCCTCCTTTTTGGAAAGCCTCCCCATGAAGTCCGCGGCAAAGTCGGCTATGTCCCCCAAGCCCTTCGATTCGACAAAGCCTTCCCAATTTCCGCTCTTGAGGTCGTCAGAATGGGCATCCTTTCCCACCTGACCTGGTGGGGTGGATTCCCTTCAGGGAGCAAAGAGAAAGCAAGACACGCTCTTGAACAAGTCGGAATGGCACACAAAGCGGACGAGGCATTTGGAAGCCTGTCGGGAGGAGAAGCCCAAAGAGTTCTCATCGCACGGGCAACGGTGGAAAACCCAGAACTTCTCATTTTAGATGAGCCCACTGCCAGCGTCGACCAAGCAGCTGAACAGAGCATCTTCTCCCTTCTAGATCAACTGAAGCAGAAGATGACCATCTTGATGGTGACCCATGATCTCCAAACCATTATCGACAGAGCGGGACGCCTCCTCTGCGTCCACAGACAGGTCACCTCGATGAGAAATAAAGAGGTCTGCGAGCACTTTGCCCTGGGCCTCTACCACACACCCCTCACCTCAAAGGACCATTTTTTTAAAAAATGACTTTCTTTAATGCCCTCTTTACCACCCCTTTTCTCCTCTACAGCCTGATTGCTGGAGTTGCTGCCTCATTTGCAAGCGGAGTGATTGGGTCTTTCGTCGTCGTCAAGAGGATCGTCTCTTTGAGCGGAAGCATTGCCCACTCCGTCCTTGGGGGGATGGGGCTTTTCCTCTGGCTTCGAAGGACATATGGATGGGAATTCCTCACACCCCTGCAAGGGGCCCTTGCAGCGGGCATCCTATCTGCACTGCTCATGGGTTGGATCCATCGCAGATATCGGGAGCGGGAAGATACCGTCATTGCCGCCATCTGGGCGACAGGCATGTCGATTGGGGTGATCTTTATCGCCCTAACCCCAGGCTACAATGTCGAGCTCACTAACTTTTTGTTTGGAAATATCTTATGGGTGACCCAGGGGGATATCCTCCTCCTGCTCTCCCTAGATCTTTTGATTGCAGCAGTGGTCGCCCTCTTTTACCAGAGGTTTTACGCGATCTGTTTTGATGAGGACGAGGCTAGACTTCAAGGGCTGCGCGTCGATGCGCTTTATATGCTGCTCCTCTGTCTTGTCGCCGTCTCCGTTGTCCTACTCATTCAAGTAGTAGGAGCGATCCTCGTGATCTCTCTCCTAGCGATCCCCGCTGCCATCGCTGCAACCCTTACACACCACTTTGGGCGCATGATCGGCCTTGCCACCCTCCTCGGCATCCTGTTCACCTTTTTTGGCCTTTTCTTAGCCTATGAAGCGAACTGGCCACCGGGTGCTAGCATTTCCTTAGTTGCAGCGTTTTTCTATCTGATTACATTGAGCAGTAACGGCACCAGAAGGACTGCCAAGCCCCTTTCTTGCCCATCGAAGAGCATGAAGAAGCTTTAGATCCTTTACCTGCTTTTCTCTTTGCAGATTTTGTAGAAGCTGCAGCTTTTCGTTGTTTTTTTGCCATGACTTAACTCCTATTAAAATTAATATTGCTGATGGAATTTTATGCCTTCAGGACGCACATCACTGATGCCG
The DNA here is from genome assembly GCA_018240135.1 of Verrucomicrobiota bacterium. GTDB lineage: Bacteria > Chlamydiota > Chlamydiia > Chlamydiales > Rhabdochlamydiaceae > SZAS-13. Next base: position 23,524 of record JAFEGI010000022.1, read on the forward strand.
TCTGTTGCCTCTTTTACCTCGGCATGCTGCCCCGCATGCCCATGCTTGGCGTGGGATTTAAGTGTCACTTTCGACGCTTTTCTCTTATTAAGCTTTTTATTAACAGACTTCACCGCGCCCCCGATTACAAAACACAAGTATTATGTAAACGTGATCATATACTTAAATTGATTTATTAATCAAATACACATTAATTCAAAACAAGGTTAAGCCAATAACAATGACCGCCTTATGTATTAAAATTAATTTTAAATTCATCCTTGCTACATCCTAATTGACTCAAAAAAGGAGGTTTCATATCATGCTCCTTTTTCCTCTATAGGGCTTGTCATGTCTAAGTGGCTCCCTATCGCGCGCTATAATTTTCAGGAGGTCGAATGTACGCGATTATCGAAACCGGCGGAAAGCAATACCGAGTCGAACAAGGTGATATCATCGAAGTAGAGCTTCTCGATGCGAAACAAGGCGACAAGGTCGAATTCAAGAACGTGCTGTTTCTCAGTACTGGAACTAATGTGAAAGTGGGCACCCCCCATCTTTCCCAGTCCAAAGTACAAGGGGAACATCAGGGCGAAGTGAAAGGTCCTAAAGTCATCGCCTTCAAGTACAAACAACGTAAACCCGTGCGCCGCAAGGTTGGACACCGCCAACGCTATGCCCGCGTCAAAATCACTGAGATCATCGGTTAAGGAGCTTTAGATATGGCACATAAGAAAGGTCAGGGTTCGACCCGAAATGGACGCGACTCCAAGGCACAGCGCCTCGGAATTAAAGCGACAGGCGGCCAGCACGTAACGACCGGTAGCATCCTCGTCAGACAACGAGGAACAAAGTGGCGCCCAGCCAAGAATGTGGGTGTAGGTAGAGATGACTCCCTATACGCCCTTATCGACGGGATCGTCACTTATCGTAAAAGCGACCGCACTTACGTCTCCGTCCTTCCAGCAGTTTAGTCATTTTAAGAGCCTCGTAAAGAGGCTCCTGTATATATGTTTATAGATTCTGTAAAACTCACATTGCGCGCGGGAACAGGGGGTAATGGCGTCGTCGCTTGGCGCCGTGAAAAGTATATCCCCAAAGGGGGACCCTCCGGAGGCAACGGCGGCCAGGGGGGATCGATCCACCTCGTCACCGACAGTCACGTCCTTTCCCTCGAGAGCTTCCGCAACAAACGGCTCATTCGCGCAGAAGATGGCATGCCCGGGGCGGGAAACCTCCAAAAAGGGCGCAATGGGAGCGATCTCGTCTTGAAAGTCCCCCCAGGCACCCTCGTCAAAGAACTCGCAACCGGTAAAGTTCTCTTCGATTTTACCGAGGAGAACCAAAAGTGGACCATCTGCGAGGGAGGAAGAGGAGGCAAAGGCAACGCCTGCTTTAAATCCCCCACCCACCAAGCGCCTATCGTCTGCACCCCAGGAACTGAAGGGGAGAGCATCGAAGTAGAGCTCGAGCTCAAGCTAATTGCCGATGTGGGACTCGTTGGAATGCCCAATGCCGGCAAATCGACCTTGATGAAGCAGATCACGCACGTTCCCGTCAAGATCGCCCCCTACCCCTTTACTACCCTCTATCCTAACTTAAGCTACGTCCAATTCGACGACTACTCGCGCGTCCTCGTAGCGGATATCCCCGGCCTCATCAAAGACGCCCATTGCAACCGAGGTCTTGGCATCTCTTTTCTCAAACACGTCGAACGCTCCTCCGTGCTCCTTTACGTGATTGACATCTCCGGCCAAGAAGGTCGCGACCCCTTTGAAGATTTCACCATCCTCCAGGATGAGCTCCGCGCTTACCGCGCTGATCTCCTCGAAAAACCCTTTCTCGTTGCCCTCAATAAAATCGACGTCGAAGGAGCCGCAGAAAACCTGGCTGAATTTACTCGCCGCTACCCCTACCCCGCAGAGACCCTCTTTCCGATCTCTGCGATGCAAGAAGAAGGAGTTCCCCGTCTGCTTGAAGCTGTCCGCTCTATAGCGCAGCTCAGCGGCAAACATTTCTAGGAGGTATTCCATGGCAATCCTACCTGCTGCTTCCATTAATCTTCTCAACCACCATCTCCAAGAGAAGTTCATCAATCAGATCTGGCTTGCAGAAGTCCTGCAGGGCAAAAAGAGTTATTTCCCCTACTCTCCTAAAGAAAATGGGATAGCTGAGATCAATGAGGAGGACTTCCTTCTTGATGATACAGATAGAGCCTCCCAATATACAGGACCTGCCACAAAGTTTCTCATCAACATCCCCATGGGACATCTCCCCATGGAAAAAGGTCATGATAAAATCACCCGTCTACTCAAGCTCTTTGAAACGCAGGCTTATGGAGACTCTTCCGATGTATCCCGAGAGAAATCGAAGAAAAGACTAGCCGTTGTGATCGGCCTCAACCAGATCCAATCGATCGACCCCATGGTCAATCGAGCATTTGAAAAATATATCGCCTCCATACCGAATTTCGATGCCTTCCCCGCGCATGTGACCGGATTTTTCTGGATCCCTCAATGGGAACAAAACCCCTCCTGGCAGAAGGAACTCCCCGCAGCAAAAAAAGCACTTAAAAAACGCCCTAAATTGAAACAGCTCATCTACTCAAAAGAGCGCGCCTTTCTCATTTTAAAATGCCTAAATCGCTCTAAAGCTCTTTCCGTTAGAAGATCTCTAGAGGGGCGTGTAAAATTATCTAAGGCCTTAGCGTCCCAAATCCCCTACCAAAAAATCCGCGAAACCATCAAAAACAGCTCCGCCACTGCAGACTTCGCAAAAGTATGGCACAAAAGGGGCGATAAAGTCTTCTTTGTGACGATGGATGCAGACGTAAGGAGGCTCCGTAGATATGGAAAAGGGTATTTTACTAGATGTGAAGAGATCATCGATGACTACAAAACAAAACATGGCCACGTCCCTAGCGCCATCAGTCTAGGCTATCATATCGAAAGCGATGATTGTCCCCTTGCAGCCCTTGCAGTCGAGTGCGACATGGCGGTTAGGCGCGCTATGAACAAATGCATTCCAGGATCAGTCTACCTACCTGAGCCTGGCACTGCATACTACCTTTCAAAAGAAAAAATGCTCCTAAAAAACCTGGAGAAGTTTTCCTTCTGCGGGGAAAAGAGTGAAGAGCGCGCATTTGAATCTAGACGCGCGCTCTCAAGTGGAATTAAAACCGAACTCTTCGATATCAGTCGCATCGTATTTAATCCCGAAGGAGCGCTGATTACCACAATGCCCTCTCGAATGAAGACAGAAACATGCGCCGAGTTCGATACCCTTACCGCGGGCGACCTAAAGAAGGAAAAAGTACTCAAGGCACTCAGGGGGATCTCCCAGGTCCACTTCCATCCTTTTCACTGGGGCCATTACCTATATGAAGGACTACCAAACAAGTTCAAAACAGGGCGCGGTGTCTACGGGAAGCTCAATGGAATTTTGCGAGACACCTTCGTCGTCTTTGATCCAATTAGCCTGGTGCAAAACTACAAAGACACCGTTTCCAGCTCCCACTCCAGCGCGCACGAAACAATCTTCTCCGTCTATGACTCCTGTTCGAAAGCAATCTATGAGAACAAGTCGCTAAAAGAGATGGAAAAAGTCAAAGAGCTAAAAAGAATTGCGCCCTTTGTCCGAGCGCAGTGCGAGACGCTTAGCGACGCCAAATCCAGCCTTAAAGCACACGGCTTTTCCCCATTATGGATCGAGAAAATTGTGAAGGCAGCCAAAGCATCCGGCGCTGCCCTCCACGAAACCCTCGAGAATTATTCCTAGCAAAAAGGACTTCTGTCCCATCGCTGGAAATAAGATAGTTGTGAGGCTTTGTCCAATGCCGTGAGGCTTCTTAAGGTGAGGGGGAGATCGATTGCATCCTTTTGACCTGCTTGGAGAGCTCCGTAACACCATTCAAAGCCCTCAATTGTACTTTTATCTGCAAGCTCAAATCCTCCAGATTGAAACCACACGCGTTTACCAACCATTTCGAGCGACCCACGAAATGTAATCCCATTTGGAAAGGACCAGAGGACGTTTGACAATTCTAATTCCCCATCTTTCCATGTTCCACTCAACCGATCCCCATTTTCTAAGTAGATGACCCCATGATCCCCATCTGGTACTCCCTCCTTAAAATCCCCCTCAAACTTTATGATTCCTTTTAAGGGCGCAAATCGCTCTCCACGGCCATGATACAACCCCTTAGAAAATTCACCCTGATAAAGGAGCTCCTCCCCTCGATACATCTTTCCCTGACCACTTGGCCCCTTCCTCTTTTCCACACTTCCTTCATAGCGCCAGCCATTCTTATGGAAGAAGAGAGTAGTTGGATGGCCCTCTCTTTCTAGGCGGGTAACGGCTCCAAATTTTGAAGGGAAATTAGAAAACTGGCCTTCAAAGGACTGCCCCTCTTTGAAAGTTAATACTCCTTGCCCAGAAATCTCCCCTTCATGCCAGATGCCCTCGAGTTTCGTTTCGTCTTTGAAAATCTTCCAACCTTGCCCATGAGGGCGGAAACAGTCCCGGTGATATTGCAACTCCCCTTGGTATCTCTCCTCTCCAATCCCTCCCCACCACCTGATTTCACCCGTTAACGTAGCACTTTTCAATGGTTCAAGAGGATTTTCGCTCTCAATTTCAACTGGGGGGTTGTAGATTTTGTAAGAAACGAAACCTGCCCCGATCGAAATTTGATCCAAATGCCCGCAATTCCAGATAAATGAATACCTATCGAGAGGTCCATTGGTATACTTTATCGTTCCGTGCCTACCCCCTTGCTTCCACTCTCCCTTGTAGATGACCTTGCCATCAGCATCTTCTAATGTTCCCTGTCCCTCTTGAAGCCCGTTGTTCCAAAACCCGGCATAGTGATTGCCGTTTGGAAATTTCATTTCCCCGTACCCTTGAGGACGACCATCAATCCATCCCCCGGTGTAAATACGACCGTCCGCATAAAAGATCTCTGTTTTCTCTGAATAGGATGTCGTAGATAAACTTGTGCCGCTTTGGCCATTTGCACCTTGCAGTCCCCTTAGAGCAGCCGCAGCCTCCCTATCCTGTACAATTTGTGCCTCAAGCGTATTCACTCTTCCTAACAAAGTACCAGTGGCCGTCTGTTCTTGCGCTTTTTGAGCCTGGAGTGCCTGAATTTGTCCAGTTAGAACCGCAACTGTCCCCCTATCCTGTGCAATTTGTGTCTCAAGCATACTCACTCTGCCCAGCAAATCACCGATTATCTCATCTGACTTACGGATCTGCTCCTGAGGCGCCCCGAAAATCTCATTTGGAATAACCCCACCATTTGATTCGACAGGATCTGCAGAATCCAGATCCCAGTGATAACCTACTAACCGAAGAGCCATATGAATTACGTAAGACATCAAAACCTCAAAAATTTATAATTTAAAATCACAGATTATGACAAATCAGCGATAAAAAATATAGGAGAATCCCTATTTGAAACCTCTTCATCGCGATCGATCTGATTAGCCTGGTGAAGGACTACAGCAAGGCAGCCAAAGCATCTGGACTCTCGAGAACTATCCCTGGCAAACTAGTCCCATCGCTCGAAATAAGCTAGTTTAGGAATTCGGGCAGATTCCGAGGATGACCTGTGGACGCTCATGAATGATCGGTACGCTTTGAGGGGATGATCCTCTGCAATCTTTGGAGAATTTACGAGAGCTCCCTGCTGCCACTGAAGGTTCTCAATTACACTCTTATCTGCAAACTGAAATGTCCCAGATTTAAACCACACATATTTGTCACAAAGAATTTTGAGCGACCCATAAAACTTATCCCCATTTGCAAAGCACCAAAAGACCTTTGTCAAGTCTAACTCCCCATTGCTCCATGTTCCACTCACATTATCCCCATTTTCTAAGTCAATGCACCCATGCTTTCCTTCTGGAAGCCCTTTCTTAAACCACCCATCAAACTTTTTGATCCCTTTTAAGGGCAAGAATCGCTCACCATGTTCATGATACAACCCCTCAAAAAATCCACCCTTATAGACCAGTGTCTCTCCGGAATATTCCGCGCCCTCTCCATGGGGTCCAAAATTTGCTTGTGCCTCATCATCAGTAACAAATTGTTCCTCATAATAGTGTCGCCCATTTTTAGGGAAGGTTCCTTCATAGCGGTAATTACTCTGAGGAAAAAGGAGGATTGTCTTTGCATCGGAAGGGTTTTCAAGATCTACCCGTAAACCCCACTCCTTCTTCTTTTCAAAGTGCTCAGAAGACCATACTCCCTCATAGAGAAGCTCCTCTCTTCGATACATCTTCCCCTGACCACTTGGCCCCTTCCCCTGTTCCACGCTGCCTTCGTAGCGCCAGCCCTTCTCAAGAAAAAAGAGGGTGGTCGGATGGCCTTCTCTTTCTCGGCAAATAAGCTCTCCAAAGTTTGAACGGTCAATGGAAAACTGGCCTTCAAAGGACTGCCCCTCTTTGAAAGTTAATACTCCCTGCCCGGAAATCACCCCCTCTTGCCAGGAGCCATCGAATTTCCTTTCGTCTTTGAAGATCTTGCACCCTCGACCATGGGGGCGGAAAAAGTCCCGGTGATATTGGAACTCCCCTGCATATCTCTCCCCTCCAGTCCACGTAATTGTTCCTCTAAACGTAGCGCCTTCAAGTAGTTCGATGACATTTTCGGTAAGTTCGTCAATTGGGGGCTGATGGATTTCGCAAGTGCCAGCTCTTGTTTGGATCGAAAGTTGCTCTAACCGCCCGCAGTTCCATATACATGAATATTTCTCCACTCCATCGATACGCTCAATCTTTCCATGCCTACCCCCTTGCTTCCACTGTCCCTGGTATAGAACCTCGCCATCAGCATCTTTTAATGTTCCCTGTCCCTCTTGCAGCCCATTGTTCCAATATCCGGCGTAGTGGTTGCCATTTGGAAATCGCATTTCCCCGCGCCCTTGAGGACGATCATCGATCCATCCCCCGGTGTAAACACGGCCGTCCGCATAAAAGATCTCCTCTGCCTTTGAATAGGATGTCGTAGACCTTTGTTGTATCCCGCTTTGCCCAGGAGCTACTGTCTCCCTATCCTGTGTGTTTTGTGTTTCAAGCGTCTCCACCCTGCCCGATAATGCACAGGCTTTCCCTTCCATCTGTGCTTGCACTTTTTGCACCTGAGCGATTTGAGCCTCAAGCGCCTGAATTTCTCCATTTAGATCCGTAGCGACTTGCCTATCCTGTGCGATTTCTGTCTCAAGAGCATTGACTCTGCCCGATAATGCACAGGCCGTCCCTTCCTTCTCTTCTTGCACTTTTTGCAACTGAGCGATTTGAGCCTGGAGCGCCTGAATTTCTCCATTTAGAACCGTAGCGGCTTGCCTATCCTGTACGATTTCTGCCTCATACGTATTCACTTTGCCTGACAAATCACAGATTGTGTCATGCGCTTGCCGCACCTGCTCTTGAAGTGTCCTGATAACCTCCTGAGCTTTTGCAGCTCCTTGCTGCAACTCTTGAATCTTGTCCTTAAGCTCCTCATCAGGCTGTTGCAGAATATCCCTACCATTTGATTCGATAGGATCTGCAGAGTCCTGATCCCAGTGAAAACCTACTAACTGAAGAGCCATACGAATTGCGGAAGACATCAAAACCCCAAAGATTATAATTTAGAATAGATGAATGATGAC